>NZ_CP127294.1:0-315000 GCF_030285625.1 Amycolatopsis sp. 2-15
CCTCGGCGAACTCGAACCGTAACTCGGCGACGCACCGCTCGTACTTCTGTTCCATCTCGCGCTCGCTCTGCGCGGCGATGAGGATCTGCGCGAGCTCGTAGGAGTAGCTGTCCTGCTCGGGCAGTTCGGACAGGCGCTGCCCTTCGCGTGGGCTGACGTCGATCGCGACGCCGTCGATCTTCTGCTCCAACGCGGCGATCTCGGCTTCGGTCGGCGCCCGGGTCACCACGGCGTCGCGGGAGAAGCGCCGCAGGTACCACCGCCCGGCGATGCGGTAGGGACCGTGGGAATCACGGGGTTTCGGTGCTTCACCGAGGCCGAGCCGGACCATGATGTCGTGGTTGGCGACACCGTCGACCAGTTCGAAAAGCTCGGCGTGGGACTGCGAATGCCGCGGGTTGATCTCCAGCAGGCTGACCTGAGCGGTCCCGACGTCGCAGAAGAACTCGATGCTGAAGGTCGCGTTGTCGAAGCAGATCCGGGGCATCACAAGCTGCGCGGCGTCTTCCATGCGCCGCACCACGTCGTCGGGCAGCTGGGATGGGTACTGGTGCCTGAGGAACGAAGACCGTTCCGGGTAGTCGATCGAGTCCAGTGCTGCGTAGACGGTCACCTCGCCGTTCCAGACGTACCCCTCCACCGCGGCCTGCACCCCGGACAGCTCCGCCTCGGCGAGGCAGGCAGCCCCACCCACTGAGGCGATCTCAGGCGGCAGATCCACCTTGCCGAGGACGTGATCAAACGGGTTGCCGACGCGTCCGACCCCCTGGCGGATTTCCGTGACAGCGGCGGCGAAATCCTCCTGATCGGTCACGTGGAAAGCGAGCTCCGAGGAGAACGACTTCACCGGCTTGAGCCACACGGGAAAGGACATGCCCTCGGGCAACCCTGGTTCTTCCTCGTCGAGATCGACGATGCCGAACGGCGGCGTCTCGTCAATCACCGCCCGTTGTTCGAGCCGGCTCCAGTACTTGTGCTCACACTTGAGAACCGCCTCGAGCGGGACGTGCGGCAGGCCGTGCTGCTCACACAGCAGAGGCACCAGCGTCGCGGCCGGGAAGTCCCAAAAGCCAACGATCGCGTCGATCCGGCCCTCGAACGCGGCCAACTCCTCCGTTGCCTTGTCCAGCAGCCCGACGATGTCGATCTCGCCGTGCTGGAGCTCCTCCGGGGTCAGCAGGCCGTGGAACTTGTAGTTTTCGGCGTCCGGCAAGCGTTCCAGCACTCGCGCGTTGTCGGCGTCGAGGCCGATCACGAAAATGTTCTTCGTCATCCGGTCGGTTTCCCGTTCGTCGTCGTGGTCATGGAATTCCCCGTCACCACGGCGACAAACTGGGCCATCTGGCACAACATGCACGACAGCAGGGTGAACGCGGTTCAGACCAAATCGCGCGGGACCACGCGGTGCCAGTTTCGTGACATGATCCGGCGGGCGCCTTCGTAGGCGTCGAGCCGGGCATCGACGATGAACTCGTCGGGGGTGCAGGAAACCCGGGTGCGGGTCTCACTCCGAGCCGACCACTCGCCTCGCTCGAACGTCACGACCCACTCCGTTTCGGCCATGGCGGAGCAGAAGTCGTCGGCGACCCAGCTGTAGCGTTCGTGCACGTCACGGGTGATCGCGAGGTCGATGTCGTTGTACCGGACGGTGCCGGAGTTCTTCACGATGTCCAGTGCGGAGTGGTAGTCGACCAGGTCCCGCGAGACCGTCCAGCGCTGCTCGGGCGGGGTCAGCGCGGTGGTCGAGACCGGCGGCGTCCCTTCCGGCTGTTCGAACGGCCGCTCGGAGACCTCGTCGGATTCTGCGACCGGCCGCACCGGGAGGGTCAGCGTGCTTTGTCCGGTGTGGATGGACAGTGTGACCGGCTCCGGCGGCGGCCAAGCGAGTGGCCAGTACGAAGTGGACAGAGAAAGCCGGATACGGTGCCCCGCGGGGAAAGCCTGCGCTACCCCGTTCAGTTCGAGCTGAACCTCGTAGACCTGCCCCGGTTCCAGAGGGACGGGGTTTTCATGGCCTTCGCGGTGGGTGAGGTTGAGCAGGCCGTATGTCACGCGGGTGGCACTCCCGTCCGGGGCCACGTCCGACAATCGCGCCGCCACCATCGCCACCGGTCGGTCGGCTGAGATCGTGAGCCGCACCTGTGGTGCGCCGAGGATCTCACAGCGGTCGGTGAGCACATCGGTGTCGAAGACGAGCGATCCGCCGTCTTCCTCGCGCTGGTCGTAGGGCAGGTCGGGAGGTGCGCTGTAGGAAGCCCACTTCCCCGCGAACTGACCCACCGACAGCGGCGAGGACAGATGCAGGGTCTCCTCGGGGGCGGTTTCGCCGGGCCGGGCGATCCGGTGGGGCGCGAGCGGGTGTTCCGACGGCGCTACGTGGGGCGAGGGCCAGCACGCCTCACCGACCCACCGCCCTGGCCGGTCTTCATAGGAGGTCGACGGCGGGACGCTGTCCTGCATCCACGTGCGCAGCATCGGGCCGTCCATCACACCGTTGTCGACGTCCTTGAGCCAGTGGTCCCACCAGCGCACCACTTCCTGGAGGTAGCCGATCGCCGGCCCGGGTTCGCCCAGGTGCGGATACTTGTGCGACCACGGGCCGATCAGGCCGCGCCGCGGCACGTCGAGGTGGGCCAGCAGCCTCGTCACCGCGTTCGAGTAGCCGTCGGCCCAGCCGCTGGAGGCGAGCACCGGCACCTGCACGTCGTGGTAGTTCTCCGACACTGACGCGTGCCGCCAGTACTCGTCGCGCCGCTGGTGCCGCAGCCACTGCTCGGCCCACAGGCTGCAGTGCTCCAGCCGCTCCAGCCACAGCTCGCGCCAGCGATCCCCCACCAGCGCGGGATCCGGCGGCAGCGTCGCGTCGGAGAACATCGTGCCGGACTCCGCGACGTTGTCCGACAACAGACAACCACCCATGTAGTGCATGTCGTCGGCGAACCGGTCGTCGGTGAACGACGAGATCACGATCGCCCGCAGGCTCGGCGGTTTCCGCGCGGCCACCTGCAGCGCAGCGAACCCACCCCACGAGATGCCCATCATCCCCGTGACGCCACTGCACCAGGGCTGCGATGCCAGCCACGCCAGCACGTCCTCCGCGTCCTGCTGCTCCGACTCCAGATACTCGTCCTCAAGAACCCCCTCGGACTCCCCGGTGCCGCGGATGTCGACACGCACACAGGCGTACCCGTGGCCGGCGAGGTAGGGGTGATGAATCGAGTCGCGAACCGAAGTGAGATCACGCTTGCGATAGGGGATGTACTCCAGAATTCCCGGCACCGGCACGGATTCCGAGCCGGCCGGTCGCCAAATTCTGGCCGCCAGCCGGATCCCGCCCGACACGGAAATCCAGACGTTCTCGTCCTCGATGATGTCGTACGGCAGCGACGTGAGCGCACGGGTACCCATGGATCTTCGCGTACCCGAGCCCACCGTCTCGGAAACACACCAACCGCGCCAGCGGCAGCTCAGCTTCTCACCGTCGGCCGACATGCGCAAAACAGATGGCGCTCGTTCACAAACCTCCGCTGCCCGAGGGTGCGCGGCTCAGGTCTACGACGCAGAACACGTTCCCCTCGGGGTCGGCGAGTACCACGAAGTCGGGATCCAGGGGGTAGCTGTCCCAGTCGACGTGCCGGGCACCCAGCGCGACCAAGCGTTCGACCTCGGACCGTTGCTCGTCGGCGGTGTCCAAGACGAGGTCGAGGTGCAGCCGGGGTCGCCGCTCGACCGGTGAGGAACTCCGCATCAGGCCCAGCACCCGGTCTCCCCCGCTCCGCTGCCGAAGGGTGCGCCAGTTGCCGCTATCCCACTCCGGCGAGACTTCGAGCCCGAGGGCAGCGCTCCAGAAAGCACTGGCACAAGACAGATCGATCGGGGCCATGCGACCAGCGGACGTAGAGATCTTCGCCGGCGTTGGCCGTGAACAGTTCGGACAGCTGATCGAGGTCGTGGACGGTCGGCATGTCCTGCCCCTGCGGGTGCGCGGACGATCGCCGTGTGGATTCGGTCATCGTCGATGAGCACGCCGACGCGCTCGATGCGCACGTGCGCCAGATGGACGACCACGCCAACGCCCTCCGCCGCTACCGCGGCGGCCGGTGACCCGGCTGCCCACGAAGGAGACGATCGTGAGCTCACCACCCAGAACTTGGTCGAGGGCGTGTTCGCTAACCACGACTTCGGCGGCGAGATCCGGCCGCGACTACATCGTGCAGACCACCGAGGTCAGCCTCCGACCACCTCACCGAGCGCGGCGACGAGCTGGCACGCAGCCCGACCGAGCTGGACGCGCTCGGGCTGACACCACCGGAGTCCACCGGCCCCCGCGACGACTGAGCTGTTCTTCGATGACCTTGCGCTCGCTGGCCTCGCCCTCAGGCGGCCTTCCGGGCTGCCTCTTCGTCGAGACGGCACAACAGCGAGCACGCGACCACAAGGCCTGCACCGCGTTACGCCGGTTGTACTGGCGAGGATTCATGGTGTGGCCCGTCGCGTTCATTGGCGGGGCGATTTCGGGCCGGGGACGCCTGAGGTGTGGCGGCCCCGGCCCTGATGCGTCGTGGTCGGCGGTCAGGCGATCGCGCCGGCGGCGTCGATCCGGATCACCGAGCCGGTCAGGTAGCTCGCCCGGGGCGAGACCGCGAACAGGATCGCCTCGGCGATCTCTTGCGGCGCGGCGGTGCGCTGCAGCGCGGTGGCCCGGCCGAGGTCCTCGACACTATCGCCCCACTCGACCAGGACGCCGTCGGTCCTGGTCGGGCCGGGAGCCACCGAGTTCACCCGGACCTGGGGGCCGAACTCCACCGCCCAGGTGCGGGTCAGCGACTCCAACGCCGCTTTGGACGCGCTGTAGACCGAGGCGCCGGGGATGCCCTTGGCGGTGGCCACGCTGGTCACGTTCACGATGCTGCCTCGGCCGCGGTCCATCATCCCGGACACCAGCCTGGCGACCAGGAAGTAGGCCCCGCGGACGTTGGTGTCGAACACCTGCTGGAATTCGGCGACGGACTGCCGCACGGTCGGTGAGGTCGGGAACGCGCCCGCGTTGTTGACCAGGATGTCCACCGGGCCGGCCTGCTCGGCCAGCGCTTCCACCGAATCTAGGTCGGCGAGGTCGGCGCGGACGAACCGGACGCCGCTGTGGTCGCCGAGTCCGGCGAGCGCCGCCTTCCCCCTCTCCTCGTCGCGCCCCGAGATGATCACCTGAGCTCCGTTGTTCGCGAGCAGACGGGCGGTCTCCAGGCCGATGCCCGCGGTGCCACCCGTGACCAGGGCGACGTGGTTGTCCAGTTCCATGATTCGTTCCTCGTTGTGGTGCGGGTTTCCCGGGCGCGGTCTGTGCCGGGAAGGGGTTGGGCCGGGATCAGTTCCGGTTGTCCCGCCAGGCCAGCAGGTCCTTCAGCGGGGACAGGTCGTACCCGAGGTCGGTCGGGTGGATCTCGGTGGTGAACAACGTGACGCCGGCAGCGGCGTAGCCGTCCGCGGTGACACCATCGCCCGGCCACGCGATCGAACGCTCGATCACGCGCTCGTCGCGGCCCGCTTCGGTGGCGAGCCGCCGGACCAGATCGTCCTTACGGCGGAAGGTGTCCAGGTCAAGGAAGCTGTGCCAGATGGTGGCATGCCTGCCGACCAGCGGCAGGGTCCGCTTCTCGCCGGAGCCACCGATCAGGATCGGAATCGGCCGCACCGGTGGCGGGTTCAGCTGGGCCAGCCGGTACTCGATCCGGCGCAGCCCGTCGGCGAAGTGATCCATCCTGGACTTCACGGTGCCGTAGTCGTAGCCGTAGACCGAGTAGTCCTTCTCGTACCAACCAGACCCCACGCCGAGGATGAGCCGGCCGCCGGAGATGTGGTCGACCGTCCTGGCCATGTCGGCGAGCAGATCCGGGTTGCGGTAACCGATTCCCGTCACCAACGTGCCGATCTCCACCCGGGTCGTCATCTCGGCCCAGGCCGCGAGCGCGGTCCACGCCTCGAAGTTGGTGACATCGGGCTGCTCCGGCAGCAACTCGGGTCCCTCACTGGTGAGCCGCACGAACGGCTTGTGGAAGTGGTCGTAGCCGAACACGACGTCCACTCCCATGTCCTCGGCGCGCAGCACCGCTTCCCGCCAGGACTTGTAGCTGGGCGCGCCACCGGGCCACAGGTGCGCACCGATCCGAACCGGACGTGTCATCGCCGGATCCTTTCGTGTCGAGCGGAGAGCGGGGGCGGTGTGCCTCCCGCACCCGGGTCAAGTCCCGGACACCCGGCGGTGTTCCGTCCGGGCCAACCGTCTCGACGATGGCGTCCATAAGCAGGTGCGCGAGTCCGGTCGCGGCCGGTGAGCGGCTGGGTAGCATGGGATCCGGCCTGGCGACGGCACGAGGAGGGTGCGCGGTACCGATGGAGATCCGGGAACTCCGAGCGTTCGTGGCCGTGGTAGACGAAGGTGGCGTGTCCGCCGCCGCCCGCAGGTTGCACGTGAGCCAGTCCGCGCTGTCGCAGACCATGCGCGCGCTGGAAGCGCAGGCCGGCGCCACCCTGCTGGTCCGCGACTACAACGGCGCCCGGCCCACCGAACTCGGCGCAGTGCTGCTGGTGGAGGCCCGGGCCCTCGTCGAACAGCACGACCGGCTGGTCGCCACGATCACCGGCGCGGGCGCGGGCGCCGACGGCGAGCTGCGGGTCGGGGTGCCCCTGGAGCTGCCCGCCGACCTGCTGCCCACCGCGATCGCCCAAGTGCGGGCCGGCCACCCCGATGTCCGGTTACTCGTGCGCCACGCGCGCAGCACTGTGCAGCTCGCCGAGCTGAAAGCCGGCGAGTTCGGGCGTGAGCACGTGGCGGTGGAGCTGATCGACCACGGCCAGCCGCTGGATTCGGTGCACAACGACCTGCTGGCCGGGATGGCGGACGAGCTGGGGTTGCCGACGGTGGCGTCGAACAACGTCCACTTCGCCCGCCCGGAGCAGGAGCGGCACGCGGCCGCGGTGGCGGCGGTGCGGGCGCGCCGCTCGGTCGACGAGCTCGAGGGCTGGCTCCCGGCCGCCGGCACCGCGTTCCTGCGCGCCGGCGCCGAGCAGCACCAGATCTTCGCCCGCTACCCCGGCGCGGTGCAGCGGGCCGCGCTGCTGGGCACGGAGGTGGCGTTCGACCTGGCTCTGGTCGCCCCGAAGCTGCCCCGTTCCCCGTACCGGACGGGTTCGCCGACGAGGCTGACTACCTGCGCCACCTGACCTTCGAGGGCGCCCGGTTGCGTTACGGGGCGCGGGCGGACAACCCGAAGGCCTACGCCCAGCTCGACCACGAACTGCAGGTCATCGAGCAGCTCGACTTCCCCGGCTACTTCCTCGTGGTGTGGGACATCGTCAGGTTCTGCCGGGAGGCCAACATCCTCGCCCAGGGCCGCGGGTCGGCGGCGAACTCCGCGGTGTGCTTCGCGCTGCAGATCTGCCTGCCCGATCGTGGCGGCGGTTGTCGGTCGGGCAGTGCCGACGGGCCGCGTGAGTGCGAGTGGGTGTGCGGGCCGTTGGACCGCGCCCAAGACTCCTTCGTCCGCCCCAGCACGATCAGCCATCGACCTTCTCGGCAACGCCCTCCGCAACCCCACCCAGCCCGCCGCCCGACCCGGCGACGGCGACGAACCACCCCTTTGTGCAGCACCCTCCGCTGACGTTGCCCTTAACTACTGCCGTCAGAAACCCCGAGGCCCCACCGGAAGCTCAGCCGGCGGGGCCCCACCTTTCGCGATCTCCCTGCGGCAGCTTCTACGAGGGCAGCGCCAAGAATTCGTCGATCAGTCGCAGCAAATCATCGACCAGTAGCTCTTCTTGATCGGGTGAGATCTGATCGAGAGGAAGATTCCCTTCGATCACTTCCGGCATCCGCACAGATGCCACGAGGTACGCCCAATGAAGATTCGACTCACCCCCGCGAATTCGTTCGGAAAGCCAGCGCTGGAACCCTTTCAAAGGCTCGCCGTCCAGTGCGACATTGAAACCCTCAATGAAGGAGACAGCCGTTGAGTACCTGTCATCAGGGAGGTACATCCTGCGCCGATTCTGCAGGTGAGCGCAGAGTTCTTTCAGATTCACTCGATCACCTTCAGGGGTTATATGGAGTGAAGGAGAGGTAATCGCCATACTGCCACTGTGCCCGATATTGATCTATAGGCATTCCCTCTGGCCCAGTGAATGCGTCGTACGCCGTGCCATCTTTGATTACGGCATAATGCTCAGTCCACGAGCCATTCGGGTCATTCGTCGAGGGGCCGAGGCCAGGAGCCCCCTCACTATCCTTAACATGGTAGATCTGCCCGCCGATCCTGTCCTGGATCTTCTGCGCACACTCCTTGCAGTTATCCATGGTTGGCTTTGGCCAGCCATTGGGGCTGACTCCATCACAACTCAGGGAGTTATGCACGAGCACTGGCGTGTTGCCAGCGAGTACATAGTACGTGTGCTGGTTCTCGACCGTTAGATCATACGTCTTACCTCGTCCGACATGGTGCAGTACGCGCACCACAGTAGCGATGCTCGTGCTGGAGCGCACCTGGTCATTAGGCTGCAGTTGCCCGGCTTCGACCCAGTGGTGGGTGCGTGCTTCCCAGATCTGGTGGTGCTCGGTCGCGTGTATGACCTGGTCGCCGCCGCCGGCGAGTTGGACGTCGACGCGGTCGCGGTCGTCGGCGGTGACGTGGATGGCGGTGACGGCGTGCTGTTCCAGTTTGCCACTGTCAGGGTCGGTGTTGGTGATCTTGTCGCCGACCTTGACATCGGAGATGGGCTTCGATGTGCCGTCGGCCATGAGGACGCGGGTGTCACCAGTGAAGCTGTGCGCTAGCCCAATTGGGCATGCCAGTGGTTCTTCTTTGGTGACTTCGTCGATGTCCTTGACGAAATCAAGAGCACGTTTCGCCCGTTCGGACTCAACCAGCCCCTTGATGAACTTGGCGCCCTTACCGACCGGAAGCACGGTCGCCACTGCCGACAGGCAGTCACTCCAGCTGGGATCGTTGACACAGCTGATGGCGTCGGGGATCCCCGTCATTTCCCAGCCGACTTGGAGGATCTCCTTGATCGTCATGCCCTCGTGGTGGTACTCGCGATAGATTTGCTCTGCGCGCTCACGTGTGGGTGCGTGTCGACCTTTATTCAGAACCTCGGCGTTCTTGGACAGGCAGTCGCGGCTCCAGTTGCACAGCTTGACACCCGATCGCTTGTATGGCTGGTAGAACGAGTCGAGGTCGGCTGTGTAGCCCCAGTTCTCACAGGCGAGCCGGTCATCGGCGTTCCTGCATTCATCGAGCATCGGTTCGAGGCCGGTGGGGTCGGTGTTGGCGATGGGGTTGTCGAATCCGTAGGTGTAGGCGTTGAGGTGCAGCGGGTTCATCGGATCCAGCAGGGGGTCCGGGCTGATGAATGCTCCGGTGACCGGGTCGTACTCCCGGGCACCCAGGTGCGTGAGCCCGGACGTGTTCTGATAGCCACCCAAGAAGCCGTGGTTGTCGGCCCACGGGCCATCCGCGGTGCCGCGCGGGACGCCGTAGGGGTCTTGGTACCGCTTGTGCACGGCGAGGTTGGCGGCATCGACGGTGGCGTACACGGTGCCCTGGGCATCGGACATCAGCCAGGAGACGCCTGCGACGCCGTTGCGCTCGGCGATGGGCTGGCCGTTGTAGCTGTAGTAGCGGGTGCCGATGGCGGTGGTGCTGCCGGCGGCGACGTGGAGTTCGGTGTCGCCGATGGTGAGGGTGACTCCGGTGGGGTCACGGGTGATGAGGCGGTTGCCGTCGGCGTCATAGACGTACGTGCTGGTTTTGCCGTCGGCTTCGGTGACCGAGGCGATGTTGCCCTCGGCGTCGTAGGTGAAGGCTTGGCCGGCGCCGGCCGGTCCTCGGGTGAGGGTGCGGCCGGTGTCGTCGTAGCCGTAGGTGCTGGTGCTGGTGGTGTTGCCGCTGACGCGGGTCACAGTCTGCGGAGCGTGCGGCTTGGCAGCGCCGGGGTCGGGGTAGGTCGTGGTGGTGGTCGCATCACCCCCGGTGGAGTGCTGGACCTGCTTGATGCGGTTGTCCTCGGCGTCGTAGCCCCAGGACGTCCAGTACGGTGCCGCGCCCCCGAGAGCCGCCGCCGAGGCCTGTGCCGAGCAGTCCGCGGAGGACGGTGTCCAGGCATCGGTCAGGCGCTGGCGGTAGTCGTAGGTGAAGCACTGGACGTCGCTCGTACCGTCTTGGGGAGTGTCGGCGAGTTTGATGAGGTTGCCGGCCGGTTGGTAGGTGTACTGGCGGTTGGTGATGTCGTAACCAGTGCTGGTGGCACGTTGCGCCAGCGTGCTGGCGAGCCTGTTGGTGCCGTTTTCGTAGGTGTTGGTAACGGCGACCTGGTAAGGGCTAGTCGGGTCCTGGAAATTGGTACGCAGGACCTGCGCCTGGGGGGTGTAGTCGGTTTCGGATACCAGGTACAGCAGACCGCCGGTGGACGAGGACGCTCGCAGGCCGATGGGTTGTCCGAGCGTGCCGTAGTCGTGGTAGATCGTTTCGCGCGGGACTCCGCCCTTTTGCGGGCTGGTCGTCGTGGCGACTGCTCCGGTGAGCGGGTCGTATTCGGTGCTGAAGCTGTAGGTGCCGCCGAGCCCGGTTTCGAACGCGGGGATGGTGTAGCGGTTGCCGGTGGCCCGTCCGGCGTTGTCGTAGCCGGTGACGGCGGTCGAGTAGGAGCGGCCGTCGACGTAGTGGGTCGAGCCGGTCGGCAGACCCGGCCGTACGGTGTCGTACGTCCAGTCGGCGAGTTTGGTGCCACTGGTCGTGCCCTGGTACTCGGCGGTTTTGCGGCCGAGGTTGTCGTAGGTGAAGGCGAGGGTGCGGTGCTGGGCGTCGGTGCTCGTCGTCAGTTGGTCGGCGTCGTCGTAGGCGTAGGTGGACGTGCCGGTGTCGGGGTCAGTGGCCGAAACCTTGCGATCGTGCAGGTCGTAGGCCGTGGTCCACGTGTTCTTGCCGGTCGCGTCGGTGACGGTCGCGAGCTGCCCGTTTCGTGCGTAGGCATAGGTGGTGACGTCCGCGGGATCGGTCGGGCCCGTGTGGTCGCGGTCGTGGTACTGCAGGGTCTGAACGTTCTGCCCGAGCCCATTGTTGACGAGTGCCATCGCCGTGCCGCCAACCGGCGGGATCGTGGTCGTGCGGAGGCCGTCGTAGCGGGTGGTGGTACGCCACTGTTCGGTGCCGTCCAGGGCGTACGCCGCGCCGATGGTTCGCCCGGCGCTGTCGTAGGTCGTGAACGTGCTGTTGGGCACGGCGTTGTCCTGCACGACGTGCAACGTCTTGTCCGGACCCGAGTCGCCGTTCCAATAGTTGTTGTGCGAGATGTAGACGCGGCCTTGCGAGTCGTAGAGCGAGTCGCTCAGGACCCGGCCGCCTTGCGCGTAGGGAGTCGGTGCTTGGGTCTGGACCGTGCGGCCGAGTCCGTCGATGAGCGCGTAGCTGGTGGCGTAGTGCGCGTTGGCCAGCAGGGAGTTCGTGGCCACGTAGCTGATCTTGCCGGCGTCGGCGGTGACGAGGTATTCGTAGGTTGTCGACGGCTGGGCGTTGCGGGTCTTGTCGTGGCCGGGCGCCCAGACGGCGGTTATGCGGCCGAGTGGGTCGTAGGTGGCGTCGGTGCGCAGTCCGCTGTTGTCGGTTTCGGAGAGAACCGAGCCGGACACCGGGTCCAAGACTTTGGTGGAGGTGAACGTGCGCGTGTCGGTCGCGCTGATCGGTGGTGTGGTCGTCGCGATCTGGGTGACCGGACCACCGGTCGCGGGAGTGTAAGCCGTGGTGGTCGCGATGCCCCGGTGGTCGGCGACCTTGAGGCTCCGGCCGTACTGGTCGAACGTCGTCGTCTGGTCCGGCGCCCGGAACGTCTCCGCGCCACCGGCAGGCCAAGCGTCCAGGACGTCGCTCTGGGTGACATCGCCGATCGTGGGTGGCGTGCCGTACGGCTGCGAGTCGAACGAGTTCTTCGTGTCCGACACGATCGTGCTCGACGTCGCCGCGGAGGCGCAGGTTCCTGCGTACTCGGTGGTCCGCTCGACCGCGTTCAGGATCCAGACGGACGTGTTGGGAAGGTATGTCGTCGTGGCGCACTTGGTCTGCGCGGGATCCGGAGTCGTCCCGTTGAGCGCGCCGTCGGTCTCCGCCGAGGTCGGCAAGCCGTAGTCCCCGAAGGTCGTGACCGTGCGACTCGTCTGCCACTGCTGGCTCGAGTCGCTCCACACGCGCGTTCGCTGGACAGCGGTGCCGGTGTAGTAGGACTGGAATCCGTCTGTGTCGGTCGCGGTGGGATTGGGGCTCCGCCAAGGATCACTGAGGGCGTCGGCGATGACGTTCCCGGCCAGGTAGGTCAAGCTCTCCCGAGTGAACCCGGCGTATTGCTCGAGGTCGGTGACGTTTTCGCCCCAGAAGCTCGGCACGGAGACACTGCGGTGTCCCCCGTTGGGCTGCGCGTCGCCGTCCATACCTCGGAGGTAGCGGGTTTCGGTGACCGTCTGCGGGCCGGACGGGTCACCGATGGCCGCGCCCTTGGTGGTTTTGACCTGACCATAGCCGCGGAACTGCGACCACGTCCGGTACTTCGGGTCCGACAGCGGGTTGTCGTCGTGGTGCCAGGCGGCACCGCCGAGGTAGTCGTAGTGGGTGAGGATCTGCTGCGAGAACGTCGACCGGACGCCGGACTGCGTGCCCGAATCGGCCAGACCTGTGCGGGCATCCTCGGTGATATCGGTGACCGGGTACTTGTTGAACCAGTCGAGAATCGGGTCGGTCGCGCCACCCGGAGTCCAGTAGACCGGATAGCAGGCAAGGGTGTTGTTCTCGGGTGAGGCCGGCATCTTCACCCCGGTCACGCACTCCGGCTCAGCGTACTTGACAGTCGTGACCCCGCCGGTCGAATTGGTGACCGAGTCGATACGCAACCGGGTCAGTGCTGTGTAGTTGTGGGTGGCGTCAACGCGGTTGGCTTTAGGGACCCCATGGAACAACGTCGGCGGAAGCGACAGTGCCGGCTGCGTGCCCGACGTGTTGGCAAGACCGGTCTGCGTGATCGAGTCGAGCCACAGGGCAGGGCTGTTGCCGTCGCCGCTGGCCGGGTAGGACTGACCGAGGGTCCACGACACGGCCGGTTTCCAGCCGCCGTTCCCGTCGGTGACCTGGCCGGTGATCGTGGTGTAACGCTTGCGGCTGAAGAACGTCGCGGACGCGTTGAGGCAGTTGGTGCCGACGGTGCAGATGCGGTCGAACGGTACGTCGGGCCAATGCGTGGCGTTGTCCTTGGTCAGCTGCGCCGGGTCACACGAGAAGGACGCGTCGGGCAGGCATCGTTCGGTGGTACCGAAGACGACCCGAGCCGGCGGCGTCGAGTAGACGTTCGCCACCCGGGTGTTGAACCCGTACTCGATCCGGGACAGGTAGCCGCCGCGCACGTAGTTCGTCGGCGCGGCGGTGTTGTTGTTCACCGAGTAGGCGTTCGTCTCGGTGTCGTAGTAATAGACCGTGGCGTTGCCGTGCGGGTCGACCGAGTAGTCGAGGTTCCAACGCCACGCGGTGTTGGCACACGACGAGTCGGCGAAGGCAGTGTGATAACAGGGTTCGCCGGGGTTATTGCCGAAAACGGGCTCGGTCCAGGCCGAATGAGTCTCGGCGTTCCCGTTCTGCCAACCGGGCAAGTGGTTGAGGCCGAAGAAGTACTGGGTGCCGTCGATCGTCGTCAGCTTCCACGCCTCACCTCCCTGCGTGCCGTTGGCGACTCCCGTCAGCTTCTCGATCTTCGAGCCCTGGTCGATCTTCGTGTGCCAGCCGCTCGGGTTGTTCTTGTCCTTGACCAGCATGTCGTTGCTGCCGGCGAACGAGATGGTGGCGTTGTCACTGAAGTAGCAGAGGTCGCCGTTCTGCTTGTCCTGGCCGTTGTTTCCCCCCAGGTCCGCGGCGCAGGACTTGTACGACCGCTCGATGTACCCGCCGCCGGACAGGGACCAGCCATCGCCGATCGGTGACGCCTGGTTGTTCGTCGCGGAAGTCAGACCGTCGACCGCGTCGGACGAGTAGTCCAGGCTGATGTCCGGCCCTTTACCGGTCGGACCCGCCGACACAGCCAGCGGATACGAGTAGCTGAATGCGCCGGTGGATCCGCCGGACGTCCACGAGCCTGCCGGCTTCAGGTCGGTGGCCTTGAAGTCACCACCGTCGCCTTGGTCTTCCGCTTCAGCAGCCAGCACCATCGAGGTGGCCGCCGGCGCGAAAGCCGTCTGACCGATGAGGCGGTCGGACTTCGCGTCGTTCGAGGACTGCACCGGCGTCTTCGTCCGGCATTGAGGCTGGTCCGGTGTTGTGAGGATGCATGAGGGATATTCGACGAGGCGGAGGCGAGAGCCGTAGTCGGCGCCGAATGCCTTGGCGAATGGCGTGTAGTCGAGGTTCACATCGAGCGGCCCCGTCGTGTCACCACCGGCCGCCGAAACCCGGACCAAGGTGCCTCGAACCCCGGCGCGATCCGATTGTGCTTGATCCAGCACATCGAGCTTGACCTTGCCTGCGGCGTGCGTGCCGCTGCGCGCGGCCCTGCGCACGGTCACTGCCGACTTGTCGTCCGCCGGTGTTCCGCCCGACGGCGGCAGCGAGACCTCGTGGCTATCGGCCTTCGGCCACGCCACCTTCGGCAGCGCCGCCGAAGCGACACCGCCCGGATGAGGTACGAGACCGCCCTTCTCACCTGGCACGGACGCGGGCTTCTGCGTCGCAGGGAGATCCCAGCCAAGCCCATGCCATCCGCCAGTCGCATTCGCCGGAGCGGCGACCGCCTGCTGCGCCGCAGCGGCCATCAGGACCACGACGGCGCCCGCGGTCACTCTGACCCATCTGCTCACGCTGATCCGTGCGCGCATCACAAACCCCTGTCCTCGAGGCTGGAAGAATTTCGGTGTACTCAGCCCGCGAGCAATTGGCGGGGGTCGTCTTCGACTCGGTCGCTGCCGACGAGAGCCATGTCGCGAACACCTGCGTACACGCGCACGCCCGCCACATCGCCATACCATTGGTCGGAGCGTTGCCCGTTCCACACGCCCCGTCCGATGAACAGGTCACCGGTACTGGGCCGGCTGGTGATGCCCTGGCCGTTGGTCGTGCCCAGGTAGGTGTTCTGTTTCTTGCCGTTGACGTAGAAGGCCATCGTGCCGGTCGACGTGTCGTAGGTCGCCGACAGGTGAACCCATGTGTTGTCGACAGCGTCGGCGTCACTGACCGCCCACCACGCTCCAGGGTCGGTAGGCGACGAGCTGATGAGCATCGTCCACTTGGGATGTACAACACCATTCGCATCCGGCAAAGGGTGATATCCGAGCAGCTCCGCGGAGAACTGCGGATCATCCATGCCCACTACGGCTCGCCCGTTCGGGTCGATCGCGCCGTGCGCGGCCACGTCATCGGCAGTCCAGGAGTGGTAAACCCACGCTTCGACGGTGTAGGACTTTTCCGTCCGCAGGTTCGCGGGCCGGCCCGCGTCGATCTGCCCTGTCCCGGACCCGTCGAACCGCGCGGCGCACGCGTTGTCGTCCGCAGCAAGGCTCACGCCGCCGGAACCAGTACCGGTCGTCTTGCTGATCGTGTCGAAATATCGGTGGCCGTACAGCGACGCGACCTGGTCATCGGTCAGGACCTGACCCCACGCCTGGACCTGGTCGACAGAGCCCTTGAAGAAGTTCCCGACGCCGATGTTCGATCCGACGTTGAAAGCGCCCTGGGCGCTCCACACGGTGGGCAGTGTGTTCTGGCCTTCGAGCTTCCCGTTGACGTACAGCCTGACGCGCATCGTCTCCTGGTCGAAGACCCCGGTCAGCATGGTCCAGGCCCCGACTTGCGGTGCCTGGCTCCCCAATGCCCAGTGGTAGTTGTCGACGGTGTCGTCATCGGCGGTGGTCATCCCGAAGACCCACCGGTTGACGTCGGGCGAGTAGCGCAGCTGGAACGCCGCGGTGTGCTGACCGCCTTGGGTGAAGAGCGTGTAGTAGCCGTTGGCGTCGTCCAGCTTTGCCCACGCGGACACGGTGAACGATTGCGTCGTGTCCACTGCCGGTGCCGCGGTGCCGTAGCCGGTGGAACCGTCGAAGTGGACGGCGCCGGCGGCCTGGCCGCTCGTCCAGCCGTAGCCGCCGTTGAGGGTCATGGCATTGCCGAATGCGCTGGTGTCATTGGCGGTGCCGCCATTGGCGTCATCGAAGGCCCAGTTGCTTTGCAGCGACGGGACGGTGGTGCCGAGGACGTCCGTGCAGCCTTCGGCCAGCCCGTACTTTGCCAGGGGGACGGCGGCGTTGGCCAGATCGTGTGCGTCCTGCGCGGACAGCACCCGCTGCCACACTTGCACGTCGTCGACCTGACCCGCGAGGAAGTCGGTCCGGGCGCCGTTGTGCTTGGCCGCGCCGATCACCAGGTTCCCGGTGGCGCCCCAGCTCGTGATGACGTTGGTGAGCTGCTTGACGCCGTCGACGTAGAGCGTCATCGTCCCTGTCGACGCGTCATAGGTGCCGGCCACATGGGTCCAGATCCCCAGCGCAGGGGGTTTCGTCGCCTTCGCCCGGACGACGCCGGCGTTGGCCTGGTCGGCGGACAGCATGCTGAACGCCCAGGCGTTGTCGTCCTTGGAGTATTGCAGGTAGAAGCCGCTGCCCTGGTTCCCGTCCTGTGAGATGACGGTCTGGAACCCGTTGGTATTGGCCAGTTTCACCCACGCGCCCACGCTGAAGGACTTCGTCGTGTCCAGCACCGACCCGGTGGTGTTCACATAGCCGCTGGATCCGTCGAGGGTCAGCGCGCCCTTGGTGCCTTCGCTGTAGCCGGCGGTGTCCGGGTGGGTCCAGGCGTTGCCGTGGTCGTAGCCGGCGACCCAGTCGCCACCGGCGATCAGGCTCGCGGTGTGCACAGCCAGGCCATCGTTGTTGGGTGTGGTATTCGCGGCGTCGGCCAGGACCCGGCCGCCCATCTCATCCAGCGGCCACGCCCCCACCAGACCGACGGAAGGGGTGTAGGGCAGCACATGGAACGAACAAGACCCGGCGTCGAGGTTGCCGCTGGTAACGCAGGTGGCGTCCGGGCCCGGTGTCCCGGCCTTGTTCACCGCCTTGACCTTGATCAAGTTCTGGTTGCCGTTGATCGCCAACGCCGACAGGTCAGCCGTGGCGACCAGATTGCCGCTCCCATCCGTACCCTGGGTCGCCTTGACACTGGGCGAGCCCTGCGGCTGCGGCTCGGAACCGTCGGTGGTGTAGATGAAATGGTCGACGTCGTAGAACCCGGCGGTGGCCATGCCCACCGAAACACCAAAGTGCACACTGTCGTTCTGGTGATCAGGCGGCGTGCCGGTCATGGTCACCGACGGCGCCCGCGGCACCACTGAGTCCACAGTGAACTCGCAATTGCCCACCCACGGCGACGACAGCTGGCCATCGCTGACCTGCATCGACCAGTTGTAGACGCCATCCCCCGCGATCCACCCGCTGGGGACAGCCGCGAGCTGCGCGGTTGCCGCCTGGTTGGGACCCGGCGTGCCGACCGTCACGGGAGTGCCGCTGTTGTCGTGAACGTTCGTGCTGCTGCCCGCAGTACCGGCACCCACCTTGAACCCGGCCAACAGCGTGCCACCGTCCGGATCGGACACCCGCCCTGCGAGCTGCGGCGTCTTGGTGAACACCCACGGCCGGTTCGGGCCGCTGGTACACGGCAGCAAGCCGTTCTGCATCGACAGGTTCGCCGGCGGGTTCGGGTAGGAGTCGTAGTCGACCTGGAAGTACGGGTTCAGATCGAACCGGCGCCACGCAGCGGTGGTGGTCTCGTTATGAGCCGCGAGGACGAACCACGCGCTCTGCCAGTGGTTCGCCGCCGCGTCCTGCGCTGCTTTGAGTGCGTTGAATTGTCCAACCACATTCGGCGCGTCGCTGCAGTTCGCGACGTTCATGTCGGATACCCAGTAGGGCCAGCTCGGCTGCTGGTTCCAGGTCGTGCCACTGTTGGCGGGGTTCGAGATCCACAGGCCGGTCGGATCAGGATTACAGCTGTAGCTGTGCTGGATCGTGGTGTTCAGGGTTGCGGACTTGATCACCGTGCCGCCGAGGCGCGAGGTGTTCATCTGGATGTACGACCGCGATTTCGCTGCGCTGTCGTAATCCTCGTACCCAGCCTTCAGGTTTGACAGGTCACCTGTGGACGCATTCCAGTTGTGCGCGTCCGCGTGCCCGGACTGCACCACCACGTGCGACTGAATGCCGCAGGAGGTGCACCAGTTGCTTGGGTCCAGGGACACCGGGTACTTCGTGGCCGGGTCGGCGAGGAACGCTTCGTCCGGCGTGATCGTTACCTTGTCCGGCGTGAGTGTGAAGTCCATCATCGCTTCGTGGCGGCCGCCGCCTTCGCCGAGTTGCTGCTCAGCCTGGGAACCTTCACCAGACGAGTCCCACATCCTCGAGGCGTCACCGGCGAAGACGACCTGCCCGCTGGAGTCCTTGACCTCGAGACCGTCCGTGGGCGCCGATTGGGCCGGTGTGCCGCGCCCATCGCCTTCAGCCACAGAGACCGTCGCGTTGTGCGTGTACAGACCGAACGGCACATCACGCAACTGAGGATTCTTCGCCGCTTCGGGGGTCTTGATGACGAGGTTCTCGGTGTACCCCTCGGTCGCGGCCTTGACTGTCAGGTCAACCCCAGGGAGCACCTCCGGGTAGGTGGCGGTGTCTCCGGAAAGGGTCGGAGCTGGGAGGTCGCTGGTCCACTTCAGACCGACCGCCGTGCCGTCCTCTCCCGCCTGGACAATCGGCTTCGCAGCCGAGCCTGTGCCCCCGGGATTGAGACTGACGTCCACGGTGACGGCTTTGGGGCCGATGGAGCCGTCGGGTCTTCGCACCAGTGTCGTGTCGATCGGCGCCCATCCGGCGCCCTGCTTGACCCGCACGGGGTGCACGTACTCGGTCAACGTCCAGGAACCATCGGGGTTCGCGACCGTCTTCGACGTCTCCGTCGTCTCCGAGGTGACCTCGACCTGCTTGTCACCAGCCCGGGCGTACGCCGTCGCCGTCGCCTCGTCCGGCGCCACATCCGGGACGTTCGCGGCCGGCGCCGCGAGAACCGGCTGCACCATCGCCACGGAGCTCAGAACCACCGCAGCCGTCACGACAACAGCGCGCCAGCGCACACCAACAGAACGCACGAGATCCCCCTCGTCAGAAGCAACCAGCCAACCTGCTGGGCCCCCGACGAACCCGAGATCACTTTGCCAAATGGGATTACCAAAGGGAATAGACCAAGCGGCGTATTCGACGAATCGCGACCATGTGACCCAAGTCGCATTGAAGGAAGTAAGGCCGCATTTCAGGCAAAACCTACTAAATTTCCCCAAAGCGGCAATAGGCACCACTGTCGAATCTCCGCGCGTCGTCCGGAGCATCCGACGACCAACCAGACAGCGCACGGTGGTGAACGTGTGCGTGCGGGTCGCGGTCGAGGTGTTGAACCGGGCTCCAGCGGACGACAGCACCGACTTCGACCACGTTGTCGAGGGCAGCGTGGAGGTTCGATCCGGATGCCTGGTCGTGATGGGCTGCACGGATTTTGAGCCGGACGCGGTGCGTTTCGCTGTTCCGGCCGGGGCGCTGCGAGTGCGAGTGGGGAAGTCGAACCTGGAGGTCGCGGGGCGTTTGGGTATCGATTCCGACGAAGATCCCGCAACCATGGAGCACATACGAGCGCAAGTGTGGCCGGCGGCGACGGCGCCACTCCTCGTGCTCAAGCGATGGCCTGCCGCCAGGACGTACCCGGCAACCGCAGGAAGGCCCGCTGTGGTCAGCGGGGTCGTGGACACGTCACGATCGGCGTCCGGCGTCGCCGGCATCTTCGACCGAAGCTGCCTGGTGGTCGTCGCGCTGAAAAACGTCCGCAGCGTCCTCAGCTGAGCGCGGCGAAGTCCAGACGATCCTGTTGGTACGCACACAGCTCGCCGTCCAGCACCACCCGGCCCAGCGCGGCCGCCGCCTCCAGCCCCTCGGTGAGTGGCGCTGTGTTACTGGCCCCGCTCGGGGACTGTCTCACGGGTCACCTGCGGCGTCCACGTCGACCGGGGCGGCGTCGGTCGGCCCGCGCAGACCTGCCACGGGTATCCATCCCAGGGGGACGCCTGGATGGACGACGGCAAGTACCTCTGCCTGCGCTACCGGCCCGGCTCGGCACGGTCGAACCTGATGGCTTTCGCTCTGCCGCGATCCCGGGGGTGCAGGCCTCGGCTCAGTCATGCCCTAACACGTCAGCCGACGCACGGGCGCCCGGCGGCCCCAGCTGAATTGCCCAGGGGGGCCGGCGGCCAGAACTACATGGCCTTCACGCCGCGTGGTGTCGTAGGTCCAGGTCCGGAAGTCCGATTCACGGGTGTAGACGGTCGATGCCACACCCGGAAGTTCCGCAGCGGCGCGGCTGCACGATCCCACCAACCGCGGAACGCCGTTTTTCACGGCAACAGCCGGACCTCCGGAGTCACGCCCTCGACCAGGCAGCAGAACGTCGGGTGAACGACGACGTGCCGACCGCGAGCGGCACTCATAATCTCACCGGCCACGTATGAGTCGGGTTATGTGCGCGCCGTACATGATGCGGATGCCCTCAATTCCAAGATCGCGGACAGCGATCCGAAACTACTCGGAGCGATACGCTGGCGTCCTATACCATGGCCAACAATCGATCGCCGTGCCCGCGATCGCCTGGAGCAAATCTGGAGCAGACCTGCGTATTCAACCGCGATCAACCGCACCACACCGCGCGCAACTGCAACCAACGACGTCGCCCGACCAGCGGTTTCTCCATAACCGCAGGTCAGAGCCCTAAGTGCACCTCACTGGCAGTGAGGGGGTCAGGGGTTCGAGTCCCCTTAGCTCCACTCTAGGGTTGTTATTCGAACCCCTGCCCGCGTGAACGCCCTCCAGCAGGAGGGCAACACCGGAAGTTGAGAGGCCATCCGCTGAGCGGATGGCCTTTTTGCTGCTTCTGCGACCCGACTGAGTCGTCGGCACCGGCGCCTCCCGCCCAGGAACGTGTTCGTGCTGAAGGACGTGCAGCTGTCCAAAGGGGTCTTGGAGGTCGTGGTCGGCGACCCCGTCCTCTTCGATGTAGAGGCCGTGGAAGATCGCTTGATTGAGCAGACGCCGTTGCTGGTCGTTGCAGCGGCTGCAGAGCTTGTCGGAGTCTCCAGGAACTTGAGGGCGACCCGTCGGCGGCGAAGCCGCCTTCTTCGCGACGATCGGAGGTCTAGTCACCCTGCGGCTGGTACTGACAGGTCCGTAAACCTCGGCTCTGCCGTGGTCAGCCGCCGTGGGAGACAGCTCAATGATTGGGCAACAGAGCCGAGATGGTTGATACAGCGTGATTTCTCGCTGTCACATCGTCTGACCAGACAGGAGTATCGCGGGCGGGCAAGATCATGAAATCGACAGGTTTCCGGTTCCACAGATGTAGACGCAGCTTGGGAGGAACATTCTGGGGCGCTGTCGCTTCGGTGATTTCACTTACCCTGTAACGTTTTCGCACTCCGAGTCCCCACAGAGGCTTGAAGACGAGAAACTCTCCGTCCACGACCAACTTTCCGCCGACACGGTTCAGCCTGCCGGTCCTGGTAAACGGCCTGCCGGCGAACCACTCAGCCTTCGCGTCAACCGCGAGGGCGGAGGCCCGTGAAGCATGAATGACCAACTGTTCGGGCAACCGGGTGATTTGCAGCGGGCGCCAGGTCGCGCGGCTCGTGGCGACCAGCCGCAGGTCGGCGTGCGGAGCTGCGTTCCGCCACGCGCGCAGCAGGACCTCGAGCCTGGTGGAGTTCAGGAATCGGACCTCGGACAGTCCACCACGAGACGCCGGGGCCGTCGAGCTATGCCGTCTCCAGTGCTTCTCTCATCGTGGGCGCGGTGTGCTGATCCACGACACCGTCCACGACGAGAACCAGCGTCCGTCCAGTTTGCACCACCGTGACGTTCAAGGTCGAGCGGCGGCGCACCGGGGCGGTGACTTCTCAGCCGCGATGTCGTCAGGCGCCTGGGTGGCACCACTGCCGGCGCTCCGGCGCTGCCTGGCGCAAGTCTGCCGCCACGGTGCGAACCCCGGTCTTCGTTCGTGCCCGGCGGTTCCAGGTTCGCGACCGCTGCCGTACACGCGAGGGCACGAGGACAGGCGCCCTGCTACGAGATTCCGGACGGCCGGCCCCTCAGCGCTCACCAGAGCGTGTGATGTGTGACCGTAGCGTGGATGTCGCCCATGCCGGCGCCGATGAGTCCGGAGTAGGGCACCCCTTCCTGATCGACCGCGAGAATGCGAACGGTGAACAGCGGGGCGACAGCACCAGTGACGTCGACGACATTGGCATGGCTCGCGAGCTCGAAGACGCAGCGAATCGCAGCCATGGTCTCCTTAAGATCGGGATCGCACTCAGGCGACAAACCTTCGATCCGAACGTCGAGCTCACGATGATCCGGAGCGACGTCGACACACACCGCTGCCCGCTCCGGAAACTGTCCTTGTGCTCGAAGCTCACCTACTTCATGTACGAGATGACCGGCGACGGCGGACAATGAGGGGCCGATTTCGAGATGGTCCGCACCGGTGATGCACAGCGCCGACCGAAAGATATCGATCATGTGATCGCCTTCTCGAGTAGAGTCGTCCGTCTCATTCGGACTGACGCCGGAACTTGCGGGCGCGCAGGACGAAGAGAAGCAATCCACCAAGGGCGATGAGGAGGAATCCGAGGCCGACCAGGGGACCAAGCAGCGGGCTGGCGCCGGTGCTGGCGAGGTTCGAGGGCCCGGTGGGATAGTCCGGGAACCCTCGACCGCTGCCGTTTGAGCCGCTGTCGGTCCAGCTCGCACCGAGGCCACTCGAGCTGGTCGTCGTCTCCGCGCTGCTGTCGGAAGAGCCCGTGCCCGTCGTCGTGGTTGTCGAACTGCTAGTTGTGCCCGAATCGCTCGTCGTCGTCGGGCTCGTCGTGTCCGAATCGCTCGTCGACGTCGGACTCGTCGTGTCCGAATCGCTCGTCGTCGTCGTCGGGCTCGTCGTGTCCGAATCGCTCGTCGACGTGGTCGGGCTCGTTGTATCCGAATCGCTCGTCGTCGTCGTCGGGCTCGTCGTGTCCGAATCGCTCGTCGTCGTCGTCGGGCTCGTCGTATCCGAATCGCTCGTCGTCGTCGTCGTCGTCGGGCTCGTCGTATCCGAATCGCTCGTCGTCGTCGGACTCGTCGTGTCGGTGTCACCGGTGGTCGTGGTGGTGGGCGTCGTGGAGCTGGTCGTGTCGGTGGTGGGTGTGGTGGTGTCGCAGTCGGGTGTGGTGAACGTGTTGTCGTCCAGGGACACCTGGCCGTTGCGCGCCAGTGCGCGACCGGCGACCACCGTGCCGGTGGTCACCGTGATCGAGGTCAGCGCCATGATCGTGCCGACGAAGTTCGAGGTCGTGCCGAGCGTTGCCGAGCTGCCGACCTGCCAGTACACGTGACACGCCTGGGCACCGTTGACGAGGTTGACGTCGCTGGCCGAGGCCGTGATCAGCGTGGACGCCACCTGAAAGATCCACACGGTGTTCGGGTCGCCTTGGCCGTCCAGGGTCAGGGTTCCGCTGAGTGAGAGCGGGCCCGTGGAGTTGTAGACCCCGCCGGTCAGCGTCTGACCGACCAGATCGTCGGCGACGCTCGCGGTCGGCGCGCGTCCGGCAGCGTCGTTGTAAGCGGTGACGAGATCAGACTGGGCCTGAGCGGCCGCGGCATCCGCCGCGTGTGTGGCACCCGCCGCGGTACCGGGCGGGAAACCGGTGATCGCGGTTCCCGGACTGACTCCGAGATCCCCGCTCAACGTGCTGGGACCCGTGTTGGTCACGGTCTGCCCACCCAGCACGGAGTAGGACTCGGCCGTGCCCAGCCCGACCGGCGCTTCCGCGGCGGACGCCTCTGGCGCGGGCAGGGCTCCCACCAGAAGCAGGACGCTCACCACCACACCGAGACCCCCGGCCGCGCACCAACGCGCACGGCGTGATCCTCGAACCGAGCTTATTCTGGCGGGATCGCCGTCCATTCGCCTTGCCTTCCGTCGATTCGACATTCGAGTCCGGCAAGGTCTGGGCCGAGAGAACTTTCCCACGCACAGAACACGTAGCAGCGAATTGAAGAAGTACGCCCCACCGGCTGCGGAAAGACTTCCGCAAAACGGTCACCACGTGGGTGAAACGCTAAACCCGCCGCAACGGTCATCACCAGGTCACTGAACGATGTTCACTCGAACGTGGAGCTAAATGTTCACTCGAACGAGAATTTTGTAACCCGGTGCGACGCGCGAGAGCGTGGAACTCGTGAACTCCGCAGCCGGCCACCGACGTCGTCGCCGACGCACGAACTCACCGTCCGAACTGCCGACCGACGATCAACACGAGGACCTGCATTGCCTCAGGTCACCACCGTACCGACCAACGGCGAGGCCTGGAACAACTGGGTCTTCGCCTGGCGGTCCGCGATGAGGTCCGCCTCAAGCTGCGCCGCATCGATATGGCACTGCTTGCTGCGCCCGCCGAAACAGTGGGGTTGAGGACCGGCGGACGCGTTCGAAGGTGCCACGCTACCCGGTGCGCCGACGCGTTCGTCCGTTGACGAGCCGGGACGATGCTGGCGGCGACGGTGTTGAACGCGGCGTCGGTCTGGAAGATGAAGACCGCGCCGGGGTCGCCTTCGCCGTCGAGGGAGAGTGCCCACCAGCGCGACGAACGTTTCAACGAGACGACACCTACGGGAGAGCACGGGGAGCGTTGGCAGTGAAATGGTCGGCGTTGACCCTTTCCTTGCAGAACCTTCGGCGCAGCTCCTTCCGCGCACGATAAGCCAAGGCGTCAGCACCGTTGGGAGTGGTTTTCAGCGTGTCGCACACGGCACGCTTGCACTGGCGGTTGATGGTTGTCATGTGCAGTACTTCGCGATAGCGAGGGCACAGCTGGCTGAATGCCCTGAGAGCGATTGTCAGAATCAATGAATCCTGCACGCATGATTCGCGGTGGTCCCAGAAGTTTTCGTCGGGTGGCGCTGACCACAAGTGCTCGACCAGCGCCCTCTCTCTTTCCTCTGCTCGGGCACTGGAAGCCACTTCATTGCGGATAACGGTATTCAAGTATGCGGCGAACGTGATGTCACTAGGACCCGCCCCCCTGATCAAGGCCATGAGCGTCTTCTCGAAAGCTTGAGATACCAACTCATCGGCGTTCGACAAATTGAAGGTGCATCTGCGGGCAATCTGGTTCGCGCCGGCCAAGTGCAGCTCGAACAGCTGTCCGTAATGAGAGATCTCACCCAAGCGGACGAGATCGGTGAGCTCGGCGGTCATGAATGGCTCGCCTTCACCTGGTCTGGGGTTGCTATGGTTTCGGGCGTGAATGTGATGCCGTCGCGCTGGTGGAGATCAGCCAAGGGAGCGAGCGGAAAAACCGGCCCGGGCGGACATCGTGCCGGCGCCGGCAAGGCCCTGGCTGGAGCGGTAAAGCCGTTGGTCTCCACGGGAACCCGGGCGTCGTGGGCTGACGTGTGACCCGCAGCCACGGACGCTGCGCCCACCAGGATCGAATCCCGTGTCGCCACAGTGCCTTTGCGCGAGGTGCCGCAGCGCGCAGGTGGGGTTGTTTACGCCGCCCAGCAGGGGCCGCTCAGCCAGCTGCCCGACGCCGTTCGCGGTCGACGCACTGCCAGCGGTGTCGTCACGAGCGGTCAGGACATCCGAAAGCAACTGCGCGACCAAAGCATCCCGGGCGGATGCGGTGCCAGCCGTGGCCCCCTGCAGGAGTTCGGTGATCGTCGTGCCCTGACCGGCCCTGGCGATCGTGTGTGCGCCCGGCCACGGACGGCGTCGCCACGCCCGGCCTCGTCCGACACCCGCCCGCCGCACGCCGCGCCGGTTGCGAATCGGGATGGTGCTACCAGGATTGCCGTCCAATGTGCTACCCCTCGCCGATGGAGTATTCGAACCGGCGAGGTTCTGGGCCGGATAACCGGAAGATCGCCTCATTACGGGAGCCGGGTGAGTCGCCCCGAAAAAGGTCACGGCTAACTGAGTAAACAGTAGACACTCGGCGCCGACAACGCCAAGTAACCCCAAGATGTACGCCCAAATGGACTACAAGTCTGGTTATTTGGATTTTTGTCACTGCAAGCAGGCCGCGAACGCCGACACCGGCCACGGCATACGGCTCCGCGGCCCGACGCCCCGACGCCCCGACGAAGACCTCGACGGCATCGTCGTGTCCAAATTCGACTATCGCCCTGCCATTCCCCGCACACGGTCTGCGAACTCGGCCCCCGACGAACTCGCGTCGCACTGACCGCAAAACGCTCGCTGTGACTGCGACTGCAGTGAAGGAGCTTTGCGGTGGCGGTCGGCTGACTGCTTAACCGGCCCCACCTCGACCGCGGGTTCCCGCTGACGGGAGCTGTTATGCCTCCGGCGTGGCCAGTCAGAGGTCGCGGCGGTGTTCGACGAGCCAGGTGGCGACCTGGTGCAGTTTTATGTTGGTGTTCTGGGACGTCTCGACGAGCATGTGGAAGGCTTGGACGTCGTCGAGGTCGTGGCGTTGCATGAGGATGCCCTTGGCCATGCCGATGACGTCACGGGTTTCGATCGCGGCGTGCAGCTGGGCTTCGGTCTGCGCGCCGACGAGTGCGATCGCGGCGTGGGCGGCGAACACCTGCCCGTCCTGCTCGGTCTGGTCGTTGAACGCGCCGACCTGGGTGGAATAGAGGTTGAGGGCACCGAGGGTGGTGTGAGTGATGAACAGCCGGTAGGACAGCATCGAGCGGATGCCGGTCTCCGCGGCTTCGGGCGCGAAGGCCGGCCAGCGACGTTCGCCGAGCAGGTTGCCGGTGCAGTAGACGTGGTGTTCGGCGATCGCGTCGAGACACGGCCCCTGGCCGGTGTGGTACTGGATTTCGTCGACCGTGACCACGGCCTCGCCGGTGGGGGCGACAGTCCGGATCCGGCCATTCTCGACCAGTGAGATCCCCGCCTGCTCAGCGCCGTCAACGTGATCCACAGCAGCCTTGACGATCGCGGCGAGGGTCCGGTCGACGTCCGGCTCGGACTGCAGGGTGCGCGCGATCGCACCGAGCACGCTGCTCAGGCTCTCACGCTGGGGGTCGTCGGACTGGGGCATGACGTCTCCTCCTACGCCGGTCGAGCAAGAACGAGGTCCTAGCGGACTCGTCGCGATGATGCGGGAAAAGCGGGGCGGGGCGCGCCGCGGGGTCTCAGCGGCAGGCCCTGACCTGGCAGGGTATTCGGTGGAGCGCGTACGTGGGGTCATCGAGGCGTGCGAAGTGTGTCTTGGTGGCGCGTGCGACCAGTGGAACGGCGCGGCTTGACCTCCCCCTACGCCGAGGTTTGCCGCCCCGAAGAGTCCTCGGGGCCAGCGCTCGGGCCGTCGGTCGCCGTGGTCGCGGCATCGGCTTGCGGCGGGGCGGCGAAGTTGCGCAGGGCCGAGCTGAGCACCGCGAGCAGTGGGACCGCGAGCAGGGCTCCAACGATGCCCGCGGTGACGAGCCCTGTGGCCAGGGCGAGGACCACGGCCAGGGGGTGCAGGCGTACGACGCGGCCGAGCAGAAACGGCTGCAGCACATGGCTTTCCAGCTGCATCACACCGATTACGATGGCGAGCACGATGATGGCCGGGAGGACCCCGCCGGTCACCAGCGCCACGAGTACCGCGACCGCGCCGGCGACCACGGAGCCGACCACCGGGACGAATGCGCCGACGAACACCAGCGCGGCCAGGGGCGCGGCCAGCGGCACGCCGACGATGAGCAAGCCGACACCGACACCGATGGCGTCCACGACCGCCACAGCTGCAGTGCCGCGAATGTAGCCGGCCAGTGTGCTGAACCCGGCGTGCCCCGCCAGGTCCACCCGATGCCGCACCCGAACAGGGACGGCACGGATCGTGAACGACCAGATCCTCCCGCCTTGGGCCAGGAAGAAGATCAAGCAGAACACCATCAGCAGGAACTCGGTGACCAGCTCGCCGACTGTGACGGCGGTGGACAGCGCGCCGGAGGCGATGGCCGACTGGTTCTCGCTCAGTGTGGTGGTCAGCTGGTTCAGCATCCCGTCGATCTGACCCTGGCTCACGTGCAGTGGCCCGGTGCGTAACCAGGTACGCAACTCGTCCACGGTGCGCAGGATCTGGTCGATCAGCTCGGGCATGCCCGCGGTGACCGTGATGACCACGAAGGTGACCACCCCGCCCACCACAGCCAGACCACCGATCAGCACCACCGCGGTGGCTACCCCGCGGGGGACTTTCTTCCGGGCCAGCCAGGAGACAGTCGGTGCGAGCAGCGCGGCGAGCAGCAGTGCCACCGCGACCGGTACCAGCACCGTGGCCAGCTTGACCGCGACGTACCCGATCAACGCCAGGCCACCGGCGACGATCAGCAGGCGACCGAAGACGGCAGCCCCGACACGTAGCCCATAGGGCACCGCCGCGCGTACCTCCGCGGCAGTCCGCACACCGTGCTGGGACTCGGTTTCATCGCTTTTCATGGGGCACCCGACCTTTCCTTGGCCC
Organism: Amycolatopsis sp. 2-15; assembly: GCF_030285625.1. Lineage (NCBI taxonomy): Bacteria > Bacillati > Actinomycetota > Actinomycetes > Pseudonocardiales > Pseudonocardiaceae > Amycolatopsis > Amycolatopsis carbonis. The sequence continues at coordinate 28,606 of NZ_CP127294.1, forward strand.
GGTTGCCGGGCCCCGTCCCCGCGCGTGCCGGACACAATGGCCGCGCCGGCGGGTATGTTGTCGACCCATTCGGTGCGTTCTCAACTGGGGAACCCTCGAAGGCGCGGGCCTGCCCGGCTCACGCCTCGGGCCGGTGCTTGAAGCGCGGCAACCCTGAACGCGCTGACCGCCCACACCAGGCCTTCGACGGCGCTCAGTGCAAACCACCTCCGGACCGACTTTTCGGAGTGCATCCGCCGTACACCCCGACCGGCCTCCCGCACCTCGGGACTCGTCCATCAGGGGGACATACCCGATATGAGCCTCTTCCGAACACGACGGGCAGCGGCACCAGCCCGGCGCGGTCAAGCAGGCCCACCACGTTCCGTCCGGCTCGTGGTGGTAGTTCGGGCATTGCCAACCGGGTAACTGCCCTGGTCGACAGCGCACCGTCGCGGCCGGCGGTGATGCGGCCGGCCGATGAGCCGATCAGTTCTTCCCCGGTTGTCGTGGTCGCGAGTTGGGCGGACGCGGTGAAGGTCGACCGAGCGAAATACGATGAGTCCGAGGCAGCAGCGGGTGGCAACAACGAGCTTTCGGCACACGCCAAGTCGGATGCCGCGAGCGGGCGTCGCCGGGTCTCGCTGTCGGTCGGGCGAAGACCAGGTGACCTGATCTTCCTGTGATCGCGGGCGCCGTGGTCACTTTGTGTTCACCGGCGGCGATGAACCCGGCCGTCAATCCGGTCGAGATGGTGATCTACCAGCAGTTCGGGAAGATCCCGACCGCGTCCACCTGGGTGTGGAGGTGCTTGCAGGGATCGGAAGCTGGATCGGCATCGCCGTCGGGTCCGCACTGGCGTTGTATTTCAAGCGAGTACGGCTAGGGCTGCACCTTACGACGGCCGGAACCTGTGCAGCACGGCGCGGGCCAGTTGGCCGCCATGCTCGCCGCGATCAACCCAATCCTCCACCGGTGCGGAACGACTGATCAATCAGCGAGGTGTCGGTGGTCATACCGCGCTGCGAGGCGTCGCAGCCGTCGAAGGTACTGGCCGCGGAACCGGCGCTGTGTGGTCTCAACTCGAACGAAGTCGGGGTCAGCAAAAGCCTCGTAGCAGGAGTTCTCTGCGCGAGGGCCTCTTTCTCCGGCCGTCCGCTTGGAAGGTTGATGGCCCACTCGGTCTTCGGCGTGTCAAGCTCCCGCACCGCCCGTCCACCATGCCCACGCCTCCCCGTATGCGGCAGCAGCGATTGGGACGCGCTCGAACCCCACCTGCGAGCGGGGTGATGTGACCAGTGCCGGTGGTCCTCACCGTGCCGAGGCGAGTGTGCGCTTGGTGATCCCCCTGTCAGCGGCGGCCGGTGGCCAGGATGACGAGGAACTGCCCGCCGCCCGCCTCGATGCCGGCGGTCACCGGCAGCCCTGGCACCAGCCGGGAGAACCGGTCCACCAGCCAATCCGCCGCCTGTTGTGCGTCCTGCTTGGTCGGACAACGGGCCACCATCTCGCGGCCCCCCTTGCGCTCGAGTCTTCCGGCAACGGTGATCAGCGGCGCTGGTTCGACCACGTGCAGACGTTCCGGCCAGCCGATGACGACCTTGACCGCGCCTTTGCGGGTGTTGCATCCGCGGTGCGCGAGCCGCTCGGCGACCTTGGCCTTCCGGTCAGCGGTCCGGCTGTCGACGCTCGGCCCCCGCGGGTCGTTGACCGACATGTCAGGGTCGACCGTTTCGTCACACACCCAGCACCGCCAGCCGTCGCGCTCGGCCACATCATCGAGGAGACTCACCCGAGCAAGCTAACCTGCCAGGCCGCCGGCCGGCGCACCGCTCCCACGCAAGCGCCACCAGCCCTCCGTGGTCACCAGGCGACGACTTCCTCGTTGTCGACGCCCTCGCGGCGTGATGCGGCGCTTCCTCAGCGTGTCCGCAGAGGCTTTAGGCGAAATAAGTGAGGCGGGGCAATGGACCGACAGTGCGGACACCGTGGCAGGACCCACGAAGACCGGGAACCACAGAGCTAGAGTCGGTTGATGCCGATCCCGATCGTCGATCCCCGAGTGACGCTTCCATTCTTGTCGAGGCGTTCACGCTGTCGCGCTCTTCTTCTCTGTCATTCTCAATGACCTTTCCCAGCGTCGGGAAAGCCCGCGTGCCGTACTCAGCGCGGACGGTCTTGACGAGCCACCGGGCGCGCGCGACCCGGTGCATAGCGTCCTCTCGCCGCCTCGTCTGCGGCAATACGGCATCGAGCACGCTCTCGCCGTCGACCTTCTCGTCGGCGTCCGGCTCCGAATCTCGAAACTCGCAGCCCTTTGTCGTCGGGGCGGTCACTCTGACCGCTCGCAGCAAGTCGGGTCCTACCTTCGACCTACCCGATTGGGAGAAGCGGCCCGACCGCGTCGAACGCCGCCTTGCCGAACTCACCAGAAGACAGAGGATCCGCCACGTTCAGCGCAAGGGTCCCCCGCTCGCGAAGATCAGCAGCCGCTGAACAGGGCGCAGTACATCTTGCGGGGCGCCGTGGAGTGCCAGATGTCGAGTGCCGAGCAGAAGCCCGAGGATCGAGAGATGACCGCAGGCGCCACAAGCGGAGATACCCAGGCTGGCACTCCGAGGCGAAGTGCGAGGCTGAGGACATTGCCGAAGTCAAACAGGAAAGTGAGGCCTATGACGGTGCCCATGATCACGGTGACGACTTGAAGGACCGAAGCTCCTGATTGATTGGACGTAGCCTTGGGCCGGCTCATCGAGGGTCACCTGTTTCGACACGTGGGCATCCGTGGGGGCCTCGGGTGGGGATGCCGTGTTCGCGCAGCTTGTTCAGGACAGCTGTTGGGTTTGATCTTCATCGAGTTGCCGGGCACGCCGAGGCCGCTCCCGCTCGGCTGGCAGCCGCTGGGGTGCGGCGAGGCCGGGGAGCTTCTTCCAGAGCCGCTCCAGGGCTCTGACCTGGTCTTTCGGGTTGCAATAAGCTCCCCTGAGGTCCACAGTGACGAAACACCGCCCACCAGATCGAAAGATCTAGGCAGAGCGGTTTTTCGACTCGTCAACGTTCAATTTTTGCCCATCCCGGCAGCGCCGGACCGGCGGCAACCACAACGCCATCGACTGCCGGCTGGTACCTCCCTCGCCCGAGGGCATCCAGTTCGGAGGAGTCGGGGGGAATATCGCCGCCGTCGCCAGGGTTCGAACGGCCATGGACGTTCCGGAGGAATGCGTCGGTCCGGGATCGGCGCAGTGATGTCCGAGCGGCAGGCGCCTTTCAGGGTGGGGCTGGTCGTCCCGCTGCAGGGGCCTGCGGCGATCTATGGGGCGTCCAGCGTGTTGTGTTCCAGGCTGGCGGCCGAGGAAATCAACGATGCAGGCGGTGTGCTCGCCCGTCCGGTGCAGCTGAGGGTCATCGACGGCGGGGCGGGCGCGGATCGGGTCGCGTCCGAGGTAGATCGACTGATCACCGCCGGACAGATAGACGCTGTGGTGGGTTGGCATCTCTCCGCGGTGCGCCAGCGGCTGGCTCCCCGCGTACGAGGGCGGGTTCCGTATGTCTATACCGCCCTCTATGAAGGTGGCGAGTCAACGCCCGGGGTGTTCGCGATCGGTGAGACCCCCGAAATCCAGCTGCTTCCTGCCCTGACCTGGATGGCCGACGAGATCGGCGTGCGGCGATGGTTCGTGATCGGCAACAACTACGCATGGCCGCACCGCTCCACCGCGCTCGCCCGACAGTTCTTCCGGGACCATCACAAGGTGCGGGTCGACGGCGCCGCGTTCGTGGACCTCGGTACGTCGGCCTTCAGTGCCGTCCTGCGACAGATCGAGCACAGTGACTGCGACGGGGTACTGATGTTCCTGGTCGGGCGTGACTCGGTCGAGTTCAATCAGCAGTTCGCCCGCCGCGGCCTGCAAGACCAATGCGCCAGGTTCTCGACACTCATGGACGAGAACATGCTCCAAGAGATAGGTGCCTCGTCGGCACAGGACGTGTTCGTCGCCTCAGGCTATTTCGAAGCGTTGCCCACGGCCGAGAGTCTCCAGTTCGGCGCCCGTTACGTCCGCCGGTTCGGTCCCGAGGCTCCGGTGCTCAACGCGCCCGGCGAATCCTGCTACGAAGGACTGTGGATGCTGGCCGAGCTGGTGAACCGGAACGGCTCCAGCAACGTCGATCAGCTGCGCGCGACTGCCGAGCATTCTCGCTACCACGGCCCCCGGGGCAACATCCTTGTCGATCGTGCACGGACCGAGCAGACCGTCTATCTGGCGACCGCGGACCACACAGGCTTCGACATCCTGGCCAGCATCTGACGATTCGCGCCCGACTCAGCTGCAGTCCACGGGCTGAGCAACGCCGGTACCCGCGGATTACCAACCTCGGCGAGCATGCCGGCGCGGGCTTGACGTCCAGTTGATCTTCTGTCCTGATTCCTCCGCAGTGAAAGCGGCGAGTCCCCCCTCTTGAACCACGGCTCAGGCCAGCGGGTAATGGATCATCTCGACGCCGCCGGTGGCGTAGTTCGGTACGTCGCCGGCCACGGCTGTGCCCGCTGCGGACCCGAGTGCGGCGACCATGGCCTGAGCTGATTCGAAGTCGCCGTGGAAGACCGCGAAGTACGGGCTTTCGTCGCCGAGTCCGGCCACGTCCAGCGAGTAGTCCGAGTGGATCAGGCCGGGGAGTTTCGCGGCCAAAGGCAGGTGCGTGTTGACGTAGTATTCACGGAAGTGCTCCGGGTCCACCGGCGGGCGGTAGAGCACAGTGAGACGGTGCATCGGAGTCCTTTCTCGACAGTTCACATGGGATCGGCCATCTTGCGGCCGACGAGCTGCACGACCCGAAGGCATGGAGCAGAGATCCTCGCGTCCAGGTTGCCCTGCCTCCGATGACTCGGAGGAAACCGGACAACGTGGTCGGCGCGATTCCAGGTACAGCATCTCGAATTTCGCGGTCGCGCACGAGGATCTTCAATTTGCCGCTCGTGTCGCAACTGCCTCTCAACCGGCGGTCGGTAACCGGTGTCGAACGGCTCCCCGGAGTCGACGAGCGGGCAGCCGGGTCTCGCGATTGCGCGTGCTGCAACCGAATTCCCTGTGCCTGTAGCGTGTTGCCGGCCCGCTGTCGGCGGTCACCGACAGCGCTCGTTGTGCTACGGTCGAGAAGATTGGGGACTGTCCGTGTCAAGGGAGACCAGCGTGTCCGGTGATCGCGTGCTCGCCAAAGTGGCGGTGCGGATCATGCCGTTCCTGGCGCTGCTGTACTTCGTGAACTACCTGGACCGGGTGAACATCGGCTTCGCCGGCCCCAACGGGATGAACAAAGCCCTCGGCTTGACGTCCACGGCGTTCGGGTTCGTCTCCGGCATCTTCTTCCTCGGCTACCTGATCCTCGAAGTGCCGAGCAACCTCGCGTTGCACCGGTTCGGCGCCCGGCGCTGGCTGGCGCGGATCATGATCACCTGGGGTGTCCTCGCGACGGTGCTGGCCTTCGTGCCCAACGCGACCACGCTGATCATCCTGCGATTCCTGCTCGGCGTCGCCGAAGCCGGCTTCTTTCCCGGCATCATCCTGTACCTGACGTATTGGTTCCCCGCCGCGCAGCGTGCGAAGGCCGTGGCGCTGTTCATGGTCGCCGTGCCGGTCTCCTCCGCCATCGGCTCCACGATCTCCAGCCTTCTGATCGTCGGCGGCCACGGGCTGTTCGGCCTGGAAGGCTGGCGGTTCATGTTCCTGGTCGAGGGTGTTCCGGCGATCCTGCTGGCCTTCGCGACCTGGTTCTGGCTCACCGACAAGCCCGAGAAAGCGAAGTGGCTCACCGCGGACGAACGGCGGTGGCTCGTCACCGAGCTGGAAAACGAACGGAAAGCGACCGTCGCCGAGCACCACTGGCCGCTGAAGAAGGCACTCACCCACCCGCGGATCCTCGCGCTGGCGTTCGTGTACTTCGCCATCGCCTACGGGTTGTACGCGCTCGGATTCTTCCTGCCGACGATCATCGCCGGGTTCGGCACGGAGTTCGGCACGAAGCTGACCGTGGTCCAGTCCGGGCTGGTCAACGCGATCCCGTACGTGATCGGCGCGGCGGTGATGGTGTTCTGGGCACGCCACGGCGACCGCACAGGCGAGCGCAAATGGCACGTGGCGCTGCCGATGCTGATCGGCGGGGTCGCGATCCCGATCGCGCTGTACCTCGGCAACCCCTACGCCGCGATGGTCGCCGTGACGATCTGCGCCGCCGGCGTGTGCTGCGCGCTGCCGACGTTCTGGGCGCTGCCCTCGAACTTCCTCGCCGGAGCCGCCGCCGCGGGAGGCATCGCACTGATCAACTCCCTGGGCAACATCTCCGGCTTCGCGGCGCCGTACATCACCGGCTGGCTGCGCGACCTGACCGGCACCCAGCGCACGGGCTTGTGGGTCGTCGGCGCCTGCATGGTCGCCGGCGCGATCGTCACCATCGCGCTGGGCGTCCGGCCACGTGAGTCAGCGGTGCTGGAGCGGCACATCAGCTCCACAAAGGAGTCGTAGGAAGCCGTGCTCAGTGAACTGGGGGCTACATCATCGCGGCGAACATCGTAGCCATGCCCGCCGCCATCAGGGCCTGGGTGGCGATGGTGAGCTGGGCCCGGCCCGAGGCGGGTGGCTTGGTGCGGCGGCGCGCGAGGAGCTCCGAGAGCCACCAAGCGCCGGCCACGGCGGAGCCGATGGTGAGCACCCAGTTGAGCATCGTGACGAGCGGTGGGGTGCCGGCGGGGGCTTCCACAACAGACACTACAGACATAGGCATTCCGGGCATGTGCATAGCAGGCATCGAAGAACCGTGGTCGCTGCCGGCACCGGTGACGGAAACCGGTGCCGGCAGCAGGCCGTCGGTCATCAACGCGTACATCCAGGCCATCGCGAGCATCATCAGAGCGTGGTAGGAGCTCGACCGGCGGTGCTCCGCGGTCCGTGCCGCGACGGCGGTGAACCAGACCGCCGCCAGTAAGAACAACACCAAGGGCCCCGTCGTCGGCAGGTCGGCACCGCGCGGCCACGCCATCAACGCCATGGCGAGAGCCATGAGCGCGTGTAAGGAATGCACGACGACGCCCCGCCAAGGAAGGCGGCCGACGGCGATTCCGTGCACGCGCTCTGTCGCGCAGAGAGCGAAGAGCGCGGTGACGACCCACCGCACAACGAGGTCCTGGATCATCAGCCGATGACACGGCTGACGTGGCCGGTGATCAGCGAGTACATCCGGCGGATCGTGTCCGTCTCGTCCGTCATGATGTCGTAGCCGTGGTCCACATCGGACACCTCGACGTATTCGGCAAGCGCGCCGGCCACCTCGAGTTTCGCCGCGTACTGCTTGGCCTCGTTGCGCAGCCGGTCGTATTCCGCGGTGATGACCAGGGCCGGCGCGATGCCCGTGATGCCGTCGGCGTTGTCGCCCCAGGCCGGGGAGACGAAGCGGTGACGGCGCAGAGCGCGGTCGGGCACGTAGGCGGTGTCGAAGACCTCGCAGAGCCACGGCTGCAGCACCGCTTTCGAGCCCAGCGGGGTCGGCTTGCGGGAAGGCGGGGTGACGATGTCGAGCGGCGGGTAGTGCAGGACTTGCAACGAGATGGCGGGCCCGCCGTTCTCCAGCGCCATCCGCGACACGGCCGCGGACAGGTTGCCGCCCGCGCTCTGGCCGCCCACGCACAAGCGGGTGCCGTCCCAGTCCCGCTCCGGTTCCGAGGCCCAGCTGACCACGTCGTAGAACTGTTCGACGGGCGTGGGGAACCGCGTCTGCGGGGCCAAAGCGTAGTCGGTGTTGAGCACGACGACGTTGGCGTTGGCGGCGAGGAACCGGCACCAGGCGTCGTCCTGTTGCCGCTGCCCCACGACGAAGCCGCCGCCGTGGGCGTTGACGTACACGCCGGGGACACCGACCGGGGACGGCGGGAAGTACAGCGTCGCGGCGACCGGACCGTGGCGAGTTTCGACCCTGACGTAGGTGGTACGGACAACGATTTCAGGGAACCGAGGTTCGCCGGCGGGATGGATCGCCGAGTTGATCTTGGCGGCGAACCTGCGGGCGACGATGTCGGCCACCGGCCTTCGCGACAGTACTGACATGAATCCTCGTCTCGTTTCGATCCGGTCGCGGCGACGGTCAGCCCTGGTGCTGCCGGGCGCTCGGGTGACGCAGGTGATCGCGGGCCACGATCTCCTCCGGCTCCAGCATCGTGATCATCTCCACGCCGGGAGCGCAGATGCACACGGCGACGAACCGCGCCCACGAGTCCGGGTCCGGGTTCGCGACCTGGTAGTGCACGACGTCACCACCGGGCTCCCAGAACGCCTCCCCCGCAACGATTTCCCGCGGCTCCTCGCCTTCCAGCTCGAAGAAGATCTTGCCTTCCGTCACATAACCGAACACCGGTCCGGAGTGGCGGTGCGGCGCGAGCCCCGGGTCGGCCGGCGGGAGTTCGACGAGCTGCGTCATCGCGTGCGAGCCCTCGGGAATCGTGGGCGGAGTGGCGTGGAGGAGATCGGTGACCTTGACGTTTCCCTTGGCCAGCATGGCTGTTCCTTTCCTCAGGGACCAGCGCGAGGTGCGCCCGGTCCGATGTTCAGACCGTGGTTGCGGTGTGGCCCAGCAATTCGCCGGCCGCACCGAAGGTGGACTGCGTCGGCCGTTCGCCGGTCCGGTCCAGCCCGAAGACGGCCCCGTATGCGCGCAGGGCCGCGAGGTCGCGGTGGTCGGCGATGGTGACCGAGGCCGAGGGGACCGCCGTTTCCCGCGAGGCGAGGACGTAGATCTCTGGCCGTAGTTCATACGTCGTGCACTCGTCGGTACCGGCGAGCCCGGCCGCGGGGCCGGCCAGGCAGCGCCACGAGTACGAACCCGGTTCGAGGTGGACGTGCTCGTAGCGGCTTCCGTCGCCGTAGGTCCACCGCACTCGCCGGCCCAGGAGCGCGGCCGTGGACGCCGGTTCCGTCCCGCTCGTCGCCAGGCCCTCGATGAGGCCCGGCAGGAACGTGTGCCGCACCCTGGTCCGGTCTTCGGCCGGCTCCCCGATCGTGCTCACGACGGCCAGACTGCGTCCGTGGTCGAAGTCCAGGATGAGGCTGACGGCCACGTTGGGCACGTCCACCCGGTGGTGGAACTGCGTGTACACCAGCCCTTCCGCGATCTCGAAGGCCTCGTAGTCGTCGCGCCCCGACACCACCGGGTGCGGGTCACCGGGCCCGGGTTCGTAGCTCCACTCGACGATCGTCGCGCCGAACCGGTGCGACACGCGACTGCCGTGCGAGTTCGTGAACACGATCTCGCCCCCGGCCACGCTGGAGTTTCTGGTCATGGGTGCTTTCTCCGTTCTTCGTCGGACCGCGGACACCGGTCAGCTGAGGACGGGGTTCTTTTCGACGTCCCAGCTGACGTGCAGCGATTCCGGGCCCCGGAACGAGGTGTTGGGCACGTAGTGGAACTCCTGGTGGTCGAGAGTCATGTGCGGCAGGCGCCGCGTCAGCTCCTCGAGGTAGATGACCATCTCGAGCCGCGCGAGGTGGTTGCCAAGGCACATGTGCGTGCCGGCACCGAAAGCGATGTGCGCCTTGGCATCCCGGTCGATGTCGAACCGTTCGGGCTCCTCGAACACCGCGTCGTCCTGGTTCGCCGACGCGATCACCATGAGGATCTTCGCTCCGGCGGGAATCGTCACGTCGCCGACACGCACGTCTTCCTTCGCGATCCGGCGCCAGGCGGCCACGGAGGGGTTGAGCCGCAGGCATTCCTCGACCGCGCCGGGGATCAGCGCCGGCTGCGCGCACAGGCGATCCCACTGGTCGCGGTTCCTCAGCAGCGTCACGACCGCGTTCGCGGTGGCGTTCGTCGTGGTTTCGTGGGCCGCCATCGCGCCGCCCATGACATTGGTCTGCAGCCAGGTGTCGGAGATGACGTCCGGGTGTTCGCGCTGCATCTTGATCGCGTGGCCCAGCCAGCCGGGCGGGTCGTCGAGCTCCTTGAGCTTCCCGATCACGCGCTCACCCATCGCCCAGAACTGGCCGAGCCCGTCGGCGGCCCGCACCTGCTCCTCGGGACTCGGCCGTCCCCAGACGAACTCGGTCATCGACGTGGCCAGCCTGCGTACGGTGTCGACGTCCTCCTCAGGAATCCCCAGGAACTGCAACGCGACCAGACACGGGATGTCCCAGAGCATGTCGGCGATGAGATCGGCGTGGCCGCGCTCGACGAACCGGTCGATGTAGTCGTTCGTCGTCTGCCGGATGTAGGAGGCGAGAGGGTCGATCCGATCGGGCATGAACGCCGGAGCGTTCAGCCGGCGGTACTGCCGGTGCATCGGCGGGTCGGAGTCCGCGAGAACGGGGCAGGGCGCGAAGCCGTATTTCTCGAGTTGCGCGCCCGCCGCTTCGGAAGGGGGTGTGACCGGCGTCAGCGTAATGGCCGCGGAGAACTTGTTGAACTGGCTGAAAACAGATTTGACGTCTTCGTGTCGCGTGACGACCCAGTAGTCCGAGTCGTCGTTGTAGAACACCGGCTGGCTCTCGCGAGCCCAAGCCAACGAGGCTCCCGGGTTCTCCTGGTATTCACGGTCGAAGAACGAGAAACCCGCGGTGGTGTGCGCGACCGGGCACCCGGTCGCCGGTTCGTTGCTGCTGACAGCGCTGTCCATGGGCAGCCTTCCTCTTCGATGTGCGATCAGAGATCGAGCTGGATCTTCGGGCACGCGGCTCGGCTGATGCAGATCATCAACGTGCTGTTCTCTTCCTGCTCCGCGGGACTGAGAACCGAGTCGCGGTGGTCCGCCCGGCCCGACACGATGTTCGTTTCACAGGTCCCGCACGTGCCTTCCGAGCAGGAGAACGGTGCCGGGATGCCGGCCGCCCGCGCGACGCCGAGAATCGAATCCTCCGGCCCGACTGAAACGGTGATTCCGCTTCGCACGAATTCGACTTCGAAATTGTCGAGGACGGTATCGTCGAGCTGGCTCCTGGGCGTGAACCGCTCCAGGTGGATCTGGCCGGCGATTCCGAGATCCGCGGCCATCGCCTCCACCGCGCACAGCAGCCCTTCCGGGCCGCACACGTACACCGCGGTACCGGACGCGACTCCGGCGAGGATGCCCGCCAGATCGATGCGGCCGTGCGTGTCCTCCGGAACCAGGGTCACGCCGTCGCGGTGAGCCTGCAACAGGTCGTCGGCGAACGCCATGTTGCCCCGGCTGCGGCCGCCGTAGACCAACGACCACTCGGCGCCCGCCCGATCGACCGACTCGATCATCGGGAGGATCGGGGTGATGCCGATTCCGCCGGCGATGAACAGGTACCGGGGTGCTTCGACGAGCCGGAAGTTGTTGCGTGGCCCCCGAACGGTGATGCTTTCGCCTTCACGCACTTCCTGGTGGACCAGTGCGGAGCCGCCGCGGCCGTCGGGCTGGTACAGCACGCTCACCTGCCACGAACGAAGGTCGCTCGGCTTGCCGCACAGGGAGTACTGCCGGACCAGGTCCGGTCCGAGGACGAGGTCGATGTGCGCCCCCGGCGTCCACGCGGGGAGGTCACGACCGTCGGAGCGGACGAGGGTCACCTGCGTGATGGTGTCGGTGATCGGCGTCTTCGCCTTGACCTCCATCACGAGGTCGTCGTGCGCCTGGTTCCCGGGGTCCGCCCACCGGGGCTGTTGACCGGAGTGTCCGGCCTCGAACGGCGATGCCATGGGGACTCCTTCGGATTTCGCCGGGTGCCCCGACGTGTGCTTCGTTGCACCACCGCACGTCGGCGCCTCGGCCGGTTCGCGCGTCGCTGACTGGCAGCCCTTGTAATCTCGGTCACTGTGGGACCACGCACATGGGGGAGATCACGGGGGGCGGTACGGAAGTTACGGATGTCCGTATCGGGAATTGCCGGCGTAGCGGCTTTGACCAGCGCGGTCTAGTGGTGCAACGGAATGTGTCGGGGACGTACGACGAGACGAGACGGGCCGGGTCCACCGCGTCTTGCGGGTGTTCGGGCCGGGAATCCACAGAGTTCCTTGCGGGCCGGATGCGGAGCTGTTGGTGCATGCTCGTACTCGTGATCGATGATTTCGCGAAGGAGTACCTGCACGGTGACCTGCGCGAGATCCGCGAGGTGATGCTCGCGAAGCTCGACAGGCTGTCCGAGTACGACATCCGTCGTCCCCTGACCTCGACCGGAACCAACCTCCTCGGCCTGGTCAAGCACCTGTCGGTGTGGGAGTCCCGGTACTTCGGCGAGGTCTTCGGTCGGCCGTTCCCCGAGTCCTTCCCCCGCTGGGACGACCTCGAACAGCGTGGTACCGACATGTGGGCGACCGAGCACGAAACACGCGAGGAGATCACCAGCCGCTACCAACGCGTCTGGGAAAACTCCGACGCGACAATCGGTGCTCTCGCCATCGACTCACCCGGCTACGTGCCCTGGTGGCCACGTCCTGACGTGATGCTGTTCAACGTTCTGGTCCACGTGCTCACGGAGACCAGTCGCCACGCCGGGCACGCCGACATCCTCCGCGAACAGCTGGACGGCGAGGTCGAGATGGACGCGGAAGGCCTGGCCCGGCGGGGGCAGGACGCGGCCTTCTGGGAGAGCCGGTGCGCGGAAATCGAGCGAGCGGCCAAAGCGGCTGATCCAGCCACGGCCTGACCGGTTCGAATGGGGCCAGATAGTCCAGGCCAACTCGGGCGCCGCCGGACAAGCGGACCCGGCCTGGCTCGTATGGTGGGTCCGGTCAGAGCGACTGGGCGACGTACCAAGATGCGATCTGGCTGCGCGAGCTGAATCCCAGGCGCGTCATGATGTTGTCGATGTGGCTCTCCACCGTGCGTGCGGAGATCACCAGAGCCGCGGCGATCTGGGGGCTGGTCAGCCCTTTCGAGATCAGCGCCGCTATTTCCTGTTGCCGGCTGGTGAGCGCGGGCGGTTCGTCGCCGGCGGTCCGCTCGGCGATCTGTTCCGCCAAAGCGTAGGCGATGATTCCCGTCGGAGATCGCTTGGCCCCGGTCTCGATCGCGGTGGTCAGGGCGCGGGCCGGCATGGTCTGTTCGAGGCGAGCGAGGCAGGCGGAGTGGTAGCCGGTGAGCTTCGACCCGAACGCCACCAGTTCCGTACCCGTGCGCTGCCAAAGGCTTCGGGCGCCGCCGAGCAGTTGTGCCGCTCGCTCGCACTGACCGGTCGACCCCGCGATCCAGGCCAGGAGCTCGGTCATCAACGCGGTGCCCAAGGACGGATTGAAATCGCGGTGGTCGCGAAGCGCGTCAACCGCAGTCGTCTGCGCCGCGGCGCAGTCGCCTCGTAGCCATTGGTCGAGGCCCTGGCTCCACTTCAGGTAGGAACGCGCCCAGCGTTCGTCCCGCCGGCGGCACACGGTCAGCGCCGACGTGCTGACGGCCATCGAGTCCGCGCTGCGGCCGGCGAGGGAAAGCGTGACGGCGTACTCGAAGGACGCCATCAGCCATTCCGGGGTCTCGCCGACGTCGGCGAGCTCTCGCAGTGCGACCTCGAAGTGCCGCTCGGCCTCGGTGAGGTCGCCCCGAAGCTGCGCGGCGAGTCCCCGTAGCCCACGGCACTGGGCGGCCGCATCCGCCAGGTGGAGCCGCGCTGCCAGCGCTTCGCACTCGTCGAGGCGCTGCGCGGCTGCCGCCTGGTCGCCTTGGAGCAGGCCTACCCTCGCGGCGACCCACAGCGCTTTCGCCCGAGCCGAGCTGGTCACTCGGTCGCCTTCCGGCGCGTCGAGCGCCTCATCCGCCCAGCTGCGGCCCTCGGCGATGTACCCGTCGGCGTACCAGCGGTAACGTAGTCCGGCGACCAGATCGAGCTGGTAGTTGCCGCCCGGGGCGGCGGTTTCGAAGGCGGCGCGGAGGTTTTCCCGCTCGACGCGCATCCACTTGGCCGAGGCGGCCTGGCCGGGCCCGCTCCACGAACGTTCCAGATCCTTGACCACGTCGAGGAAGTACTGCCGGTGACGGACGCGGAAGCGCGCCGAGTCGCCCGTGCGCTCGAGGACCTCCGCGCCGTACGCGCGGATGGTCTCCAGCATCCGGAAACGCCTCGACGATTCCTGGTGCTCCACGTTCAACACGGACTGGTTCACCAGGGAGCTCAGGAGATCGAGCGTGGGACCGCCGTCGTCGCCACACACGCCTTCGGCCGCCGTCAGGTCGAAACTGCCCGCGAAAACGGAGAGGCGCGCCCACAGCCGGCGTTCCGCTTCCGTGCAGAGGTCGAAACTCCAGTCCACGAGCGACCGGAGGGTCTGCTGGCGCGGCGCGGCCGATCGGCTGCCGGTGGTGAGCAGCCCGAACCGGTCCGACAACCGGTCCAGGATCTGGTCGAGCGAAAGGATGCGCATCCGGGCGACCGCCAGCTCGATGGCCAGCGGAATTCCCTCCAGCTGAATGCACAACCGCGCTGCGGCGGCGGCATTGTGCTCGCCAAGGACGAACCCGGGAGACGCGGCCACGGCCCGTTCCTGGAGCAGCCGGATCGACTCGAACTGCGCCAGGGACTCGAGACTGACCGGCTCCGCGTCATCGGGCACGGTGAGCGGAGGCACCGGGTAGAGCAGCTCTTCCGTCACGGTCAACGACGTTCGCGTGGTGACCAGAATTCGAGCCGCCGGCGCATGCCGCAGTACTTCGTGGACGACGCGGGCGGCCCCGGCGAGAACGTGTTCGCAGTTGTCGAGGATGAGCAGGATCTCGCGATCGCGAAGGTGGTCGATCAGCTTCGCGGTGGCGTCGCGATTCGACTGGTCCGCGATCCCCAGCGCGTGGATGACCGCCGCCGGCACATCGCCTCCGTCCGAGACGGACGCGAGTTCGACGAAGTACACGCCGTTTTCGAAAAGGTGGTTCATCTCGTCGGCGAACTGCAACGCCAACCGGGTCTTGCCCACTCCCCCCGGGCCGATCAAGCTCACGAGCCGGCCGGCCGAGAGCCGGTCGCGGATTTCCTTGCGCTGCTGACGCCGGCCGACGAAGCTGGTCGCGGTGAAGGGAACGTTGCCACCACGAGCTCTCGCCTTGGCCACGGCGCCTCCACGGGTCGGCTGAACGATCAGGCAAGCGCTGCCCGGTCGACGGTTCTGCCCATGATGAGTTCGAACCCGATGGGGGTCAACCTGCGCCCGTGGTGCCCGGCCCGCTCAGTGGCCGCGGGCGATCCACTCGTCCAGGTGCGGTGATTCGTCGCCGACCGACGTGCCGTCGCCGTGTCCGGTGTGGACTCGGGTGCCCGCCGGCAGGACGAGCAACCGGTCCCGGATGGACGAGATGATCGTCGGGAAGTCCGAGAACGAGCGGCCGGTCGCGCCGGGGCCGCCGGCGAACAGCGTGTCGCCGGTGAACAGGGCGCCGGCCTCGGGCAGGTGCAGGCAGATCGAGCCGGGTGAGTGCCCGGGCGTGTGGATGAACTCCAGTGCGGTGCCGGCGACCGCGATACGTTCGCCGTCTTCGGCTCGCCAGAACCGCCGCCCGGGATGGGTCAGCTCCCACAGCTCCCGGTCGGCCGGGTGCAGCAGGACCGGCGAGTGGAGGTGCTCGCCGAGCTGCGGGGCGACGGTGACGTGGTCGTTGTGGCCGTGGGTACACACGATGCCGACGACGTTGCGGTCGCCGACCGCCGCGGTGATCGCCTTCTCGTCGTGCGCGGCGTCCACGACCACGACCTCGTCGTCGTCACCGACGAGCCAGACGTTGTTGTCCACGTCCCACGTGCCGCCGTCGAGCTCGAAGACGCCCGACGTGACGACGCGGTCGATCCGGAACGCGCCGCTCACAGGATCACCACGGACCGCAGCACCTCGCCCGCGTGCATGGTGTGGAAGGCCTTTTCGACGTCGTCGAGGGAGATCCGCTCGGTGACGAACTTGTCCAGAGGCAGCCGGCCCTGGCGGTGCAGGTCGATCAGCATCGGGAAATCGCGCTCCGGCAGGCAATCGCCGTACCAGGACGACTTCAGCGAGCCACCGCGGGCGAAGAAGTCGAGCAGCGGCATCTCCAGCCGCATGTCCGGGGTCGGGACACCGACGAGCACCACGGTGCCGGCCAGGTCACGCGCGTAGAACGCCTGCTGCCACGTCTCGGGACGACCGACCGCGTCGATCACGACGTCGGCACCGAAGCCGCCGGTCAGCTCCTGGACGGCGGTGACCGCGTCGTTTTCGGCGGCGTTGATGGTGTGCGTCGCGCCGAGGTCGCGCGCCCAGGCGAGCTTCCGGTCGTCGCGGTCGACGGCGATGATCGTCGTCGCGCCGGCGAGGCGGGCACCGGCGATAGCGGCGTCGCCCACTCCCCCGCAGCCGATGACCGCCACCGAGTCACCGCGGCCCACGCCGCCGGTGTTGACCGCGGCGCCGAGCCCGGCCATCACGCCGCAGCCGAGCAGGCCGGCGACCGCCGGGTCCACGGTCGGATCCACCTTCGTGCACTGCCCGGCGTGCACGAGGGTCTTGTCCGCGAACGCCCCGATGCCCAGCGCCGGG
Source organism: Amycolatopsis sp. 2-15 (assembly GCF_030285625.1). NCBI lineage: Bacteria > Bacillati > Actinomycetota > Actinomycetes > Pseudonocardiales > Pseudonocardiaceae > Amycolatopsis > Amycolatopsis carbonis. Next base: position 45,067 of record NZ_CP127294.1, read on the forward strand.
GTCAGCTCGGTGCCGTCGGTCAGCGTCATCCGTTGCGTCGCGTTGAACGTGTTGAAGCAGTACTGGGGGCGGCCGCGTTTGCACGCCCGGCACTGTCCGCAGACCGCGCGCCAGTTGAGGACGACGAAGTCCCCCGGCTGAACGGACTCCACCCCGGCACCGACGCTCTCCACGGTGCCGGCGGCCTCGTGGCCGAGCAGGAACGGGAACTCGTCGTTGATGCCACCTTCGCGGTAGGTCAGGTCGGTGTGGCAGACGCCGCACGCCGCGATCGCGACGACCACTTCATCGGGGCCGGGGTCCGGGACCACGATGTCGGTCAGTTCGACCGCCGCGCCCTTCGACCGGGCGATCACCCCGCGCACCTGCTGTGGCATTTCCCTGAAACCTCCGTTGGTCACCGGCCCGAGTCATGCGTGGCAACGCATGCCTGACGCGACCCTAGAACGGGTGACCGTGGCTGCGACCTGGTCGTTGGTCGAGGGAAACCTGGTCTTCCGGCCAGGGCCCGCGGTCGTTATCGTGATTCCGGTGACCGACCCCATCGAGCTGACCGAGCTGCGGGAGGTCGTCGAGGGCCCGCTGCGCGAGATCGCCGCACGGTTCTCGCGGTTCCTCGCCGACCGCTGGCCGCACCAGGCGCTCGTCATCTTCACCCTCGAGTGCACCGGCCGCCCGCGCAAGGTCGCCGGTGCCACGGCGATCACCGAAAAGATCACCATCGCCGAGCTCGAGCAACTCAAGGCCACCGTGCCGCCCGACAGCCGGCTGACCACGCACGCCGAGCTGGGCGGCGCCGACCGCGCCGTCTGGGCCGCGCTCGACGCCGGCGGCACCCTGCTCGTGCTCGTCCCGCGGTCCCCTCGCGCGAAGTGCCCGCAGCCGGCACTGCTGGGTGCGCTGTTCGGGATCGTCGCGACCTCCATCCGCCAGCAGGTCGCGCAAGCCAGCCCCGACTACCTGGCCGAGTCCCGCGCGGCCTCGACCGAACGAGCCCGCACGATCGCCGAAATGGCCGCGGCCCACGAAACCGCGCTCGTGACGGTCCTGACCGCGCTGCGCTCCACCCGCCTGGACGACCACCGCGCCCGCCTCGCCGCGACCGACTCCGCTTCGGCCGCGCTGGTGGCCCTGCGCTCGGCGCAGACGTCCGAGCGCGCCCTGTCCGAAGAGCCGGCCCACAGCGCGTTCACCAGGCTCCGCCGCGAAGTTCGGCAGATGCTCCGCCACCACGACGCCGAGCTGGAGTTCGTCACCCCGCCGAAGGACGCGCACCCGCTGCCCGGCGAAATCGCCCACGCCGCCCGCGCCATGACCTGCACGACGGTGCTGGCCTTCACCACCCAGCCCGACCTGACCCGCCTCAGGATCGCCTGGTCGACCGACACCACCGCGCTGTACCTCGACATCCGCGACCGCGAATCCGGCCACCTCGACGCCACCGGCCTCCGCCGCCAACTCGACGGCCGCGCGAAAACCCTCGGCGCCACCGTCGAGGTCGACGCCGTCCCCGGCTGGGGCAGCCGCGTCGCCATCGCCTTGCCGTTCGAGCCCGACTCGGACCAGCCGGACGACGCTCTGCTGTCGACGCTCAACCGGCGCGAGCTGGAAGTCCTGCGTCTTGTGTCGAGGGGGCAGCGGAACAAGTCGATCGCCGAGGCTCTCGGCATCACGGAGAGCACGGTGAAATTCCATGTGGCGGGGGTGTTGAAGAAGCTCGACGTGAGTTCGCGGGGTGAGGCCGCGGCGTTGGCGTTGGCGGCGGGGATCGCTGCTGCTGACTGACGGAGTGCGAAGGAGCGCCTCGCAGTCAAGCTCTCAGCTGGATTTCCCGCCCCGTTCCAGCAGCCCGCTCAGCTCACCGGCGAGAGCGACCGATGCCTCGATCTCGGCCTTGCGGATCGACACACTTTCCACCAGGAAGCCGAAGGGCAGACCGAGTCTGCGGCAGAAGGCGATCAGGTCGCGCGCGGTCGTCAGACAGTGCTCGTAGGACTCGGCCAGCGTGTCGTCGGCGTGGCGGAGGGAATTTTCCAGCCAGCGGGGGACGTGGACACCCAGCCACTTGAGGAAGGTGAGCGTCTTCATCGAGCCGCACACCGAGAGCGTGAACAGGACGGGCTTCGGTTCGAGCTGCCGCTCCCGGCAGGCGTAGTAGTAGTCGGAGACCATGCTCTTCGCCGCGTCGGAGCTGTAGATCACCTGCGAGATGAAGTACGCGCAGCCCGCCTGCTGCTTGGTGATCAACCGCAGGTGCTCGTCGGAGCGTTCGGTGATGGCGACGCCGCCGAGCAGCAGATCCGGCCGGACGTCCCGGCGCAGCGCCTGCGCCTGGGACAGCCGGGTCCGCACCGCCTTGTCCTTCGAAGACGCGCCGACGAACACGGTGAGCACGCGGTCGGTGTCGGCCGTCCGCAGCCAGCTCCGCAGCTGCGCCTCGGTGTACTTGCCGACGCAGCGGTAGACGACCGCGGGCCGGTTCCACTCGCCGAGGTATTCCTCGTGGTACACGGCGGGATCGAGGGTCGGCAGGTACGGAAACGGCCGCTCCGCCGGGTTGCGGTCGCTCTCGTCGTCGATGTCGTACAGCGCGAGGCCGTCCACGCCGAGGGAGTCCAACCGCGCCAACGTGGCCGCGGTGATCTCCCGGATCCGTTCGGGCGCGGTACTCAGGCGGGGCGGCGTGATGCCGAACAGCAGGATCTCGCTGCCGGCGTGGGTCATCAGCGTCCGGAGAGCTGCGCTGTCGCGGTGGTCCACCATGGCGCGGAAGCTAGCAGCTCGGCCATCGGACGGCGGGCAATGCCCTCGATGGCTCTCCGGCGAGCCGGTCGAGCAATGTCCACAGTGGCCGAGGCCGCCCTTCCTGAGACGTGTCCGAAACGTTGCCGTCTCGTACTCCCCGGGCCGTAACGACCGATCGCCGCCGGCGATGTTTTGCGGCGAGGCCAACGAGGTTGGGTGGTACACAGTGGACGAGTACGACATCGAGAACCATCCGGACCTGATGGACCCGGACTGGCGGCGGCACGCCGAGAAGGAGGCGTGGGTCGATCTGCGGCGTAACCGCGGCCGGGCGAAGTGGCGCAAGGGGCTGACGACCGCGGCGGTCGTGGTGGTTGTCGTGGCGGGCGCCGGGGTCGGGTTCTACGTATGGGGGAAGTCGACGGCCGAGCAGAGCACCGATGCGGACGTCGGCGCGCCGGCGTCGGTCGCGGTGGCGACGACGGAGGCGGCGCCGACCGAGCTGCCCGACGAGGGGCACGTCGACCTGACGCGGCCGTTCGAGGGCACGCCGGCGCAGAACTGGGCCGAGGGGATCGCGGGGCTGACCGTGCCGGCGGCGGCGAAGGTGGGCTCGTTCTCGGCTAAGCAGGTCGGGCAGGCCGAGGATCAGGTGAAGCAGGCGATCGCCGTGGCGCAGTTCGACCCGGACACGGTGGATCGCCACAACCCGGCCAAGTACATCGGGCTGCTCGCGCCGGACGAGAGACCGGACGCGCGGGCGAACCCCCAGAGTTTCGTGATCTACCTGGCGGATGGCTATCACCTGCTGCCCGTCTCGCCGAGGATGACCGGGTCGATGACGGTGAAGCCGGGCAAGGCCGGTGAGCTGCTGATCCACGCGACCTACGTGGTGGCCTACGCGTTCGACCCCGGCGAGCACCCGGTCGACGGCCCGGCCGACCTGGAACCGTTCGTCCGCGTCGACGCCGACTACGCGGTGCGCAGCGGATCGCACTGGCGGGCTTCGAGCCGCGGGCTGTGGGTGGACAAGTTCGACCCGTACTTCACCAGCGTCGCGTGCGGGAAGGACGATCGGCTCACACCCGCGTTCAGCGACCGCGATTACGCCGCCACGTCCTTGTCCCCCGAGCCCGGCCGGTTCGACCCGAACAAACCGATGCCCACCGAGGACAACTGCCACGGCACCCCCGGCTAGACGACCCCGGCCTCGATCAGCTGTTGCCAGATCACACCCTGATCGACGACCTCGACACCGAGTTTCTCCGCCTTCGTGAGCTTGCTCGCGCCGACGTCGGCGCCGGTGATGAGCAGGTCGGTGCTCGCCGAGACCGACGACGCGGTGGTCGCGCCGGCCTGCTCGCACAGCCGCTGGAAGGTCGGGCGGGGTACTTTCTCGCCCGACCGCGGGTCGCTGATCCCGCCGGTGATCACCACCGTCTTGTCGGCCAGCGGCGCGCCGGCGGCCACGACCGCTGGGAGGTCTTCTTCCAGGACGTCCAGCGAAACGCCGCGCTCCCGCAGCCGGTCGAGCTCGGGCCGCAGCCGCGTGAGGTGCTCGATCAGCGACGCGGCGACCTTGGGCCCGATGTCCTCGACCGCCACGAGCCCGTCTTCACCGGCCTCGGCGACGGCCTCCAGCGAGCCGAAGCCCGCGCGGCACAACCGGGCCGCGGTGCCTTCCGACGCCATCGGGATCGCCAGCCCGATCAAGGCGCGGCGCAGACCGACCCGGCGGCTGGCGTCGATCGACTCGATCATGCGCGTGGCCGAGACCTCGCCGATGCGGTCGAACTCCAGCAGCCGTTCCTTGGTCAGCCGGTAGAAGTCGGACGGGTGCTCCAGGATCCCCATCTCGGCCAGCCGTTCGATCCACACCCCGCCGATGGCGTCGATGTCCGCGGCCGCGCGGGAGGCCCAATGGATCAGCCGGCGCACGGTCTGGGCGGGGCAGGCGACGTTGGTGCAGAACAGTTCCCGGCTGTTGCCCTGCTCGGTCAGCGGCTGGTCGCACGACGGGCACCGGGTAGGCGGAACGATGTCCCGCTCCGCGCCCGTGCGCTTCGACGCGTCGAGCACGCCGGCGACGAACGGGATCACGTCGCCCGCGCGGCGCACCAGCACCGTGTCGCCGATCTTGATGCCGCGCGCGCGGATGACCTCTTGGTTGGCCAGGGTCGCGCGGGTGACGGTCGTGCCGCCCACGAACACCGGCTCGAGCCAGGCCACCGGGGCGATCTTGCCCGTCTTGCCGACGTCCCAGACCACATCGGACAGCACCGTGGTCTTCTCCTCGGCGGCGAACTTGAACGCGAGCGCGCCCCGCGGCGAGCTCGACCGCGTGCCGGCGGCGGCGTAGGCGTCTCGGTCGGCCAGACGCAGGACGGCGCCGTCGAGGTCGTAGTCGAGATCGTTGCGCTGTTGCTCGATCTTGGTGATCACCGCCTGCGCGGCCTCGGCGTCGGCGCAGCGACGCATGTCGGCGGCGGTGAAGCCGAGCGTCTGGAGGGCGCGGGCGAGGTCGGTGTCCGCGCTGTCGGGGTCGGTGTCCAGATCGAAGGCGAAGAACCGCAGCCGCCGCTCCGCGACCGTCGCCGGGTCCTTCGCCCGCAGGGTGCCGGCGGCGGCGTTGCGCGGGTTGATCAGCGGCTTGTCGGGGTGGGCGGTGTTGTAGGCCGCGAACGTGGAACGCAGCATCACCGCCTCCCCGCGCACTTCGACGCGGCCGGGCGCCTCGACTCGGTCGGGCACGCCGTCGGTCAGGGCTCGGACGAGGACGGTCACGTCGTCGCCGGTCGTCCCGTCGCCGCGGGTGACGGCGCGCGCCAGGCGGCCCTGCTCGTAGACGAGCGCCAGCGACAGGCCGTCCAGCTTCGGCATCACGACGACGGGCTGCCCGGGGAAGCGGTCGAAGAACGCCGCCACCTGCTCGGGCTTCGTCGCCTTCTCCAACGACAACATGGGCCGCGAATGCCGGATCGGCGCGTGCAACACCGCCGGCGCGCCCACCTGCTCCAGCGGGTTCGGGTCGGGCGCCAACGCCGGGTTGGCCTCGATCAACCCCCGCAACTCGTCCTCGACCACGTCGTACTCCGCGTCCGCCACCACCGGCGAGCCCCGGTAGTACGCGTCGCGCAGCACCACGATCTGATCGGCGAGTTCCTGAATCCGCTTCCGAGCATCCACGGCTGAGGACGCTACCGGGGCGCACCGACAGAAGTGGGGCTACGGCCGGTCACGGCCCGGGTGAATCGGCTGCCGGTACGGCAGGAGCCAGTGCAGCAGCAGGCCGGTCAGAGCGGAGACCGTCACGGCGCCCGCCGAACCGAAGATCGTGAACTGCTCGTCCACCTCGATGCCGGCCGAGGTGGTGATCACCCAGCCCAGGCACCACAGCACGGGCATCGCCACGGGCCACGCCCAGCGGTGGCGCGCGGCGCGCGGCAGGGCGGCCAGCTGCGCGGCGCCGAGGAGCACGCCGGTGACGGCGCCCATGATCGCGAGGTCGGCCAGGGAACTGCCGTAGTCGACGACCACCGCGCCGAGGAGCAACCCGGCGCCCATGCCCACGGTGGTGGCCGGGATCCAGCGCAGCGGGTCGAGCCGCCGGCGGCTGACGAGGGCCTGGCCGGTGCCGACGACCAGCCCGGTCACCGCACCGCCGAAAAGCGCGGCCAGCGGGTTGTCGACCCGGCCGACGACGGCGCCGCCCGCCACGCCGCCCAGCGGGAAGGCGAGAAACCCGACCGTCCAGAGCACCCACGTCACGAGGGACGCGTTACGCGTCATGTCGGCGCCTCCCCGGCATCGTCACCCCGAGTGCGGCCACCCACAGCCCCCAGGCCACGCTGCCGAGCAGCCCCGCCAGGTCCCAGACCGGGAAGGCGGGCACGGCCGTGAGGGCCCGCGACGAAAGGCCGCCGGTCGTCTGTCTGAGGCGGGTGGTCGTGCCCGCGGTGGTGAGTGCCATTTCCGGACCCCTCTGGGCGCGATGTGGACGCCGTCGGATCACGGTACGTTGCCGAGTCCCTGATCGAGGTCACTCACGGAGACAGCCGAAGCGCGCGAGAACGGCGGTGTGGATCCTCGGGCTCGCAACGGATCTGCAGGACGGCGGCGGCGTCCGTGCGCAGGAGGTGGGTGCCGGTCACCGCCACAAAGCCGGGGTTTTCACGGCGGTCTGCGTAGATTTCCGGCGTGTGCGAAGACGATGTGCGGAGTGAGCGAGTCGCGAAGATCGTGATCACGACGCTGGGCGGATTCCTGATCGCGCTCGGAGTGGCCGCCGCGACGGGGCTTGTGTTCCTGTTGGCCTTGGCGCACAGCAATCGTGACGTCGCGGTCGACATGTCATTCCCGGCTGACTTTCCCGGCTGACGTTCGCGAACGAGGACCGGGTTTGTCCGCGATCGGGTCTAGCGTCGGTCAGGTCGGAAAGCAGCAGCGGGAAGGAAACCAGTGAACTTCGCGTCCATACGGATCATCACCGGCGACGTCGGGCGGCTCGTCGCGTTCTACGAGCGGGTCAGCGGGCAGGCGGCGAAGTGGAGTACGCCCGATTTCGCCGAGGTGGCGTTCGCGTCGGGCACGTTGGCGATCGGGAGCACGCGCACGGTGGGGCTGTTCGGGGCCGGGTCGGCGGAGGCCGGGGTGAACCGGTCGGTGATCGTCGAGTTCATCGTGGACGACGTGGACGCGCGGTACGCCGAGTTGAGTGAGTGGCTGGAGGAAGTGGTGACACCGCCGACGACGATGCCGTGGGGCAACCGCGCCTTGTTGTTCCGGGATCCCGACGGGAATCTCGTCAACGTTTTCACGCCGGTCACCGAGGAGGCAGTCGCGAAGTTCGTTGCTGTGTCACGGTAGGCGCCGGTCACCTAGCGGTTCAGCGCGCGGCGTCCGGCGCGGCTGTCGTCGACGCGTGAGCGAGCCGGCTGGTCCGTCCTTTTCGGATAGACCACCCGGCTCGCCCAACCCCCAGTGCAAGAGAAGGATCAGGCGGGTTCGACGCGGAACACCGCGATCCGGTGGGCCGACTCGGCGACGGCATCCGGTGAAGCGGCCCCGGCCAGCCCGGTCGTCACGAAGCGTTTGCCGACGCTGGCGGGACTCGTGGCGACCAACTGGCGCAGCAGCGGACGCCGGTCCTCCACCGGGACCTCGACCAGCCGCGCGGTCAGGGCTTTTCGACCTCTCGTGAGCGTGACGGTGTCCGCGGCGCGCACGTTGGCGACCCACGCCGCTTTCGGGAAGGCCTGGAAGATGTAGCGGCCGCCGCCGAGTTCGTTGACGGCGATGGGGAACGTGCGCGGCCGCCCGGTGCGCCGGCCCTTCACGGTGAGCAGCTGCATCGGCCCGAACGCGATCCCCCTGCGCTGCAGTCCGACGATGATCTTGTTGATGGTGTTGGTCATCCGGCGGTAGCTGTCTGTGCTCATGCCGCCGAGCGTACCTCAAGTTCTACGAGAACGATATAATATCTAACACGTAGATAACCGGGGTACGTCGGCCGCGATACCCTACGGGTTCCATACGAACCACGAGGGGGCAGCGGCATGAGCCCAGACCGGGCCACGGCGCGGCGGCGACGCCAGCTGACGACGTCGGTCAAGGACGCCGTCCGCGACCTGAACATCCAGCTGTCGCTGCTCAACCGCCGCTTCGGCGGCCGCGTGGAGGTGCGCGACGTCGACTGGACCTGCCTCGACTTCATCAACCGCCACGGCCCACTGTCGCCGACCGAGCTGGCTCGCCGCGCCGGGCTGCACCCCGCGACGCTGACCGGCATCCTGGACCGCCTGCAGAAGGCCGGGTGGATCGTGCGCGAGCGCGACCCCGAGTCGGCCGACCGCCGCGCCGTGACGCTGCGCGGGGTGCGCGAGCGCAACGCCGAGCTGTTTCAGGTTTTCTCCGGCATGAACACTCGCATGGACGAGCTCTGCGACCGTTATTCCGACGCCGAGCTCGAAGTGATCGCCGACTTCCTCCGCCGGACGTCGACGGCTGGGCAGGATTCGGCGGAGGAGCTGGCCCCCTAGCTGGTTTCGTCCTTGCGCAGCACCAGGTTCGCGAGCTGGACGCGCGAGTGGCCGTCTGACCCCGCAAACGAAAGTGCCGGCGGAATCGCGTTCCGCCGGCACTCCCTCCTTGCGCGTGGTCTTCGGGTCCCCCCGGCACCGAAAGATCAGCTACCCCCGGGCTGGAAGATCGAAACGGCACAGTGTCCTGCGCCACATCCGCCCCACCCTGCTCAGGCCGGGGCGCCGCCCATCATCCGCAGCATCGAGCGGCCCCCGGTCCGGGCGAAGCGGACGACCAGCAGGCCCGCGAGCAGCAGGAAGGCGATGTTCAGCCACGTCGTGTAGTTCCAGGAGATGCCGCTCTCCCCGACGGTGGCGGTGCGCTCCGTCGGGGTGAGGCCGGTGACACCGAAGAGGAGCTCGATGGCGTAGCCGGCCACGACCATGGCCGCGTAGAAGGTGCCGAACAGGACCAGGGCCATGCGGAGGCCGTAGTACTTCCGGTAGATGTTGAGGATCGGGAGGATCAGCAGGTCGGCGAAGACGAAAGACAGCACGCCGCCGAAGCTGATGCCGCCGTTCCAGAGCACGGCGGCCAGCGGGACGTTGCCGATCGAGCACACGAACGACAGGATCGCCACCAGTGGGCCGACGAGCGGACCCCACAACGCCGAGGCGAGCGGGTCGTCGACGAAGAAGAACGCGCGCCAGAAGGAATCGGGGACCCAGGCGCCGATGGCGCCCGCGATGAGCAGCCCGATGACCAGGTCACGCAGGATCGCCGCCCACTCCATCACGAACACGTGCGCCACCGCGGTGAACCCGGCGCCGGAAGCCAGGCGGCGCAGGAACGATTCCTGGCCCGCCACGGACATGTCCATCGCCGCGTGGCCTTCCATGGACCCGGCCACACCCCGGTCGGCTTGCGCACGCGCGGCGCGGATCAGCCGTTGCCGCACGAACAGCCGGAACAGCACCGCCACCAGCACGATCATGATCGGCCCGCCGATGAACTCCGCGACGGTGAACTGCCAGCCCAGCAGCAACGCCATGATGATGCCGAGCTCCACCACCAGGTTCGTCGACCCGATCTCGAACGCCATTGCCGCCGTGAAGCCCGCGCCCTTGCAGAACAGGGACCGCGCCAGCGCCACGGCCGCGTAGGAGCACGACGACGAAGCCGCGCCCAGCAGCGACGACACCGCCAGCGTCCGCGGCCGGTCGTCGCCCATCAGCCGCACGATCGTGGACTTGCGCACCACCGCCTGCACCACGGCGGACAGCACGAACCCGAGGATCAGCGCCCAGAGGATCTCCCAGGCCATCGACCCCGCCAACGCCAGCGCGTGCCCGATCGCCGCCACCTGACCTCCGGATACGGGATGGGGTATTCCGTGTGCCGGGAGCCGCGTGAGTACGACTGGCTCCGGTGTCCGTCCACTGCGGACATAAAAGCGTGGACATCGAAGCGTGGATATGAAGGCTCGGACACAAAGAAAGGCAGGAAATACTTCTCCTGCCACTTCCAACGTATACCGCACCCCGGGGCTTGCGGCAAGACCCTGGTGACGGCGCACAATCGTCGACCGTGGCCGGAACCCGGGGTGTCCGGCCCGGAGCAGAAACCGAAGCGGGGGAAGTTTCGTGATCGATGTGCTCATCGCCGGTGGCGGGCCGACCGGCGTGATGCTGGCGGCCGAGCTGCGGCTGCAGGGCCTGGCCGTGGTCGTGCTGGAACGCGACGCCGAGCCGAGCAAGATCGTGCGCGGGCTGGGGCTCCACACGCGCAGCCTGGAGGTGCTGGACCAGCGCGGGCTGCTGGAGCGGTTCCTGGAGGTCGGCACGACCTACCCGATCGGGGGATTCGCGGGGATCGCCAAGCCGATCCCACCGAACCTGGACACCGCGTTCCCGCACACGCTCGGCGTGGCGCAGACCGTCGTCGAGCGGCTGTTGCGGGAGCACGCGCTCGAGGTCGGCGCCGACCTGCGGTACGGCAACGAGGTCGTCGGGCTGAGCCAGGACGACGAAGGCGTGATGGCGGCGCTGGCCGACGGCTCACACCTGCGTGCGCGCTACCTCGTCGGCTGCGACGGCGGCCGCAGCACCGTGCGCAAACTGCTCGGGATCGAGTTCCGCGGCGACCCGTCGCGGCAGGAGTGGCTGCTGGGCGAGGTGGAGCTGGAAGCGCCCGCCGACGAGGTGCTCGCCGTGATGACGGAGGTCCGCAAGACCCAGCTCGGGTTCGGCGCCGGCCCGCTGGAGACCGGCGGCTACCGGCTCGTCACGCCCGCGCCCGAGGTGGCCGAGGACCGCACTCGCCCGCCGACGCTGGAGGAGCTTCGCGAGGCCACGCGCGCGACCGCCGGAACCGATTTCGGCATGCACTCTCCGCACTGGCTGTCGCGGTTCGGCGACGCCACCCGCCTGGCCGAGCGCTACCGATCCGGCCGCGTCCTGCTGGCCGGCGACGCGGCGCACATCCACCCGCCGATGGGCGGACAGGGGCTCAACCTCGGTATCCAGGACGCGTTCAACCTCGGCTGGAAGCTCGCAGCCGAGGTGCACGGCTGGGCGCCGGCCGACCTGCTGGACACCTACCAGGCCGAGCGGCACCCGGTGGCCGCGTCCGTGCTGAACAACACGCGGGCCCAGGCGGAGCTGATGTCGCTGGAGCCGGGCCCGCAGGCCGTGCGCCGGCTCGTGTCGGAGCTGATGGACTTCGAAGAAGTGCGGCGGTTCCTGACCGAGAAGGTCACCGCGATCGGCATCCGCTACGACTTCGGCGCGGGCCCCGACCTGCTCGGCCGGCGGCTGCGCAACGTGAACCTGAAGCGCGGCCCGCTCTACTCCCAGATGCACGCCGGGCGCGGGCTGCTGCTCGACCAGACCGGCGCGCTTTCCGTGGCGGGCTGGGCGGATCGCGTGGACCACGTCGTGGACGTCAGCGAGGAGCTGGCCGCGCCCGCCGTGCTGCTGCGCCCCGACGGGCACGTCGTGTGGCTCGGTGAGGACCAGCAGGAGCTGGCGGCACGGCTTTCCCGGTGGTTCGGCGCCTGATTCCGGGGTTCGACGCGGCCGGCGTTCTTCGCGCTGCCGGCCGCGTCGCCGCGGTCACGCCTCGCTGCCCCAGCCACGCTGGAAGCCGTCCGAGGTGAGGCCCTCGCGTTCGCCTGCGGCGTGGAAGATCGGCAGGTAGCGCTGTGCTTCGAACTCGCCGAGCTCCTTGAGCGCGGCGACCCCGGGGGACGCGAGCCAGGCGTCGAGATCCGCGGGTGAGTCCCAGTGCGTGAGCAGGAGGTAGCGCACGGGCGCGAGCTCGGGGAACTCCTGCAGCGGCCCGACGAGCTGGAACGGCTGCGCCTCGAACTCGCCGACCACGGTCTCGAACGGCCGCACCCCGAACCCGGGCAGGCTTTCGGTCAGCTCCGACAGCACTCGCGCGGCTTCGGTTTCCGACAGCGGGGTCTGGCGCGCGAGGGCGATCTCGGAGAACACGCGGCCCTGGATCTCCTCGCCATCCGCGGGAAGGCGCCACTTGCGCAGGTACACCGACTTGAACCACGTCCGGTGCGCCTTGTTCTGCACGGCCGTGTGCGCGCGGTCGTGGTACCAATCGTCCATCGCCGCCGGCGTCGACCACTTGCCGCAGAAGTACAGCCACGGCGAGTTGGCGATGGGCCCGCCGATCACGGCGCGGAACCCCGGCGACGCCGCCGCCACGGGACCGAACTTGTCCTGCGCCGCCCAGAATTGCTCGTCGACACCGGGATTGAGCGTGAAGCACGCCTCCATCACGGTGAGAGTCTGCGGGATCGTCGTCGAAGAGGTCATGCGTCGCCCCTGTCGGTGCGTGGTGGTTGCCGCTGACAACAGCACGGAAGTCCGTGCCACCGCGGGCTTTCAGTGCCGCACACCATATGCCTCGCTCGCGACGGTCGTCAACAATAAGCAATACAAGAGGGGCCGACCGGGTGAACTGTCCACAATGGCTGCCAGTTTGAGAACACAACATCGTGCAGTGATATTGACCTCGACGCGCACCCAGGGCTACCGTGGGATTCCGATGCACGCCTGCGTGTGGCGAAATTCGTCCTGCCGCCGGGGATCCCCGGTGACCAGAGCGACCTCGTCCTGCAGTGTGATCGTCATGCCGCCACCGTGGCGACCGCAGGAGCGCGCCGGCCACACACCGCCGTGGGTACCTTCACGGTTGCGCGGGCGGCGCCTGCTGCAGTTGCAAGAGCACGGCCGGGTCCTGAAGTTCCAGCCACTGGAGCACTTCGCTGTAGGTGGCGCAGACCGTTTCCGGCTTGGTGCAGGCCTCACCCATGAAGTCTTCGGTCGCGTTGGCGAACGCGCCGCCGGCCCAGTCGTTGAAGTGGTTGGCCACGACCAGCGGCGCGCGGTTCCCGGCGAACGCGGCCTGGTACGCGCCGCGGTAGGTCGCCAGCGTGTCCGCGCGGAACTCGGCGGTGCGCGTGGCGTCGTCGCGGGCGTGGTTGAACTGGAACCACAGGTTGTAGTCCATCATGATCACTTTTTTGTTCAGGGCGGGCACTTTCACGTACGGCATCCAGAACTCCCAGATGCCGTCGAGCTGCTCGGGCCAGCGCACGCCTTCGGACGGCTGGCTGGAGTCGTAGCGCAGGCCGGCTTCCCGCATCGCGGGCAAGGCCTGTTTCCAGTCGCCTTCGAGACACGGCGTGCGGCCGCCGCGGATCATGGCCGGGTCGACGTTCAGGCCGCGTTGGGCGCGCGCCTGGTCGACGAACTGGAAGAACTGCGCCAGCTCGGCTCTCCACGCGGCGGTCGTCCAATGTCCGACGCTGGGTTCGGCGCCGGTGCAGAAGTGACCGTTGTAGTGCGTGCCGATTTCCTGCCCCTGGGCCACGGCGGTGTTGAGATCGGCCACGAGCGTGCGCACGTCTTCGTCCGACCCGCCGAATCCGATGGACGCCTTGCCGGGACGGTGGCCGGGACCTTGGTACTGGTCGCGTTGGTCGTTGGTCAACAGGTAGATGCCGGAGAGGAAACCGCTGAAGTGGGCGTTCACGGACTTGGCCAGCGGGAGGACACGCTGCCAGTGCTCGTGGGATCCGGCGCCGTCGAAGGAAAAGAGGACGAACTGCGGGGGCTTCTCCCCCGGTCTCAGCTTGTGCAGCCAAGCCGCTTGCTGCGCGGCCGCGTGAGGGCTCGCGCCGCCGCCTTCCTGGGCGGGGGCGTCGTCGAAGACCAGCAGCGCCACCAACGTCAAGGCCAGCGCCACGCTCAGCGCGAGCACCGTTCTTCGCCGCCTGATCACCGCCCTGCTGGGCCGCGCCATACCGCCTCCCTGTCCCCGGCGAGGGACACTACCTGCGCAGATGCCCGAACCCCGGGATTGACGGCGCGGCGAACGGCTCGGAACTTATTCCTCTGCCCCGCGAATACTCGGTGATCATTGCTCGATGATTGAGCACTAGGATCGCTGAATGGAGCTGAGGCAGGTCGAGCACTTCCTCGCGGTGGTGCGGTGCGGGAGTTTCACCGCGGCCGCACAGGAGGTGCACGTGGTGCAGTCGGCGCTGAGCGCGTCGATCCGCAAGCTCGAGGGCGAGCTGGGCACGCCGCTGTTCGAGCGGACCACGCGGCGGGTCGAGCTGACCGAGGCCGGGCGCGCGCTGGTGCCGGCGGCGCACCGGATCGCCGCCGACGTGGTGGCCGCGCGGGGCGAGGTGGCGGCCGTCGCGGGGCTGGCGAGCGGGCGCGTGTCGATCGGGACCATCCAGACGCTGACGGTGGTGGACCTGCCGGCCAAGCTCGGCGAGTTCCGTACGCGGTACCCGGGCGTGCGCATCCACGTGCGCGAGGGTTTGGTGCCCGATCTGGCAGCCGCGGTCACCAGCGGCGAGCTGGACCTGTCGTTCCTCGCCGGCGAGGAGCCGTTGACCGACGAGCTGAGCAGCTTCGCGCAGTGGAGCCAGCAGCTGGTGCTGCTGTGCCACCCCGGCCACCGCCTGGGCCGGCGCCGCCGCGTCCGCTTCACCGAGCTCGACGACGAGCCGTTCCTGGACTTCAGCGGCAGCGGGATCCAGGCCATGGTCGCGCGCCGCTTCGCCGACGCGGGGCTGCGGCAGAACCGCGTTTGCGAGGCCACGCACATGCCGCTGCTGGTGGAGCTCATCGCCGCCGGACTCGGCGTCAGCATCGTGCCGGAGCCGGTGGCCGAGCGGTCCGGCCTGCCGTTCGCCCGGATCGAGCAGCCCACGTTCAGCCGGGCGATCCACCTGGCGGGCCGGGGCCGGCTCCGACGAACCCGGCTGCGCGGGCCCTTCTGGCGCACCTGCTTTCGTGACCTTGGGCCTGGCGAACAGCAGCCCGCACCCGACGAGGGCGAGTGCCATGGCCACCGTGGTGTAGCCCACGAGCGCCGCGACCGCCGCCAACGCCAGCGCGCGCACGCCGAAGCGCCGCAGCAGGCGGACGAGGTCCGTGGTCTCGGTGTCCATGCCGTTGAGTATTCGCCCGGCCGGGTCAGCGAGTCCAACGCAGAATTTTGCTGGAATTCAGCTGTGTTGGAGCTGAATCAGGAGGCGTGTCGATTTCGGGAAACGCCGTTCGACGTACTCGTGACCGCACCCGGCGACACAAGGAGCAGACGCATGACGCACGAAAAGAACGGTCCCATCCGGCTGTACATGTCGATGTCTCTCGACGGGTTCATCACCGGGCCCGACGACCGGCCCGGCCAGGAGCTCGGGGAGGGCGGCGGGCGGCTGTTCAACTGGCTCGACGACCGCCACGGCGACGGCGTCAGCGGCCGGATCTACCAGGAGGCCATGGCGACCGGCGCGGTGATCGCGGGGCGGCGGACGTTCGAGCTCGCCGGGCGGTGGCAAGGCGACCACCACGACGGCGTGGCGATCAACGTCCTGACGCACCACGTCGATCCCGACGACCAGCCGCCCGGCAGCGCGCGGTTCTTCACCGACGTCGACGCGTGCGTGGCCGAGGCCCGGGCCGCCGCGGGTGGGCGCGCGGTGCTGGTGCACGGCGCGGGTGCGGCGCAGGCGTTGCTGCGCGCCGGATTGCTGGACGAGCTGGAGATCCACCTCGTCCCGTTCCTGCTCGGCAGTGGGCGGCGGCTGTTCGACGACACGCGCGTCGAGCTGCGGCAGGTTCGGCAGCTGACCGATCGGGACGTCACGCACCTGCGCTACGCGGTGGACCACAGCTGAGCGGGCCGCCCCCGTCGCCGGGGGCGGCCGCTGGTTCAAACCTCAGCTGTGCGCCGCGGCCAGCTGGGACTGGTCGGTGGCCGGCGGGACGAGCTTCGGGTATTCCTTCTGGAACTTGGTGATCATCGTCGCGGAGGGGACGATCTTGTTCGGGTTGCCCTGGCTCGTGGCCTGCTTCTCGCCCCAGGCGCCGGCGGCCTTGCGCTGGTCCGGGGTGCCGTGGCTGTGCTGGCAGTCGCCGATGGAAGCGTTGAGGTAGGTCACTTCCTGCTGGGTGCGAGCGTCCCACGCCTCCCCCTTGGCGTGCGCGACGAAGTAGCCGCCGTACGCGTCGGGGCCCATCTCGCCGGACTCGTTGCGCGGGAAGTTGTCGTGGGCGAAGTCGACCTGGTGGCCGTATTCGTGGCCCAGCACGGCTTCCACGGCGACGTCGTCGAAGCCAAGTAGGTTGGTGGTGTCGAGGATGCCGTCGCCGAGCATCACACGCTTGCCGCCGAAGCTGTCGGCGGGCGCGGAGAACGCGTTGAGCGTCAGCAGCGGGTTGCGGCCGCCCTGCAGCACCGGGAGCTCGAAGAGCACCTTGTTGGCGAGCGCGGCCGCGTCCTTCACGCGCGCCGGGGCGAGGCCGAGGCCGAAGGTCTGCGCCATCTTCGCCGGGCTGCCGAGGTCGGTGCCCTTCCACGCGACGAGCTGCACGTTCCAGCTCTCGATGTCCCAGAACCCGCGCAGCTTCGAAATGGCCGAGGTGGCGCGCGCCGTGTACTGCCCGTCGGTGCCGAACACCTGCGGCTGCTTGTCGGTGGCGACGCCCTGAGCGTAGAGCTGGCCGAGCGCGGAAAGCGCGTCGAAAGCCTGCCCCTCGACCGGCGTGAGCTGCGAGGCGAGCTGGTTCGCATACGTGAGCAGCGCGCCCTCGGTGCAGTCCGCTGCCGGTTTCTGCTTCGCGTTGCCCTGCTTCTGCCCGA
Organism: Amycolatopsis sp. 2-15; assembly: GCF_030285625.1. Taxonomy (NCBI): domain Bacteria; kingdom Bacillati; phylum Actinomycetota; class Actinomycetes; order Pseudonocardiales; family Pseudonocardiaceae; genus Amycolatopsis; species Amycolatopsis carbonis. The sequence goes on from NZ_CP127294.1 coordinate 62,017, forward strand.
TGTGGTCGATCGGCGAGTCGATCAACGAGTCGACGCCGGCCCGCGCACTCGCGGGCATGCCGTTGTACAGGTCCACGACGTTCTGGTGCAGCTGCGTCACGTCCTGCTCGACCGTCGACGGCGCCGGCTCGGCCGCGAACGCCGGCACGGCCGTGGCCACCGTGAGCGCGCACAGCGTGCCCGCCGCGGCCAGAGTTCTGCTGAGCGTGCGTGGAAGTTTTGGCACAGGTGTTCCCCTCCTGAGAAAAGACCCGGGATCAAGATCGAAAATCAAGATCACCTTAGGACGGGCTCGGGCCCCGAAACGGACGTCAACCGAAGACCCCCGAGATGGCCTACACCATTCGACGGGTGCACCCAGCCGAAAGTCGTACGAGCGGACCGGTCGTCAACAACGACCGACGAAAGTTCTGGGCCAGGCAGGGGAAAATGGCGCTCCGGCTCAACCTTTTCGCGCGCCGCTCAGTGCATTTCGAATGAATGCAGCAACGCCGGAAAGCGCTCGAACGCCTCGCCCAGCCGGGCAGCGAGTTCCTTCAGCAAAGGCAGCCGCGTGGCCACGAACTCCGGCACCGGCAGGTACCCGGAAACCGTCGAACAACTGACGCCCGCGACCACCGAGCCGCCGAACACCGGGCAGCCCAGTGCGGTGATGCCGACGTCGAGCTCGTCGACGACGACCGCGTAGCCGTCCTGGCGGGCCTGGGCCAGTGAATCGCGCAGCGACTCGACGGAGGTGATCGTGGAAGCCGTCCGCGGAGCGAGGGTGGCGGTCGCCAGGAAGGCATCGACCACGGCCGGGCGTTCGTGGGCCAGGATCGCGCGGCCGGAGGCGCTCACGTACGCCGGCACTCGCGCGCCCGGCGTGATCGCGAAGCGCATCAAGCGATCCGTTTGCGCGTGGCAGACGTGGAGGATGTCGGTGCCGGCCAAGGCGGTCAGGGAAACGCTGTCGCCCGTCTCGTCGCGGACGCGTTGCAGCAGCGGCTGCGCCAGGCTGCTCAGGTTCATCGCGCGTGTGTAGCCCGCCGAGAGCTCCAGCACGCGCGGCGTGAGGACGAACCGCTTGTCCACCTGCGAAAGGTAACCGAGCTCCACGAGGGTGAGCAGGAAGCGGCGCGCGGCGGCCGGGCTGAGGCCCGTGGCGGCCGCGACCTGGCTCAGGGACATTTCGGGCTGATCGGGCCCGAACGCCCGCAACACCGTCAATCCCCTGGCCAGCGAGGTGACGAACTGTTCCTTGTCCGCGCTTGACATCGCCGCGATGCCCTTCCTAATCTCCGTTTACCGCCTAGCGGAAAAATATTCGCTAGGCGAAACTTTAGCACTGCTTCGGCTCAACGAGGAGGCTCGGCGTGCGAACCCATGAACAGTCGGCACACCTGACCAGACGGGCGACCATCGCCGCGACGTTCGGCACCGTGGTCGAGTGGTACGACTTCTTCCTCTATGGCACGGCTTCCGCGTTGATCTTCCCGAGCCTGTTCTTCCCGTCGGCCAGCTCGCTCAACGGCTCGCTGCTGTCGTTCGCCACGTTCGCCACCGGGTTCGTCGCCCGGCCGCTCGGCGGGGCGATCTTCGGGCACGTCGGCGACCGCATCGGGCGCAAGAACGCGCTGGTCATCACGCTGCTCGCGATGGGTCTGGCGACGCTGGCCGTCGGCCTCCTGCCCACCTACGGGCAGATCGGCGCGCTGGCCCCGATCCTGCTGGTGGTGCTGCGGATCGTGCAGGGCATCGGCACCGGCGGCGAGTGGGGCGGCGCCGCGCTGCTGACCAAGGAGAACGGCAGCAGCCGGCCCGGGTTCTGGGGCGGGTTCCTGTCCAGCGCGGTGTTCGCGGGGCTGATCCTCGCTTCGGTCGTCTACGTGGTGATCGGCGCGCTGGTGAACAACGACCAGCTGCTGTCGTGGGCCTGGCGCATCCCGTTCCTGCTCAGCGTCATCCTCGTCGGCGTAGGCCTGTGGGTACGCAAGGGCCTGCCGGAAACGCGCGAGTTCGCCCGCATCAAGCAGGCCGGCGAGCAGGAGCGCGCGCCGCTGCTCAAAGCGTTCAAGCAGCCGCGCAACATGCTCGCGATCTTCCTCATGCGGGTCGGCCAGAACGCCACGTTCAACATCGTCTCCGTCTTCATCCTCACTTACGCGACCAAGCAGCTCGGCCTCGGCAAATCGCAGATCCTGTGGGCCACGGTCATCGGCGCCGCCGTCGCGTGCGTGCTCTGCCCGGTCTACGGCCACCTCGGCGACCGCTTCGGTTTCGGCCGCGTGATGATCGTCAGCCTGCTCTTCCAGGCCGTGTTCGCGTTCCCGTTCTTCCTGCTCGTGGACAGCAAGGGGGTCGCGCCGGTGATCATCGCCGTCACGGTCGGGATCGCCGGTGCAGGCGCGGCGACCGACGCCATCCAGGCCGGTTACTTCGCCGGGCTGTTCAGCACACGCAGCCGCTACAGCGCCATCTCCGTCGGCCGCGAAGGCGGCACCGTCGTGGGCGGCGGCCTCGCGCCGCTCATCGCCACGGCGTTGCTGGGCTGGCTGCACGGGAGCCCGTGGGCGATCGCCGGCTGGATGGCGCTGACCAGCGTGATCGGCATCGTCGGAGTGCTGCTGGTACGCCCGCACGACGCGGCCGAAGACGTCGTCACCGAGTCCGGCCGCACCGGTTCGGCCCTGATCTGAACGGGAACCGCGCATGACAACGGGAAACCTCGTGCTCGACGCCGCAGCCAGCACGGTGGGCACGCTCTTCGAAGACCGCGCCCGGACGCACCCCGGCCGCGTCGCGCTGCAGTCCGGTGAGCGGCAGGTGACCTACGGCGAGCTGGCCGACCGCAGCCGCCGCATCGCCGCGCTGCTGGCGAGCCGAGGGGTGCGGCGCGGAGACCGGGTGGCGCTGGTTTCGGAGAACCGCACCGAATACCTGGAGATCACGCTCGCCGTGGCGCTGCTGGGCGCAATCGTCGCGTGCCCCGGCCTCCGGGCGGGCGCCGACGAGCTCGTGGCCTGCCTTGACCTCGTCGAACCCACGGTGCTGGTGACCTCGCCGCGGGCCGACGAGAAGTTCGCCGCACCACTGGGTTCCCGGCCGCGGCTGCTGCTCGGTGCGGCCTTCGAAGCGGAACTCGCGGCGACGCCCCCGTGGGCCGAACCGTCGGCGGCGAAGCCGGAAGACGTCCTGATCATCATCTACACCAGCGGCACCACGGGTGTGCCGAAGGGCGCGGCCATCAGCCACCGCGCCGAGATCGCGCGCAGCTCCGCCACCCGCGCGGAGTACGGCCTCGCGGGTGACGACGCGTTCGTCGCCTGGTCGCCCCTGAGCCACATGGGCGCGTTCGACAACTCGGTGAGCACGCTCATCAGCGGCGGCAAGGTCGTGGTCGTCGACGGTTTCGACGCGGCCGAGCTCGCCCACGTGGTGGCCACCGAACGGCTCGGCTGGCTGCTGCTCATGCCCGGCACCGTCCGGCGCTTCGCAGATGTATTGCGGGACAAGCAGATCACGCCCGCCGAGGTGCGCCTGTGCGGGGTGATGCCGGACCTCATCGGGCCGGACGAGATCGCCGAGATCACCGCGCTGCTCGGCGCGCCGTTCGCGAACACCTTCGGCACCACCGAAACCGGGTGTCCGCCGGCCTCGGGTGACGCGCTCGCCGTCGGGGTCGAGCCGCGGTCACTGTCCAAAGTGCAGAGCGGCTACTGCGAGATCCGGCTCGTCGACCCGGACGACCACGACGTCGCCGACGGCGAGCCCGGCGAGATCTGCATGCGCGGGCCCACGGTGTTCAGCGGCTACTGGAACGACCCGGACACCACCGCGCACGACTTCCGCGGCGGCTGGTTCCACCTCGGCGACGTGTTCGTGCGCAACCCCGATGGCACGCTGGACTTCGTCGACCGCGCGAAGTACCTGATCAAGAGCGGCGGCGAGAACATCTATCCCGCCGAGATCGAGCGCACCCTGCTGCGCCACCCCGAAGTGCTCGAAGCCGTTGTCGTCCGCCGCGCCGACCCGACGTGGGGTGAGGTACCGGTCGCGTTCGTGGCCCGGTCCGGCGAGACGGCCGTGTCTGCGGAAGAGCTGATCGAGCTGTGCGGAGAACGGCTGGCGAAGTACAAACGGCCGCGCGAGATCCGGTTCGTGGCGCCGGAGACGTTGCCGCGCAACGCGTCCGGAAAGGTCGTCCGCGGCGAGCTCGAGAAGCGAGCCTGAGCGTCGAAGGAAGGAACACGCATGTTGGGTGATTCACCGGAGTTCCGCTCCGACATCAGCTGGAGCACCTCGAAGAGCATCACGGTGTTCGGCCACGACCTGGTCGACGACCTCGTGGGCAAGGTCAACCTGGGCGACATGGGTTTCCTGGAGCTCACAGGCCGCCTGCCGACACCGGGTGAGTCGGGAGTGTTCAACGCGCTCACCGTCAGCCTGGTCGAGCACGGCATGACGCCGAGCGCCATCGCCGCGCGGCTGACGCACTACGGCGCGCCGGATTCGCTGCAGAGCGCGGTCGCGGCCGGCCTGCTGGGGCTCGGGACCACGTTCGTCGGCTCCATCGAAGGGGCCGCGCGATACGTGCAGGAGGCGAATCTCGAAGGCGACCTCGCCGCGGAGGCGGGCGCGATCGTCGACCGGTTCGTCGCCGCGAAGACGCTCATCCCCGGCATCGGCCACCCCATCCACAAGCCGCTCGACCCGCGGGCGGAACGCCTGTTCACGCTGCTCGACGAGGCCGGCCTCACCGGGCCGGAGGTCGCGTTGATCCGGGAAGTCGCGCGCCAGGCGGGAATCGCGCTGGGCAAGGTGCTCCCGGTCAACGTCACCGGCGCGATCGGCGCCATCGCGTCGGGGCTGGGCATCGACTGGCGCGCCGCGCGGGGCATCGGCGTGATGGCGCGGGCCGTCGGCCTCGTCGGCCACGTGCTGGAGGAGATCCGCAGGCCGACGGCGCCGGCCATCTGGCGTGAGGTCGACGAAGCCGCGTCCCGCCACCACCAGTGAGCGGTCCGGGGCCGGGCGCGCGCCCGGCCCCGTCGCCCTCAGATGTCGATCGGTTCGAGCCGGCCGAGGATCTCGTCGCGGCGGGACTCGAACTGCTCCGGCAGCTGGAAGCGCTTACCGAGCGCCTGCGGGGACTCGTCGCAGTCCCAGCCGCCCTCGGCAGGGATCGTGTTCGGCCTCGGCGCGGCCTGGTGGCGGCACCGGCCGGGCAGCCGGCTCGGCGCGGCGACGCGCCACGACGGCCGCCCGCCGGCACAACCGACGAGGAACGCGAGCGCGGACCAGGTGGCGATCGAGTTGGTCGTCCAGCCCAGCGGCGTCAGCTGAGTCAGGTACGTGCCGGCGCCCAGCACCACGCCACCGGCCACGGCGACGGCTTTCTGCGGCGCGTGAGCCTTCCAGGAACTCGAGGCGGTTGCCCACCGCGTCGAACGTGTGGAACCGGCGCCGTCCGGGGATCTCCGCCGGGTCCGCCCACACCACCCGGTGCCCGGCGGCCGCCACCGCGTCCGCCGTGGCGTCCACGTCGACCACGAACGCCGGGTGCGCCTTGGCCGCGGGCCGGAAGTCCGGTTCGACGCCGACGTGCAGCTCCCCGTCCGGCCCACCCATGCCGGGCACGCGGAACCAGCACCCGCCGCGCTGGGCGAGCAGTGGCGGTTTCGGCAGCTCGGGCCACCCGAGCACCCCGGTGTAGAAGGCGCGCTGCGCGTCCTCCGCCCCGGCCGGGCAGGCCACTTGCACGTGGTGGATCACGGCGGCAAGGCTACCCGGCAGCGTCCCGCGCCGGAGGTGACCGCGCCCGGCGCGGTTCACTCGAACGGGAAGCTGTACAGCCCGCCCACCAGGCCATGATCGCCTTATCTTCTGAGCGTGGCCTACCTGCTCACGTCGATCCCGTTCTTCGCCGGCTTCGCGATCAGCTTCCGCTTCGAGCGGCGGCGGTTGCTGAACGGCGTGCTGTTGCTGGCGGGGCTGCTGTTCCTCGCGGTCGGGGTGATCTTCGCGTCGCTGGACATCCCCGCGGTGCACGACGTGGTCGACGGCAGCGTGCTGGCGATCGCGTTCTTCCTCGTGATCGCCGTACTGCTGCCGGCGTTCCTCGTGCTCAACGGCCTGCAGATGGTGCGCCGCGAGGGTCGTCGGCTGGGGAACCTGCTGTCGCTGCTCGCGGGGCTGGCGATGTTCGCGTTCGGGCCCGCGTTGCTGGTGCTCGGGAAGAACGCGGTGCCGCGCGCGGTGGAGGTGGTGATCATCAGTGTGTCCATTGTGCTCGGTTACCTCAGCCTGGCGTTCGCCGCGTTCGTGTTGTGTTCCGTGGGCTACGGGCTGCTGCGGCCGACGAAGGGTGCGGACTTCATCGTGGTGCACGGGTCGCGGCTGATCCGGGGCGCGGTACCGCCGCTGCTGGCCAGCCGGCTCGACCGGGGGCGGGCGTTGTACGACGCGGGTGTCGCGCAAGGGGCGGCGCCCACGCTCGTCACGTCCGGCGGCCAGGGTGCCGACGAGACGCAACCGGAAGCCGAGGCGATGGCCGATTACCTGGTGGCCCACGGCATTCCGCGCGAGGAGATCGTGCTGGAGGACCGCTCCACGACCACACGCGAGAACCTGCTCTACAGCCGCGAGCTGATGACCGAGCGCAAACCCGGCTACCGCTGCCTGCTCATCACCAACAACTTCCACGCCTTCCGCACCGCGATGCTCGCGCGGCGCCTCAAGGTCAACGGCCAGGTCGTCGGCTCCCACACCGCCTGGTACTACGTGCCCAGCGCCACGATCCGTGAGTTCATCGGCATCCTGCGCGACTACCGGATCCTCAACGGCGTGGTGATCGTGCTCCTCGCGGCGGCGTACCCGGTGTCGCTGGCCTTCTGAGCCGCGACACCGGGCCGCCGCCGGGGAATCAGCTGCGCGCGAGCGCCGCGGACCCCATGATCACGGGGTACTCGGCCTTGAAGGCGTCGATCATCGTCCCCGACGGGACGATCTCGTTCGGGTCGGCCTGGCTCGTGGCCTGGTCCGCACCCCACTGGCCCGCGGCCCGGCGCTGCTCGGGAGTGCCGTGATTGCGGTTGCAGGAGCCGATGTCGGCGTTGAGGTTACCGACGTGCTGCTGAAGGGTGGCGTTGAAGCCCATGCCCTTGGCGTGCGCGACGAAGTAGCCGGCGTAGGCGTCGGGACCCATCTCGCTCGACTCGTCGGCCGGGTTGTTGCCGTTCGCGAAGTTGACCTGGTGGCCGAACTCGTGGCCGACGATCGCTTCCACGGACACGTCCTCGACGCCGAGCATCCGCATCGTCTCGAGCTCGCCGTCGCCGAGAACCACGCGCCGGCCACCCAGGTACCCGGCGGGCACGGCGTAGGAGTTCAGGGTCAGCAGCGGGTTGCTGCCGTTCTGGAACACCGGCAGCTCATCCAGCACCTTGTCGGTGAGCACGGCCGCCTGCGCCGCCCGCACCGGTGAGAACCCGATGGCGAACATCTTGGTCATCTTGGCCCGATCGGCGAGGTCGGTGCCCTTCCAGGGGACGAGCTGGATGTCGGAGCTGTCGATGTCCCAGAAGGCGCGCAGCTTGGTGATGGTGGCCGCGGCGCGCGCCGTGTACTGGCCGTCGGTCCCGAACGGCTCGGCCGTCTGCTCGGTCTCCACGCCCTCGGCGTACATCTCCACGAGCAGCGAAAGCGTGTTGAACGCCTGGTCCTCGGTCGGCGTCAGGCCGGCCTCGAGGCCACGCGCGTAGGTGACCAGCGCGCCGTCGGTGCAGCCGGCCGGGTCGCTCGCCGCGAAGCCCCGCGCGGCCGCGGCGGGTCCGGCCGGCGAGTCGAAGAGCGAGTCGGCGTTGTTCAGCCCCGAGCCGTAGACGATGGCGGCCAGGTCGTCGACTTCCTGCGTGAGCTGCGTGACGTCCTGGTCCACGGTCGACGGCGCCTCGTCGGCGCTCGCCGGTGCTGCCGTCGCCAGCGCGAGCAGCGACAACGCACCGGCAGCCGCGATGGATCTGCCGAAGACTCCGGCCCGTCTGTTCTTCTGCACCGTGGTTCCCCTTGTTCTGACAGGTGGTAAAAATTCTTGACCACTCTGAGTTCGCGGTGGCGCACTCGGTCATTACCAAGGGAGATTCGGGTCACCCGACAACAGGACCGAAAAGGCACTGTTTCCAGAAAAACGGTCCAACAAAACATTCCAAAAAGACAGTGACGTCTCACGCCACCGGGGCACCGGTACGCGCGCGAACGCCCGCCGCGTCCTCCCCCGGCGCCACTTCCACCAGGCGCAGCCCGTCCGGGGTGACATCGAGCACGGCGAGGTCGGTGACGATGCGGTCGACCACGCCGGCGCCGGTCAGCGGGAGCGTGCAACGCGACACCAGCTTCGGCTCGCCGTCCTTGGCGACGTGATCGGTCAGCACGACCACGCGTTTCGTGCCCGCGACCAGGTCCATCGCACCGCCCATGCCCTTGACCAGCGTGCCGGGCACGCTCCAGTTGGCGAGGTCCCCGTTGGCGGCGACCTGCAACGCGCCCAGCAGCGCCAGGTCGATGTGGCCGCCGCGGATCATGGCGAACGACGTGGCCGAGTCGAAGAAGCTCGCGCCCGGCGCCACGGTGACGGTCTGCTTTCCGGCGTTGACGAGGTCGGCGTCCTCCTCGCCCTCGACCGGGAACGGGCCCAGGCCAAGGATGCCGTTCTCGCTCTGCAGCGTCACGTGGACGCCGTCGGGAACGTGGTTCGCGACCAGTGTCGGGATGCCGATGCCGAGGTTCACGTAGTCGCCGTCGCGCAGTTCACGCGCGGCGATGGCGGCCATTTCGTCGCGGGTCCAGCTCATGCGTGAGCCACCTCTTTCGGGCGGACGGTGCGTTTCTCGATGGCTTTTTCCCGTTTCCTCGCGAGGACGAGCCGCTGGACGAACACACCCGGTGTCAGCACGTGTTCCGGGTCGACGAAGTCGTCCAGCAGGATCTCCGTCTCGGTGAGGCAGACGCGTCCGCAGGCCGCGACGAGCGGGTTGAAGTTGCGCGCGGCCAAGCGGTAGGTGAGGTTGCCGGCGCGGTCGGCCGTGTGGGCGTGGACCAGCGACACGTCGGCGACGATGCCGCGTTCGAGCACGTAGGTGCGGCCGTCGAACTCGGCGTGGGGCTTGCCGTCGGCCACCGGAGTGCCGACGCCGGTCGGCGTGTAGAACGCGGGGATACCGGACCCGCCGGCGCGCAGGCGTTCGGCGAGGGTGCCCTGCGGGACGAGCTCCACGTCGAGCTCGCCGTCGAGGAGCTGGCGGGCGAAGAGCTTGTTCTCGCCGACGTAGGACGCGACCACTTTGGACACCTGACGGTTTTCGAGCAGGAGTCCGAGGCCCTGGCCGTCGACGCCCATGTTGTTGGACACCACAGTCAGGTCGCGCACGCCGGAGTCGCGCACGGCCTCGATGAGGTCCGTGGGGTTGCCGCTCAGGCCGAACCCGCCCACGGCGAGGGTGGCGCCGTCGGTGAGCACGCCCGCGAGTGCTTCGGCGGCGCTGCGGTGAATCGTCGGCAAGGTGTTCCTCCCGTCCACTGAATGATCGGATCGGGCCACTGAACGGCACGTGAACGGACCTGGTCAACGGTGGTGCACGGGCCTCTCACTCGGCGGTCACCGATCGATTGTGGCGTTCACTCAGCGAACGTAGGATGTGGACATGACCAGCGCACCGGACCACCTCGTCGGCCGCGCGGCCGCGGTGCTGCGCGCGTTGTCCCACGGCCAGGGCTCGACGACCACCGAGGTCGCCCGCGCTGCCGGCCTGGCCCGCCCGACCGCGCACCGCCTGCTCACCGCACTGGGCGACGAGGGGTTCGTGGACCGCGACCAGCGCACCGGCCAGTGGCACCTGGGCCCGGAGCTGTACCTGCTCGGCGAGGTCGCCGCCCAGCGCTACGACGTGACCGAGCACGCCCGCGCGAGCGTCCACCGCCTGGCCGAGGCCACGGGCGAGAGCGCGTTCTTCTCCGCCCGCCGCGGCGACGAAACCGTGTGCCTGCTGCGCGAAGACGGCAGCTTCCCGATCCGCTCGTTCGTCCTGTACGAGGGCGCGCGCTTCCCCCTCGGCGTCGTCTCGGCGGGGCTCGTTGTGTTGTCCTTCCTGCCCGACCGGGACATCGCCGAGTACCTCGGCCGCGTCGACCTGACGCAGCGGTGGGGCGCGGCGCACAGTGCCGACGAGCTCCGGGCCCGCATCGCGCGCACCCGCGAGACGGGCTTTTCGCTCAACCCGGGCCTGGTCGTCGAAGGCAGCTGGGGCCTGGCGGCCGCGGTCTTCGGCCGCTCGGGCGCGCCGGCGTGGGCACTTTCGCTGACGGGCGTGGCGTTCCGCTTCCCGCCGGACCGGCTGACCGAGCTGGGCGCGCTGCTGCTGCGTGAAGCCCATGCGCTGACCCGGAAACTCTCCTCGGCGTAGGTTCCATCGTCCACAGTGGACTAGAAGAAAGGACCTCTGCTACGTCGCGCGCAAACCCGCGTAGGTCTCAGCTCTTGCGCGCGAGCGGCCAGCGGCGGCCGATCGCGACGTGCAGGATCACGGACACGCCGATGGCGTTGAGGGTGACGTGGCCGACCCAGCCGATCGGCGTGCCGCGGTTCCAGTGCAGTTCTTCCGCCAGCGCCAGCAGGGCCACGTGCAGCACCGCGGCGAGGGCGAGCGTCAGGAGCAGGGACACGGTTCGTTCGAGCCACGCGGGCCCGCGTGCCGGCAGGGCGTCTTCGAAGAGCATGCCGACCACGAGCCCCGCGGCCACGAAGTCGCCGGCGAGCGCGGACAGCGTCGGGACGGGCAATCCCCGCAGCACCACGTAGGTGAGGATGCCGGCGCCGATGGTCACGACGTTCGCGCAGACGAACCGCACCCACTGCTTGCGCACGTAGTGGAACGGCCAGCCGCGCCACATCACGAACAGCAGCACCTGCCACACGCCGATGAACGTGAGCACCGCGCCGAACACACCGGGATCGAGCAGGCCGTGGCCGCCACCCTTGAACGGGGTTGCGCCGAGCAGCAGCACGTAGAGGAGGATCGAGATCGCCCACGACAGCACCACCGCGCAGATGCCGCCGGGGATGGGCTTGAGCCACAGCCGCAGCGGCCAGTGTTCGCTCACCAGTGTCAGCTGGAGCATGACCACGAACGCCGCGCCCGCGAGCGGCATGGTCACGGGGAAGGTGCTCAGCTCGAGGTTCTCCGGCGTCGGATCGAAGATCGCCGCGAGCGACAGGTGACCCACCACGGCCTCACCGAAGAGCGTGAGCGCGATCCCGCCCACCGCGATGAGCGCCAGGTCCGCCCAGCCCGCCCAATCCGGCCCGAGCCGCGTGCTCGGCCAGTCCTCCCACCAGAACGCGATCATCGACACCACCGGCAACGCGAACGTCACGATCGGCGCGAGCACCAGCAACGACGACTCCGCACCCCCGGCCCCGATGGCGATCAGCACCGCGACCACGATCACCGGCACGAGGCCGGCCAGGCCGAGCCCGGGCTGCCGCACCCAGCGCGACGTGCCGGGCCCGGTCGGGTCGGCTCGGCGATGCCGTGCTGGGCGGCTGATCGCGGGGTGGCGTGTGGTGGCCGCGGTGCCTGCTTGGCCGGCGCCTTCCGCTCTGCCGCTCACCGCGAGCCGTGCTCTCCGTCAGGCACACGCCCGCCAGTCTGGTGCCTGGGCCGCAGTTCCATGGTCGTACCGCTCTTGTCGTCGGCGTTCCGGTCCCCAGAACGCCGTACCGCGTACACCGACGAGGCCGTCCACGTGGCTCGGGTGCGGCCAGGCTAACCAGCGCCTCAGGTCATCTCAAGAACGCCGCGACCGGCGATGACGTTCGGGCACGCCCCCGGCCCCACTCGACGTAGCCGGTTCCGCCGCGGTCTGAAATCCTTTTCGGACACTGGGCGCGCCGGATCTCCCGTAGAACGCCCAGCTTTTTCACGGCACGCAGGCCGGACCAGCTGACCGCGGATTCAGGAGCCGGCTCCGCGGACAACACGCAGTCGCTGCGCCGCGGCGCTCCGGATGCGCCTGGTGGCGCCACTGGAGCTCAGGGCTTCGAGGGTCTGCTCGACGTTGATCGTGGTGGCCGCCCGCAGCTGCAACCAGTTCGTCCAACGTCGTACGTCGAACTCCGGGCCGTCGCCCGCAGCCACCCGGTCAAGGATGACGAGTTCGCGCGCCCGGGTCGCCGCGAACTCGCGGCTGCGGCCTTCGGGGAGGGCCGCTACGAAGTCCGCCCGTTGAGCCTCCGGCAGAACATCCAATGCCCGAACGACGACCGCAGCCGCGACGGGCAGGTCGGGCTCGTCCTCGATGAGGTCCAGCACCGCCGGCCACTCCTCGGCCCGCCCGACCGCCTCGGCGTACACGGCCCATCGGGCGTGCCCGTCGTCGAGGTCACGAGGGGCGACACCGAGCCTCCCCACGAGCGCCGCCAGCCGTTCCTCGAAGCTCATCACAGCACAGCGAGCCGGTCCAACAACCGCTCCGCCAGGCTGATTTCGGCGCTCAGTGGGTGATCCTCCGCGAGGTAGGGCAGGGTGCCCTCCGCGAGGCGGAAGGCTTCGCGCAGCGGGGTGTCCGGCAGGGCGACCCCGGAGAGGCGCAGGGCGCGCACGGCGGCGAGGAGCTCGCAGGCCAGCACGGTGCGGTAGGCGGCGGTCGCGGCGACCGTGCTGCGGACGGCGTGCGTGGAGAAGCTCGCGTGGTCCTCCAGGCCGCGGGAGATGACCGCGGTGCCGAGCGTCACGGGGGACGAGGCGTGGCGGAGGGTGCCCAGGGCGTCGTGGGCGACGTATTCCAGGATCATGATTCCGGAGCTTCCGGCGGGGCCCTGGGCGAGAAACGGGGGCAAGCCGCTCAGGTCCGGTTCCACGAGATCGCCGAGGCGGGCCGTGGACAGCTCGGCGACGTGGTGCAGCGCGGCCCGCAGGTGGTCGAAAGCCAGTGCGACGTGGGCCGTCGAGAACTGGCCGTGGTGGTAGGCCTGCTGGGTCTCCACGTCGATCAGCGGGTTCTCGGCCGCGGCGTTGATGTCGATGTCCAGGACCCGCTCCACCGAGGCGGCCGCGTCGAGGGCCGGGCCCTGGACCTGCGGGAAGGCGCGCAGGCCGAACGGGTCCTGAAGGCGGCGGCCCTCCACGACCTCGTCGCCTTCGAGCAGCAGGCGGCGAAGTTCGGCGGCGCAGAACACGGCGCCGGGGTGGGGGCGGGCGGCGTGGACGCGCGCCGAGTAGGCCTCGGCGGAGCCGCCGAGAGCGCAGAAGGTCAACGCCGTCACCACATGGGAAGCGGACAGGAGCCGGCGCAGGTCGTGCCAGGCCAGGACGGCTTCGGCGAGGGTGGCGGCGTTGCTGGAGATGAACGCGAGCGCGTCGCCCGGGCTGATCGGCAGTGGGTCGAGGTCGCCGGCGGCCCAGGGCAGCTCGCCGGCCAGCGTCAACGCGACTTCGGCCAACGCGGTCAGGTCACCGGTGCCGATGGCGCCGCGCGAGTGCACCAGGGGAAGAGCCCCGACTCGCAGTGCGGTCTCCAGAGCACGCAGCAGGCGCGGGTGCACGCCGCTGCCGCCGGCCGCCAGCTGATTGAGCCGGACCGCCATCACAGCGCGCACGACCTCGTCCGCCAGCGGCTCGCCCGTGCCGCCGGCGTGGCTGCGCAACAGACGCAATCCGTGGTGGTCGGCCGACTCCGGGTCGACCACCGTGTGCCGGTTCGCGCCGACGCCGGTGGTGCGGCCGTAGACCGCGCGTTTGGCCCCCAGCTCCACCGCCAGCTCATAGCTGGCCGCGGCGCCGGTCACGGCCTCGGGCGCCAGCTCCGTCCACGCGCTGCGACGCGCCACGCGGACCACGTCGGCGCAGCGGAGGCCGGACCCGCTGATCTCGATGCGGCTGGAGTCGGTCATCGCCACCCCTCTTGACAAGTTTTCATTCATTCCTATGGTGACATGAAACTATTCATTCGCTCCGCTGGCAAGGGAGGCCCGGGTTGTCCCGGTCGCTGCACGAACTGCTCACCGCCCACCGGCTGACTCCGGCGCAGCGGCGCATCGCCAGCTACCTCACCGACCACGCGGCCGAGGCGGCGGCGCTGACCAGCGGCGAGCTCGCGGAGTACGCGCAGGTCAGCCAGCCGTCGGTCACGCGGTTCGTCGCGTTGCTCGGCTTCGACGGCTACGCCGGGTTCCGCCGCTACCTGCGCGAGGCCACGGCCGAGCCCGAGCCGGAGTGCGGCGGCAACAAGTTCCAGGACGCCATCGACGCCGACCTGCGCAACCTCACCACCCTGCGCGTGCAGCTGGCCGACGACACGCGGCTGCGCGCGATCGCCACGACGCTCATGGACTCCGTGCCGCTCGTCGTCGCCGGTTACCGCGTCTCGGCCGCGCAGGCCGCGTCGTTCGCCTACCTCGCCACCAAGATCCACCCGGACGTCCGCCTGCTCACGGACCCCGGCAGCGTCTTCGGCGACGCCCTGCGCCGCGCCCACCGGTGTGGCGCCCGGGCGCTCGTCCTCGTCGCGCTCCCCCGCTACCCCAGGGAGAGCGCCGCGGCCCTCGAGCAGGCTCGCGCACTGGGCCTGCGCACCCTCCTGATCACGGACCGGCCCGTCTCGGCGCTCACTCCGCTCGCCGACGACGTGCTGCACGCGGGCGTCGCCTCCGAGTTCGTGTTCGACTCCCACGCCGCGGTCGCGTCCCTGACCGCGGCGCTGGTCGAGGCGATGGCCGACGCGGCCGGCGCCCTGGCCCGGCAACGACTGGAAGGCTTCGAAGACTATGCCGCAGAGCAAGACCTCTTCCTCCCCGAGTGAGGCAGGGGCAACGGCGTTCGACGACGTCCCGCTCAACCGCTTCCACCTCCGCATCACCGCGCTGACGTTCTGCGCCAACTACTCCGACGGTTACGAGCTCGGCATCATCAGCATCGCCCTGCCGTTGATCGCGTCGCAGCTCGGGTTCGGCACGGTGTGGGAGGGGCTGCTCGGTGCGTCGGCGCTCATCGGGATCTTCCTCGGCAGCATCGTCGTCGGCTGGGCAGCGGACAAGATCGGCCGCCAGCGCCTGTACACAGTGGACTTCCTGCTGATCGCCGTCGCCTCGGCCGCCGAGTTCTTCGTGACCAGCCCGACGCAGCTGTTCATCCTCAGACTGCTGATCGGCATCGGGATCGGCGCCGACTACGCACTCGGGCCGACACTCGTGGCGGAGTTCGTGCCCCGCAAGTACCGCGGCGGGCTGCTGGCTTCGCTCACCGTGCTGTGGACCGTCGGTTACGTCGCCGCGTTTTCCTCGGCAACTAGGTCGTGAGCCTCGGCGGCGAGTCGTGGCGCTGGCTGCTCGCGTCGAGCTCCATCCCCGCGATCGCCGTGGTGCTGCTGCGGATCGGCGTGCCGGAGTCACCGCGGTGGCTGCTGTCACAGGGCCGCGTCGACCAGGCCCGGGCGGTCGTCGAGCGGCTGCGCGGGAACGTCGAGGCGTTCGAAGACCTCGTGCGCAACCACGTCTCGGCGCGACGCGTGCGCTACCGCGAGCTGTTCGGCAAGAAGTACTGGCGCAACACGGCGTTCGGCACGATCTTCTACAACGCCCAGGTGGTCCCCTACTTCGCCATCTACACGTTCCTGCCGCTGGTACTGCTGAAGATGGGCGTCGGCGAGGAGGACACGACCAGCGACGGGCTGCTGAACCTCTTCCTGCTCGCCGGCAGCCTCGGCGGCCTGTGGCTGGTGGCGAAGATGTCGCGGCGCGGCCTCACGATCTGGTCGTTCGTGTTCCTCATCGCCACCATGGCGCCGATGGCGATCTGGCCGGACGCGCCGACCGCGTTGCTCTTCCCGCTGTTCCTGGTGTTCACGTTCACCATGTCGGCCGCCGTGAACCTCGACCAGGTCTACCCGCCGGAGCTGTTCCCCACCGACCTGCGCAGCTCCGGCGTCGGCCTGCTCAACGGCCTCAGCCGCGTCGGCTCGGCCATCGGCACCTTCCTGCTGCCCCTGGCACTGGACGGCATCGGCTTCTCCCCCACCATGCTGATCCTCACGCTGGTGCTGGTGGGCGGCCTGGTCGTCTCACTGTTGTGGGCGCCGGAGACGAAGAACTCGACGATGGACTGACCCGCCGCGGGCCGACCTACCGCGCAGCCTCGGCCGTGAGCCGGGGCTGCGCGAGGCCCGTTTTCAGCGCCGCGGCCATGGTCGCCACGCGGTGGCCCTGCGCGCGGGCCGCGGCCAGTGCCGGCTCGTCGACGGCGATCGGGCCGTCCTCACCCGTGCTGTGGCTTGCGCCGTAAGGGTTTCCGCCCGAGTCGTCGACGTGGCCTTTGAAGCCGGGCGGCACGAGCACGCCGCCGAAGTGGTAAACGGAGTTGTACAGCGCGAGCAGCGTCGTCTCCTGCCCGCCGTGGGCCGAGGCGCTCGAGGTGAACCCGCTGTAGACCTTGTCCACGAGCAGGTCGCGCGCCCACAGCCCGGTCAGCGTGTCGAAGAACTGCTTGAGCTGGCTCGCGACGTTGCCGAACCGCGCGGGCGAGCCGAACACGATCCCGTCGGCCCAGAGCAGATCTTCGTGCGTGGCAACGGGAACGTGACCGGTCGCGGCCAGGTGCTCGCGCCAGTCGCGGTTGCGGGCGATCGCGCTCGCCGGCGCGATCTCCTCGACGCGCCGCATCCGCACCTGGGCCCCGGCCGCCGAAGCACCTTCGCACACGGCCTCAGCCAGCGTGAACACGGTTCCGGTCGCGGAGTAGTAAACGACCGCGATCCGGCAGCACCCTTCGGACATGACCCGCTCCCCTCGCTGTTCCGCCCAATATCGTATCATCTAAAACAGTTTCACATGACACAATGACCGAAACTAACCAACGCGACGCCCACCTCATCCCGCGCGGGCGAGGACTCCCGCACGCGGCCGGTCCACCGTGGGGCGACGGGAAACCGAGGAGAGGCACGGCTATGTCTGACTACATCCGGATGCAGGGAACGGACCCGCGGGCGATGGACTCGGCGAGGCCGGGCTTCGCCGAACCGCGCGCGGCCAACGGGTGGACCGCGTTCGCGGCCACGATCGCGATGCTCGCCGGTTTCTTCAACATCATCATCGGGCTCGTGGCGCTGTTCAAGAACGACTACTACGTGGCCGCGCCCGGTGGCTACCTCGTGATGAACCTGACCGGCTGGGGCTGGCTGCACCTCATCGTCGGCGCGCTCGCGGCCGCCGCCGGCGCCGCGCTGTTCAGCGGCGCCGGTTGGGCCAAGGTCGTCGTGGTGGTCCTGGCCGGGTTCAACGCGCTGGCGATGCTCGCGTTCATCTCGGCCGCCCCGGCGTGGGGGCTGATCGTGATCACGCTCGACGTCCTCGTGATCTGGGCCGTGATCGCCCACTCGGTGCAAGCCGAAACTTCAGTCTGAGAGCTTCACGGGCAAGACCTCACCCAGCGCGGGTGAGGCCTTTCCCGTGAGCGGGGTGCTGTCGACGTAGTGCATCTCGTACACGCGCTCGGTGAACTTCCAGCCGTCGGCCGTAAGCCGGTAGCGGTCGTGGTACACGGAGTGGTTGAGGTGCGAGCTGCCGTCCCGCAGCCGCCCGAACTCCACGATGTAGGCGCGTCCGGTGGCGGTGTCGCCGCCGAGGCGGATCGAGCCTGGGTGCACGGTCTGCAGGAAGTACTCCCACAGGTCCCGGGCCCGTTCGATGCCCCGGCGGATTTCGGCGCGGCTCGCGAACTCGATGCCGCCGTCGGGAATGCGCAGCACGCCGTCTTCGGTGAAGAGCGAGGCGAGGCGGTCGTAGTCGTGCGTCATCCCGGCGTCGGTGAACTCGGCGCACAGCGCGCCGAGTTCGACGCGGTCGGCGATGGCCTGGAAGTCGGTCATGGTTCTCCTGTCACATCCTTCGTCCGTGGTCCGTCAACGCTCTGACGGACCACAACGGAGGAACCTGACAGTGGACGCGATTCTGGTCGAGCAGTTCGAAGCGCACCGCGACCGCCTGCGCGGGGTCGCCTACCGGATGCTGGGCTCGGTGACCGAGGCCGAGGACGCCGTGCAGGAGGCCTGGCTGCGGCTTTCGCGCGCCGACCCGGGCGGCGTGGCGAACCTCGGCGGCTGGCTGACCACGGTCGTCAGCCGCGTGTGCCTCGACGCACTGCGCTCGCGCAAGTCCCGCCGCGAGGAGCCGCTGGAGACGCACGTGCCGGACACGATCGTCGCCGCCGCGGACCCGGATCCGGCGGAACAGGCCGTGCTCGCCGATTCCGTCGGGCTCGCGCTGCTCGTGGTGCTGGAGACGCTGTCACCGGCCGAGCGGCTCGCGTTCGTGCTGCACGACCTGTTCGGCGTGCCCTTCGCGGAGATCGCGCCGATCGTCGGCCGCACACCCGCCACCGCCGCGCAGCTGGCCAGCCGCGCGCGCCGCCGTGTCCGGCGCGCCGCCCAGCCGGACGCCGACGTCGCCGCCCAGCGCGAGGTGATCGACGCGTTCCTGGCCGCCTCCCGCTCGGGGGACTTCGACGCATTGCTGGCGGTGCTCGACCCGGACGTCGTGCTCCGCGCCGACGCCGGGGTCGCCGGCGGCTCCCGGCTCGTTCGCGGCGCCACGGCGGTGGCCAACCAGGCCGTGCTGTTCGAACAGATCGGCGCCGAAAGCCGGCCCGTGCTCGTCAACGGCGCGGCCGGCCTGGTCGCGCTGGTGGACGGCAAGCCGATGTCGGTGTTCTGCCCGACGGTGCGCGCCGGGCGGATCGTCGAGATCAACATCCTCGCCGACCCGGAACGGCTCGCCTCGCTGAACCTGTGACGCGTTCCGGGAGTTCAGCCCACCAAGGTGGCCCCGGGCACCCGCACGTTGAGCGCGCTGCCCGGGTTGAGCAGCAAGTCCCGGGTCGCCAGCTCGGCCGCGAGCTCAACCACCCCCACCGGGCGGAACTCCTGGCCGGGCCGCGGTTCGGGCAGGTAACCTTCGGACGTGAAGGCCGGCACGACCTCACCGTCCTCCTGCGGCATCGTCACGACCGGGCGATCCGGTTCCGCCACCACGTAAACCGTTGCGACGAGCAGCGCTGCGTGGACACCCGCGTTGTCGCCGTTGCCGGTGATGACCGCCTGCAACGCGGCCTCCAGCTCGTTGGTGGGCCGGGGAATACCCAGCGCCAGCGTGCTCGGGCGGTAGTCCGGGTTGGGGATGAACTCACCGGCGATCTCACCGTGCTCGTCGACCCGGTAGGCGCCCGCGATCGCGGCGCCCGGCACGTCCTCGGCGCCTTCCATCGCCGGGTCCACCACGTAGAGCCAGCTGTCCGGCGACTGCCGCGCACGCTCACGCAGCTCCGCGGGCAGCGGTTCCGGGGTGGTATCCACAACTGTCTCCCATTCGTTTTCCGGCTGGATCGGCGTGCTCAGTCCTTGGGTGGCACGGGTGGGCCACCTTTGGGAGGCGGCGTCGGCACAAAGTTCTCGTTGTCGATGAATGTGGGTTTGGGCCAGGCGTTCGTGTCATTCGGATAGACGATGTTCGGATGCTTGCCGGGCTCGCCGGGCACTACATTGTAGTGACCGTCGACCTTCCACGCACCGGAAATCTGCGAGCCCGGGATGTGGTCGATCGCGGCCCACTCGTTCTGGTTGTCGAAATGCGGCAAGCGGTCCGGGTGCGAAGGCAGGTGGACCATCGTGCCCGGCTTGTTCTCGATCTGGTACACGTAGCCTTCGTGCTTGAAGAACGTCTTGTTGTCGGTCTTTCCCCAGAAGCCGGTCTTCGTCGTTTCGACGAGGGGATCGTCGCCCACCTTGGGTGGCACGAACTGCATGCCGCTCTCGTAGTCGCCCGAGGTGGAGACGTACCCACTCCCGGATTTCCACGACTGGTGCTGGTGATTGGCGATGTCGTAGTTGGGGCCCTTGGTCGGCATGGTGTTGCGAAACGCGTCGGACGTGAGGCCGTCCTTGAAAATGACCTCCGGTTTCGTGCCTGACCCGTGGAAAACCCAGCCCTGGGGGTTTTGCGGGTTGTGCGAAAAGTCCGGGGTGGCCTGGTGCTTCTTCGCGTCCACGATTTCCTGGTCGGTGCGTGGCGGGGTCGCGCCGTCGGAACTGTGCGACGGCCCGGGCTCCGGCGACGCCGATCGCGACGGGTTCGGCGTGCTGCCGGTGTCGCCGACGTGGGCGGGTTCGTCGGTGCTGCCCGCCCGGCTCGACGTGGTGCCGGTGCCGCCTCCCGCCTTGCAGCTCGTCGGTGCCAGCCCCAGCGGGTCGGCGACGCGCAGCGGGTTGCTCACGTACGCGGCCGGGTTGGGCGCGGGCGCGAGACCCAGCGGGTCCTGGCTGACGTACCGGCCCGCGGCGGGGTCGTAGTAGCGGTAGACGTTGTAGTGCAGCCCGGTTTCCGCGTCGAGATACTGGCCGGGGAAGCGCAGCGGGGTGGTCGTCGCGCCGCCGCTGCCCGGCAGGTCGCGGCCCCACACCGTGGTGCGGCCCGCCCAGACCGGCCGGCCGGCGCCGTCGAGCAGCTCGGCCGGCCGGCCGACGGGGTCGGTCACGATGGTGTGGAACAGCCGGACGTCGCCGACGCTCTCGTGCTGGGCCACCGGTGTGTCGGTGTCGGGGTCGTAGTCCCAGGTGCGCACGCGGGTGGTCCCGTCGGCGAGGCGGTGCGACTCCTCGACGAGTTTCCCACCGTCCCACACGAACTCGACCTGCTCGGCGATCTCGCCGCCCGGCCCGAAGCGCTGCTTGGCGATGCGCCGGCCGACAGGGTCGTAGCGGTAGCGCCACCGCGTGCCGTCCGGAGTCGTCACGCCGGTCAGCCGGTCTTGGCCGTCCCAGCCGTAGCTCCACACGAGCTCGCCGACGCGGCGCTGGACGACCCGGCCCTGGGCGTCGTGGCGGTAGGAGATCGCGCCCGCCGAGGTGAGGGTGTTGCCGACGTAGGCCCGCGGGCCGCTTTCGGGCGCCGCCTGCCCGGCGACGCCGCTGAAGACGATGTTGCCCGCCACGTCGTAGCGGAAGCCCTCGCGCCGGTCGGCCGCGATCGCTTCGACGACCCGCCCGGCCGGGTCGAGCCGGAAGTCCGCGGTGCCGGAGAGGCTGTCGGCGGTGCGGACGAGGTGGCCGTCGGCGCGGTAGTCGTAGCGCCGGCGCAGGCTCGGGCCCTCCTGCGCGGTGAGTCGCTGCTCGGCGTCGTACGCCTGGGTCAGCACCACCGTGCCGTCCAGCGAACGGCCCGTCTCCTTGCCGGCCGGATCGCGGTCGAAGGCGAGCACGTGGCCCCCGCCGGCGAGGCCGACCGGAGCGCCTTGGTCGCCGAACGACCACGAACTGTCCACTCCGGACGGGGTGCGCCGGGTGACCCGGGTGCCGTCCGGGGCGTAGGTGAACGTGGTGGTGCGGCCGTTGATCGTCTGGGCGACGACGCGGCCCTTCTCGTCGCGTTCGTACTCGATGACCGCGTCAGCGTTTTCCGCGCGGCGCAGGCGGCCGACCGGGTCGTAGGAGTTCGTGGTGAGCCCGTAGGGCGTGCGCCGCGCGACGACGTTGCCCAGCGTGTCGTAGGTGAGCTCGGTGAGCTCGCCGAGGCCGTTGAACGCGCGAGCGAGCTGTCCGGCGGCGTCGTATTCGAAGCGGAGCGTGCGTCCGTCGAAGTCGCGCTCTTCGGTGACGCGGCCCGCGTGGTCGTAGACGTAGCGCCAGGTCAGGCCGAGCGGGTTGGTCACCGCCAGCAGGCGCAGCTCGGTGTCGTACGCGTACGTCGTGCGCCCGCCGGCCTCATCGATCTCGGCGACGACCACGTCGAACGGGCCGTACTCGCGCCGCGTGACGGCGCCGGTCTCGCTGACGTGGGCGACGTCATTGCCTTCGCCGTCGTACGACCACTGCTCGCGTCCGCCGGCGGGGCCGGTGCGCGCGGCTCGCAAGCCTTCGACCGTCCAGTCGAGCCGCACCTGCCCGCCGGGTGTGTCCACGAGCGCCGGCCGGCCGAACAGGTCGGGGATGTAGCCCTTCGTGGTCCGCTCGGCCTGCGCGACCGCGTCGGGCAGCACGGCGGCGCCGGCGACGCTGTCGGGGCGGAACTCCCCGGCCACGCCGAGGCGCGCCGAGAACGGGTCCAGTGGCTCGTCGTACGTGCGGGTCCAGGTGCGCTCACCGTCGCGGACGGCGATGGCGGCCACCGCCCCACCGCGCAGCGCGACCTGCACGACGCTGCCGTCGGGCCGGACCAGGCGGCTCAACGCGCCGGTGTCGTCGTACTCGTAGGAGGTGGTGCGCCCGAGCTTGTCGGTGCGCATGAGCAGCCGGTCGTAACGGTCCCAAGTGGACACCGTGGCGTGGCCCGCCGCGTCGACCTCCCGCACGACCTGGTTGGCCTCGTTGAGGTGGTACTCGGTGCGGTGGCCGAGCGAGTCGGTGTAGACGGTGACGAGGCGCTCGCGGTCGTAAGCGAAGGTGCCGTCGCGGAAACCCTTGTCCCCCACCGTCTTCACGCACCGGCCAGCCGCGTCGTAGACATAGCGGTACCAGGTTCCGGTGCGGTCCTGCCAGCCCGTGACGCGGCCTTGGGTGTCGTAGTCGAACAGCATCGGGCGGCCCGAGGAGTTCACGACCTGGGTGAGCCGGCCATCGGTGTCGTAGCCGTAGCGGGTGACCAGCACGGTCTCGCCGGAGGCAGGGTTCACGACCGACATCGCGGTGATCCGGTCGCGGGTCACGGTGAAGGCGACCTCGTATCCGTCCGAGTGGCGGATCCGCGCCGGCCGCCCCGTCCGGTCGTAGTCGACGTCGAACCGCTGCTCGGCTCCGGCCACCGCAGTGAGAGGCAGCACGCCGGGTGCCTCTCCCACCACCGGGTCGAAGCGGAGACTGGTGCCCCGCAACGGTTCTTCGAGCACGTAACCACCGTCGAGCCGCCGGGTCAGCGGCAGCCGCCGCCCCTCCACCGGCAGCTGCGTGGTGCCCGGCGCCGGCAGCGGGTACACGAGCACCATGCCGTCGGGTGAGAAGTAGCAGACGTCCTCGTCGTCGACCTCGAGCCGCTGGTCCACTGTGGACGCCCAGGAACGGCCGAACCACCGCCCGGCGCGGTACGAGGAGACGTGCGTGCGCTCGAGCGAAAGCTCGAGGTCCAGCGGCAGCACCAGATCGGTCTGGTCGAGGATCATCTCGCCCGTCGCGACGTCGACGGGGTCCGACGCGCACACGCGGCTGTCCTTGTCCACCGAGGTGTCGCGCGGGTTGTCCGGTTTGTTCGACGGCGGCGGGCTCTTCGGCGTGCCGCCCTTCGGGGTGCCGCCGCCACCGGCGCCCGCGGGCACCGGGTCCGGATCGGTCTTGAGCGGCGGCGGGTCGCTCTTCACCGGCGGCGGGGCGCCACCTCCGCCGGTGGAGCCACCACCACCCGAGCTTGACGCGTGAGTGGCGTCGTCGCCACCCTTCGAGGCCAGTGGTGGGGTGTAGTCCTTGGCGTCGCCGTTGTAGCCCGAGGCCGAGGTGCTGTCGTCGCCGCTCGATTTACCGGGCGGCGGGGTGTAGTCCTTCGGGTTGCCCTCGTAGCCGGAGCTCTTCGTGGAGTCGTCCGCACCGGACTTGCCCGGGGGTGGCGTGTAGTCCTTCGGCGTGCCTTCGTAGCCGCCGCCCTTGGGGGTGCCGCCGCCGTCACCGCCGGGAGTTTTCCCCGGCGGAGCCTTCGGGGTGCCGGAGAGGTCCTTCGTCTTCGGCGGCGGGGTGACCTTGCCGCCCTTGAGGCCCTTGAACGCCTTCCCGGCGTCCTCGAACAGCGTCCCGGCCTTCTTCAACAGCGGCACCAGAGCCTTGAGCGCCTTCACCAGCTTCGTCACCAGGCCGGTGATCTGCGACGCTGTCTTCGCGACCGCGCTCACGACCTGCGGCACCACCCAGGCCAGCCCGATGCCCAGGGTGAACACGACCTGCAACGCCCAGCTGATCATGTGCCCGATCAGCTCGGAAATGATGTCCCGCACCAGCGTGCGGACCGCGGCCACCACCTCACCCGCGGTCTTCACCCCGGAGGATGCGCCTTCACAGCCCTTCTGCGCCGCCTGCAACGACGTCGCGAGATCCTGGCCGCGCTGCCGGTACGCATCCGAGGCTGACCCGGTCCAGGACTGCAGGTCGGCGTTGATCGCGTCGGTCAGGTCCGAGGAGACACTGCCGAGCTCCTTGGCCACGTTCGCCCAGGTCTCGGACTGCGCCTTGATCTGATCCGCGTTGCCGGTCAACCCGTTGAGCGCGTCCTTGAGCGGACCGACGTGCTCCATCAACCACGACACGCCGGCCGCCAGGATCGCCCCGAACGGGTCCATCGCCATCGACAACGCGTCCAGCGCCGTCCCGACCGCACCCATCGCCACCGACGCCCAGTCGCCCGACTCAATGGCCGTCGACAGGTCGTTCGCGGATTCGAGCAGCGAAATACCCGAATACGCCTTGGTGGAGTCTTGCGTCGGCGCGATCAGCGGATTACTCACCGCGTCAAGCTAGCAGCGCCGAACGGGCTGATCACTTGCGCGACGGGCTATTGACTCGTTGGTGCCTCTTTGGTATCGCCCGCCTGGCAGGCCGGGCAGAATGCCCGCGATCCTGAGGCGGTCAGACCGCGTCGGCGCAGGCGACGGCCTTCGGCTCGGGCTGGGCCGCGGGCTCCGGCTCGGTCACCCGCTCGTCGCCGGCCGACTCGTCCGGGACCGTGAGCTCCCACGGCCGGGCAACAACCCACAGGACCACACCCGCCAACAGGATCCCGCTGAACATCACGATCGCCATGGCGGCCGCGTTGTTGCCGATCACGCCCACGACCGGCGACACGGCCGCGCCGATGCCGAACTGCACGGCACCCAGCAGTGACGCCGCGGTACCGGCGTTGTCACCGTGGGAGTTGAGGGCGACCGCGGGCGCGTTGGGCAGGATCAGGCCGGCGAAGAACAGCACCGCCCACACCGGCACCGCGATGCCGAACATCCCGCCGAAGCCGGTGAGGCCCGTGACCAGCAAGACCGCCGCGGCCACGACGGCCGCCACGCTCGCGACGAGCAGCACCTGGGCCGGCTCGTAGCGGTTCATCAGCCGCGCGTTGACCTGCGTCGCGGCGATCAGCCAGATCGCGCTGGCGCCGAAGAGCAGGCCGAACTGCTGCTGGTCGAGACCGAACTCCTGCTGGAACACGAACGAGCCACCGCTGATGAACGCGAACAGCCCGGCCATCGCGAGGCCGGCCACGATCACCAGTCCGATGAACGAGCGGTCGGTGAGCAGCCCGCGGTACGAGCGGACCGTGGCCTTGAGCTCCCACGGCTGGCGGCGCTGCTTCGGCAGCGTCTCCGGCAGGGCCAGCGCCGCGGCGATCGCGCTCGCGAGCCCGATCACGGCGAGCACCACGAACACGCCGCGCCACTCGGTCCAGCTCAGCAGGGCACTGCCGAGCGTCGGCGCGAGCACCGGCGACACACCCATCACGAGGATCAGGCGCGACAGCAGCTTCGCGGCGTTACGGTCGGTGTAGAGGTCACGCACCACGGCCAGCGCCAGCACCGCGCCCGCCGAGGCGCCGAGGCCCTGCAGGACGCGCGCGCCGGTGAGCAGCTCGACGTTCGGCGCCACCAGGCACAGCAAGGAGGCGCCGACGTGGATCAGGCTGCCGGTGATGAGCGGGATCCGCCGGCCGAACGCGTCGGACAGCGGCCCGACCAGCAGCTGCCCGAGCGCCAGCCCGAGGACGGTGCCGGTCAGCGTCAGTTGGATCGTGGACTCGGACGTGAGCAGGTCCTGCGCGATGGTCGGCAGCGCGGGCAGGTACATGTCGATGGACAGTGGGCCGAGTGCCACGAGGACACCCAGGATGAGCACCAGCTTGAGCTGTCCGCCCCCAGCGGACACTCCTGCGCCGGGTGCGGCTTCCAGCCTGTTCGTCACAGCATCTCCCTCAGTCGGTAGCCACCTCACTCCTACGACGAACGGGGCTCGGCTATTCCGACATCCTGCCCAGATCACACCGCGCCTTTTTTCGCGTGACGCCTCGTGGTTGCCCCGCTACGACAAGGCAATCCGGTATTCACCCGCCAGAAATGTCCACAATAGACAGTTCGTATACGACAGATCACCCACGCGGAGAGCCTCTGTCGTGACAAGGTGGCCCAGTGGTGGAATCACTGCCCTCGGGGCCGGGAATGTCGGTGCGGCCGGTGGCGCTCGGGTGGTGCGGGTTGCTGCTCGGGTTCGAGCTGCTGCCCGCCGGGGCGATCCAGACGGCCGTCGGCTTCGGGGAAGGCTGGCGCGGGCTCGTCGCGGCGCCGGTCGCCGTGGTCGTGGCGTACGGGTGCGGCCGCCTCGCGCAGCTCGTGCTCACCGGCCGCTCGGGCGCGACCTGGCCGAAGCCCGCACGGAGGTGGTGGTGCGCCTGACCGACGGCCGGCTGCTCGTCCAGTGGGACCGCCTCGTGCACGGCAGCACCGGCAAGCTCGGCAACGCGCGCGGCAACGGTCCCGGCCTGCTCGACAGCGAACTGGCCTACGCGCAGCTCGGCCGCGTCGGCGACCAGACCGTGCTGCGGGTCGCCGGCGAAGGACGGCAGTGGCTGCTGAACCTGGCGCACGCGAACCCCCAGCAGGTGCTCGACCTCGTCGTCACGCGGGCCGAGAAGGCGCGCAAGGACCGAAGCTCGCCGTCCAGAACAACGCCGACCGCGCGGTGGCCGTGCAGCGCCACGGCGCGGCCGTCGCCGACGTCCGCGCCGGCACCACCGCGATGGCCGGCGGCAACCCCGGATTCAAGGCGCCGGTGTTCGTGCTCGTGGTCGCCATCGCGTGCCTGACGATCGCGGTGATGTCCTTCTTCCCCGCCCTGTCCGACCTCGTGATGACCGGCCCCGCGTCGCACACCGACGTCGCGGCCGGGATCGTGTTCGGCCTCGTCGGGCTGATCGCCGCGCGCACCTACCGGCGCTACAGCCGGGGCGCGCGGTACCTGCGGAACCACTCGGGCGAAGGGCTCGGGCAGCACCTCGAACCGCAGGTCGCGCCGGTGCCGGGCTGGAGCGCCGTCGGCCCGGCCGTGATGGTGCCGGTCAGCGCGGCGAAGGCACCGGCAGCGGAGCACTGAGCCACGGCGAGCCCGAACCACGCCCCGCAGATCTCATCAAAACCGACCCTTCCGGCGTGAGCACCCCGGACCTAGCGTTCGAATCGGGCCCCGTCACCGAGGGGGTGGCGGGCCGAACCGGAAGGCGGCCACCATGCCGATCCTCAACGCCCTGGGTGGCGTCCACCACCTGCGGCTCACCGTGACCGACCTCGACCGCTCGCGCGCCTTCTACACCGAGGTGCTCGGTTTCGGCGTCACGGCCGAAGCGCCGGGCCGCCCGGACGACCCGGCCATCCGGGCCGACCGCGACGCGCTCTACGGCGGAGTCGTGCTCGCCAACGAGAACCTGGTCCTCGGCCTGCGTCCCGTGGCCGAGAAGGCCGACCGGTTCGAGTCCGAACGCGTCGGTCTCGACCACCTGAGCTTCCAGCTCGGCTCGATGGACCGGCTATGGGAAGCGCAGGAGCGCCTCGACGCCACGGACGTCGTGCACGGCACGATCCGCGAGCTGCCGGCGTTCGGCATCGCGATCCTGTCGGTCGACGACCCCGACGGCATCCACCTGGAGCTCACCGCCGCGCTCGAGTAGTCCACTCAGGACAGTGTGGTGCACCGAAACCGGTACGGACGGTCAGCGGTCGTTGATCTTGCCGGCCGCCGCTCATTAGGGTCGACGCATAAGCCGACCCGAAGAGGAGTTTCCATGAGCGGCCTGCCGGCCACGATGCGAGCGGCGCGGTTCGACGCGGCGTCGAAGAAGCTGAGCGTGGAGACCGTGCCCGTGCCGGCTCCGGGGCGCGGTGAGGTCGTGGTCAAGGTCGCGGCCTGCGGGATCTGCCACTCGGACCTGACCCAGCTCGACGGGCACTTCACCCCGAAGCTGCCGGTGATCACGCCCGGACACGAAACGGCGGGCACGGTCGCCGCCGTCGGCGAAGGGGTGAGCTTCTGGTCGCCGGGTGACCGCGTGGTCGTCGCCGCGGGCCGGCCGTGCGGCACGTGCCGCGAATGCCGCCACGGTGGCGGGATCGACTCGTGCGAAAAGCTCGAGATCATGGCCTTCGACTACGACGGCGCCTGGGCCGAGTACCTGGTCACGCCCGCGATGACCCTGGTCGGCGTGCCGGAGCACGTGCCGCTGGAGCAGGCCGCGGTGCTGGCCGACGCGGTCTCGACCCCGTACGGCGCCGTCGGCACAGCCGGGCTGCGTCCGGCCGAGGCCGTCGGCATCTGGGGTCTGGGCGGGCTGGGCACGCACCTGGTACAGCTCGCGCGCATCTGCGGCGCGTCACCGATCGTGGCGCTCGACCCGCTGCCGGCGGCCCGCGAACGCGCGCTCGGCCTCGGCGCCGACTTCGCGCTCGACCCGCTCGACGAGGCCACGCCGGACAAGCTCGCGGAGATCACCGCCGGCCACGGCCTCGACGTCGCGTTCGACTGCGTCGGCCGGGGTGCCAGCGTCACGCAGGCCGACCGCGCGCTCGGTCACCGCGGCCGGCTGGTGCTCGTCGGGATGTCGCCCGACCAGCTGGACCTGGGGGCCGAGCTGAACTTCGTGCGGCGGCGCCACAGCGTCGTCGGGCACCTCGGTTACCGCATGAAGCACCTGTCCGACCTGGTGGAGCTGGTCGCCCGCGGACGGCTGGACGTATCGGGCTCCGTGAGCGCGATCCTGCCGCTGGAGGAGGCCGCCGAAGGGGTGCGGCGCCTGCGCGAACACGACGGTGACCCGATCCGGATCTTGCTTCGGCCTTGACCCTGACGCCGCAGGAGGGTCGAGCATCGAGGGCGTGAACGAATACACCAGCCCCGTCCCGATGCCGGCCCTCGACGCGATCGCGCCGGAGCCCTACCGCGGCATCTACGGCATGCCCATGTTCCCGATGATCCCGACGGCCGACCTCGAGGAGTCCAAGGACTTCTGGTTGCGCGGCCTCGGGTTCATCGACCTGTTCTCCATTCCCGGCCGGATCACCCACCTGCGGCGGTGGGCGTTCCAGGACGTGCTGCTCGTGCCGGGTGAAGTCACGCCCGGCTCCGCGCTGGCCATCAGCTTCTCGTGCGTCCTCTCCCAGATCGACGAGGTCGCCGCGCGGTGCGAGGAGCTGCGGCCGGGCTGCACGAGCGACCCGGAGGAGAAGCCGTGGAACTCCGTCGAGCTCACGGTTGAGACACCCGAACGGGTGCGGATCGTGCTCACCGCGGCCCGGCCGATCGACCCGGACAGCGCCCAGGCCGACGAGTTGCGCGCCGTCGGGATCGACGTTCCGCGCGGGTGAGCGACACTGGCCTGATGAGTGAAGGCCTCACTGTCGGCCGGGCGGCGGCGCTCGTCGGGGTCAGCGTGAAGACGCTGCACCACTGGGACGCGATCGGTCTCGTGCGCCCGAGTGAGCGCACATACGCGGGGTACCGGGTGTACTCGGGCGACGACATCGCCCGGGTGCACCGGGTCCTCGTGTACCGCGAGCTGGGTTTCCCGCTCGCCGAGATCGGCCGTCTGCTCGACGACCCGGCCGTCGACGCCCGCGAGCACCTGCGGCGCCAGCGCACCGAGCTCGTCGACCGGATTTCCCGCCTGGAGACGATGGTGTCGGCCGTCGACCGCATGCTGGCCGCCGCGAAGACCGGCATCCAGCTCACCCCGGAACAGCAGGTGGAGATCTTCGGCTCCGACTGGCGCCCGGAATGGGTCTGCGAAGCCGAAACCCGCTGGGGCGACAGTCCTCAGTGGACCCAGTACACCGAACGCGCCGCCGCGCTGAGCCCCGCCGACTGGCAGGAAGTGGCGGCTCGCGTGGAAAAGCTGAACGCCGACCTGGCGACCGCGCACCAGACCGGCGTCACTCCGGGCTCCCCCGAGGCCAACGATCTGGCCGAACGTCACCGCGCGTCCATGACCACGTACTTCGACTGCCCCCACGCGCGGCACGTCTGCCTCGGCCGGCTGCTGGCGGAGGACGAGGGGTTCGCGGGCTACTACAGCGAGCTCTCGCCGGGCCTGGCGCCTTGGCTGTGCGAGGTGATCAAGGCGAACGCCGCGGCCCACGGCGTCGACCCGGAAAACGCCACCTGGGACTGACCCTTTCGCCTGGTAAAACCGGAAGTGCTCACCGACGGCACAGCGCGACCAGCCCCGCCGGCGAGCGTTGCCCCCGTGCGGCGTCGCCTCACCGCCACCGCACGCGACCCGGACCACCGTGCGCCGTCCCCCGACGACGTCGAACGGCGGCCCGGAACCCGCGTCAGTCGGTCACCAGCTCCGACTTGTGCTCCCGCAGCCACTCTTCCAGCGACTTCAGCCGCGGGTTGATGCGGCGGACGCGCTCGAGGTCGCGGGACTCGACGAAGGAATCGGCCGCGTCGGCGTAGAACTGGTACATGTTGCCGATCTCGACGGCGCCCGGGTAGCCGCCGGCGCGGACCTCGTCGTGGGTCTGCGGCCGGTAGACGACCTCCTCGCCCAGCACCTTCGTGAACAGCTCCGCCAGCTGGACGCCCGTGTAGTGCGCGCCGGCGAGGCCGACGGTGCGGCCGATGTACGTCGGGCCCGCGAGGAAGATGCCGTAGGCGGTGCGGCCGATGTCCTCCGACGCGACGAGCGCCATCACGGAGTCGCCCATCGGGTTGGTGAGCTCGAGCATGCCGTCGGCGCCGCGGTGCACGCCTTGCCCCTTCAGGAACGACTCGTAGTAGAACGTCGTCTCCAGGAACGTCGTGGGCACGCCCTGCTCGGTGAAGAACCGGTTGCCCTCGCCCTTGGCGTCGAAGTGGGGCACCGTGTACTTCTCGAGCAGCGTCGGCAGCTCGAGGCCCTGGTGCTCGAAGTGCGGGCGGGTGTCCTCCAGCGTGGACCAGACCACGTGCTTCAGGCCGGTCTTCTTCGCGGCACGCGCGGCGATCTCCGCCTGGTCGAGTTCCATCTGCGCCCGCGTGCGCGCCGCCTCCTCCTCGGGGGTGCGCCGGACCCAGAAGTTCGTGACCACGTACGCGCCATAAGCGCCTTCGAACGCGCGCAGCACGCTGGCCTCGTCGTCGAGATCGGTCGCCACGACCTCCGCACCGCGCGCCGCCAGCTCCTTGGCCGCCGGGGACTCGACGTCGCGGGTCAGCGCGCGAAGGCTGAACGGTCCCTGCGGGTCGTCGAGGATCGCACGGGCCAGACCACCGCCCTGCGAACCGGTCGCCCCCACCACGGCAATGATCTTCTTGTCGGTCATCGGGTTCCTGCCTCTCGTCGGATGTTTCCCGAACGAGTTCCAGGTTGTCCCTCTTTTCCGGGCGGCACCTCGCCACACCGTGGGTACCCACGGCGGGGGACGGCACCGGTTGTCACAGCCAGCCTCTCTCGTCGGCGACCCGCAGCGCCTCCATCCGGTTACGCGTCCCCGTCTTGGCGATCGCCGCCGACAGGTAGTTGCGCACCGTGCCCTCCGACAGGTACAGCGTGGCCGCGATCTCGGCCACCGACACCCCCGAGCGGGCGGCGATCAGCACGTCGCGCTCGCGCGCCGTGAGCGGCGACTCCCCCGCCGCCAGCGTCGCGACGGCCAGCGCCGGATCCACCACGCGCTCACCGGCGACCACCCGGCGGATCGCGTCGGCCAGCGTCTCGGCCGGCGCGTCCTTCACCACGAACCCGACCGCGCCCGCCTCCATCGCGCGCCGCAGATAGCCCGCGCGCCCGAACGTGGTCAGCATGACCACGCGACACCCCGGCGCCTGCTTCGCCAGCACGGCCGCCGCGGCCAGCCCGTCGAGGCCCGGCATCTCGATGTCCAGCAACGCGACGTCCGGCTGCTCCGCCAGCGCGGCGTCCACCACCTGGTCGCCGCGACCGATCGACGCCACGACCGCGAAGTCGTCCTCCAGCTCCAGCAGGGCGCACAACGCCTGGCGCACCAAGGCCTGGTCGTCGGCGAGCAGCAGGCGGATCGTCATGCCGGCGCCCCGTTCCCCTGACGCGGAGCGTGCATCGACACGCACAGCCGCCATCCCCGCGGCTGCACCGGCCCGGCCTCCATCCGCCCCCCGGCCTCGGCGACACGCGAGCGCAACCCGTCCAGGCCGTTGCCCGGAGCAGCTACGGCGCCCACCCCGTCGTCGCGCACTTCCACCTCCGAAGCCGAAAGCCTGACGGTGCAGCTCGTCGCGCGGGCGTGGCGCGCGACGTTGGTCAGCCCCTCCCGCACGACCCAGCCGAACAGCTCCTGGTGCGCGCCGTCGACCACGTCCGTCGCCGTGGGCAGGTCGGCCGCCACGCCCGACGCGCGCAGCAGCTCCCGGCCACGCGCCAGCTCACCGGCCAGGGTCACGTCGCGGCTGCCCGACACGGCCGCGCGCACGTCGGCCAGCGCCTGGCGCGAAAGGCGTTCGACCTCGGTGATCTCGTCGAGCGACCGCGCCGGGTCGCCTGCCGACAGGCGCCGCGCGAGGTTGCTCTTCACGGTGATCGCGGTGAGCGAGTGGCCGAGCAGGTCGTGCAGGTCGCGCGAGATCCGGGCCCGCTCGGCCTCGGCGGCGAGCCGCTGCACTTGCGCGCGCGCCTCGACCAGCGCCCGGTTCGCCGGATCGCCTCGGCGAAGGCGTAGACCATCAGCGCGGTGAACACGAGCGCGACCGCCTGCGTCCACCCGGGTCCGCTCTGCCACGACGGCACCACCCACGGCACCACGGCCGCCGCCAGTCCAGCCCCGAGGACCACCCGCACGGCCGCGCGGCCGGTCAGCTGCGGCACCAGGCACGACACCACGACCGTGGCCAGGAAAAACGCGTTGGCCCGCGCGAAGGGCAGGGCCGCGAGGAACAGCACCGCCTGTGCGCCGAGCGACCACCAGAACACCCGCGTGGCCTTGCGGTCTCCGGCGACCGCGGTGACCACGTAACAGCAGCTGAACACCGCCACGAGCACGCAGCCGACGACCACCCCCGGACCGCCGTCCTGCACCACCGCGACCGCGGTCACCCCGGGTACACGAGCATGCCGGTGTCGAGGGCGAACCGGCGCCACCCGAACACCCAGCGATCCGCGTTCTCGCCCACGCCGGGCACGCTACCGGGCTCCCGCTCAGGCACGCGCGAACAACGAGCGCAGGTGGCGCCCGTTGACGATCAGCACCACGCCCAGCAACACCAGCCCGCACACCGCCTGCTCGATCCGCAGCCACACCGGGAACGCCCCGGGCAGCGACGCGATGACGACGATCGCCACCAGCATGATCCCGGTGGTGAGCCGCAGCCGCAGGAACGCGCGGCGCGAACCGCGGGCCGCGCGGACGGTGAACGAGAGCGTGAGCAGCCCGCTGGCCGCCACGATCACCGAGCGCACCCACACGGCGTCGGTGACCATCGCCGCGTTGTTGCGCAGCAGCACCACGGCGACGACCGTGAGCAGGCTGATCGTGAGGTAGGTCGCGACCAGCAGCCGCGCGGTGCGGAACGCCGAAACGCTGCGGGGGTGTTCGAGATCTTCGCGGGATGCGGTGACAGGTTTCATGACTGTCCTTTCGCCGGCGGTGTGGAGCTCTCCCCTTGTGCTCCACCCATGCTGGGCGAGTGCGCCGGCCCGCAGCAGTGAGCCGGCGCATCACTCGCCCATGACATTTGTCAGAAACCCGACGGCGGCCCTGTTTCCGTCAGCTTGGCCTCGGCCAGCGTGAGCCAGCGGCCGATGCCCAGCTCGGCGAGGAAGCGGTCGTCGTGGCTGACGACCACGAACGCGCCCTGGTACGCCTTGAGCGCGCCGGTGAGCTGCTCCACGCTGGCGAGGTCGAGGTTGTTCGTGGGCTCGTCGAGCAGGAGCAGCTGCGGCGCCGGCTCCGCGCACAGCACGCGCACCAGCGTCGCCCGCAGCCGCTCGCCACCCGAAAGCACGCCGACCGGCAGGTGCGCCCGCGGCCCGCGGAACAGGAAGCGCGCGAGCAGGTTCATCAGGTCGGCCTCGGGCAGCTGCGGCGCGGCCGCGCGCAGGTTCTCCGCCACGGTGCGGTCGTCGTCGAGCAGATCGAGGCGCTGCGAGAGGTACGCGACGCGACCGTCGGCCCTGGCCAGCACCCCGCTGTCGGGTTCGAGCAGGCCCGCGACGAGCCGCAGCAATGTCGACTTGCCGACTCCGTTGGCGCCGACCAGTGCGATCCGCTCCGGCCCGCGGATCGCCAGCGTCGCACCCTCACCGGCGAACAGCTCCCGCACGCGCAGGCGCTCGCCGTGGAACACCGTGCGCCCGGCGGGCACCGCGGTGTCGGGCAGCTCCAGCACGATCGTGTCGTCTTCGCGCGCGGCGCGGTCGGCCTCGTCGAGCCGGGCCTTGGCGGCGCCGAGCCGCTGCGAGTGCATGTCGTTGGCCTTGCCGGCCGACGATTCCGCGCGCCTTTTGATGTTGCCGAGCGCGATGCGCGGGATGTCGGAACCGGTGCGAGCGCCGGTCGACGCCCGCCGCGCCGCGCGTTCACGGGCCTGCTGCAGCTCGCGTTTCTCGCGCTTGACCTCCTGCTCGGCCGCGCGCACGTTCTTCTCCGCGACCTCGCGCGCGGCCTGCTTCGCGGCCTCGTACTCGGTGAAGCCGCCGCCGAACAACCGCAGCGAACCGTGGTCCAGCTCGGCGATCCGGTCCATGCGGTCGAGCAGGTCGCGGTCGTGGCTGACCAGCAGCAGCGTGCCCTTCCAGTCGCCGAGCACGGTGTGCAGGCGGCGCCGGGCGTCGCGGTCGAGGTTGTTGGTGGGCTCGTCGAGCAGCAGCACGTCGGGCTGTTTCAGCAGCTGCGCGGCCAGGCCGAGCGACACGATCTGGCCACCGCTGAGTGTGTCGAGCCGGCGGTCGAGCGCGACGTCGCCGAGCCCGAGCCGATCGAGCTCCGCGCGGGCGCGTTCTTCGATGTCCCAGTCGCTGCCGACTGTCGCGAAGTGCTCTTCGCTCGCGTCACCGCCTTCGATGGCCGCGAGCGCGCGCACGATCGGCGCGATCTCCAGCACCTCGGCCACGGTCGGTTCCCCGGCGAGCGGCAGCGTCTGCGGCAGGTAGCCGAGCACACCGTCGGCGCTCACCGAACCCGCGAGCGGGTGAAGCTCGCCGGCGATGAGCTTGAGCAGGGTGCTCTTGCCGGCGCCGTTGGGCGCGACGAGGCCCGTGCGACCCGGCCCGAGCGTGAAGGACAGGTCTTCGAACACGGGGGTGCCGTCGGTCCAGGAAAAGGACAGGCCGGTGGCGACGACGGAGGTCTTGGACATGGCGGGACTCTCAAGGGTGCAGCGGGCGTGCGTGAGCCGCCCGGAGAACAACAGGGCAGAGTTTCTTCGGGAGACGACAAAGTGCGGTGTCGCTGCGGTTTCTTCGAACCACCGAGCGCACCGCTGTCGTCGCCGGATTCACCCGGAGATGTCGTCCTCAGCCACCATCGCGGTGGTCAGCTCCCTGGAAACTCGTCCTGCACGTTCCCCTCGACCTTATCAGCCGAGAGCCGCGCGCGCCGTCACCCGTCCGTCGCGAATGGACGGACGGGTGACGAACGCCGAGGTCAGGAGGTCTTCGGCCGGTGGCCGGGCTCCTGGTGGGGGAAGCTCTGCTCCGTGGTCGGGATGGGCGGCAGCTTGAACTGGCTGACCTCGTACTGCGCGAGGTTGTACTGGCCCGTGGTGTCGGGCAGCGTCGGCGCGTGCTGGGTGGCGTCGTGGAAGCGGAACGCCGAGGTGAGGTCGCCGACGGTGCGGCGGCGCCAGTCGGTGATGTTGGTTTCGCGCACGCCGGTCACGTGCTCCAGCAACCGCAGCTGCGAGGTGTGGTCGGACAGCTCCGAGCACACCCAGCCGCCGACGGTCCACGGCGACACGATGATGCACGGCACGCGGAAACCGAGACCGGTGGGCAGGCCGGCGCCGTCGACACCGGTCACCGACGTCTTGGTCACGAACTCACCCGGGGTGCCGGGCTTCGGGGTCGGCGGCACGACGTGGTCGAACAGGCCGTCGTTCTCGTCGTAGGACAGGATGAACGCCGTCTTGGCCCACACCTCGGGGTTGGCCGCGATGGCGTCGATCTTGCCGGCGACGAAGGTCGCGCCGGCCGCGGGCAGGCCGGCCGGGTGCTCGTCGAAGCCCGACGGCGGCAGGATCCAGCTCACGGTGGGCAGCTGGTCGTGGGCCGCGTCGTACTCGAACTGGCCGAGCGGCTGCGGGTTCATCGCCTTCTCGAACAGGTCGTCGCCCGGCTTCGCGTTGAAGTACTGGGCGATGTGCGAGATCGACGCGAGGCCCGTGGTCGAACCCGGTGCGTGGTAGACCTTCCAGCTCACGCCGGCCTCGGTGAGGCGCTCGGGGTAGGTCTTGAAGGAGTACGCGCCGTTGGGCGCGCTCGTGGTCAGCGACGGGCCGCCGAAGTCACCCTCGGCGTCGATCGTGCCCGCCATCCACATGTGGCGGTTCGGGCCCGTGGGGCCGAGCACCGAGCAGTGGTAGGAGTCGAGGATCGTGAACGCGTCGGCCAGCGCGTACTGGAACGGGATGTCCTCACGGGTGAAGTAGCCCATGGTGTACTGGCCGTTGGTCTCGCCGTCGGCCGCGCGGTGGGCGGGCAGCCACTGGTCGTTCTTGCCGCCGTTCCAGGCCTGGTGCTGCACCGACCATTCGTGGCTGGTCGAAGGGATCGCCTGCGCGGCGGTCGACTTCGTGTCCAGGTGGTAGGGCAGCAGGTAACCCTTGGGGTTCTTCGCGTCCTTCTGGTAGAAGACCGAGCGGCCGTCCGCCTGGCGCGCGGCGTGGGGGTCGCCGAAGCCGCGGACGCCGGACAGCGTGCCGTAGTAGTGGTCGAAGCTGCGGTTCTCCTGCATCAGCATCACGACGTGCTTGACGTCGGAGATCCGGCCGTTCTTCGGTGCGGGCGAAGCGATCGCCTTGCGGACGTTGGCCGGCAGCGCCATCGCGGCGGCGGCGAGACCGCCCGCGGCGGCCGCGGAACCCAGGAGGCGTCGGCGCGTGAAACCGTTGCCCTGGTCGGTGTTCTCGGTCATCGAGGTCCTTTCGGGGTGGGAGCCAGGAGGAACACTCGTCCGCCGCGGTGAGCCGTTCGCCCAGGAGTGGATGAGCAGCGGCTGAACTTCGGCCGAACTCGCCATGGCGCAGTGACGTGCGTAACTCGATTTCCGGACGAAGCGGCGGAACCAGACGTAGAATGCGTCCACTGTGGAGTGTCATTTTTCCCGTCAGCGGAACGACCCGAGCTTGCTAAACTGCCGGCGTGAATCGCACGATCGCGGTGAACTACCCCGCGCCGATCCCCGTCGGCCACGTCGTCGAGGTGACGGAGTTCGCGGACACGCGCCCGGAGAAGAAGCGCCGCGGGTTCGACATGAGCGAGGCCTTCCGGCACCCGGTGCTGTTCGACCGCACCACCGGGATCCGGTACATGAACCACGTCCACTCCTCCACGGGCGGCAACGGCGGGAACACGTTCACCCCCGTGCTCTACCCGGTGCTCCCCCGCCCGGACCTCGCCGTGTCGGCCGTCTGGCTGGGCACCGTGGTGGCGTGCGCGCTCGTGATGAACGAGGGGCTGAACGGGCAGCACACCACCCTGGTGCTGGCGCCGGCCTGACGGCTCCGCCTGCCGGGCCGACCGGCACCGGCCAGCGACTCGCGCCGAGCTCGCGGGAGATCGTGCACGCGATTTCGGCCGCGGCGGTGCCGGTCGGCGTCGGCCACGGGCCAGTCGACCACGGACACGCCGACGCCGATCGCGCCGGCCACGGCGTCGGCGGCTCTCACGGTCGCGCTGTTCTTCGAAGCGGCCGCCTAGGGTCCTTTGTGGAAGGTCAGGGCATGGCCGGGGCCTGGCGTGGGCCCACGGCCGCACCGGCGATGACCAGGAGGGCGCCGACCAGGAGGAGGATGGGGCCGAGGCCCAGGGACGGGAAGTTGCCCCAGTAGAGGGTGGCGATGCCGGCGGCGTGGAGGATCAGCATGACGACCGCGCGGCCGCTGAAGACCGTGCGATACCACCAGAAGTCGGCGCGCGTCAGTTCGCGGCTGCGGATGCCGCTCAGCAGGAACGCCGAACGCTTGGCCCGGAGTGCACCGAGGGTCCAGGGCAGCACCGACGCGGCGGTCGCGGCGGTGATGAGGAAGGCGAGGAACTGCACGTAGGTCGCCGCGATGCCGGAGGCGGCCGCGTTGTCGCTGGCGGCCTTGACGAGGTCGAGGAAGGACATCGTCACCGACTGGGTGCCGTTGGTGAAGGTGACCCACGAGACGCCGAAGAGGGCGACCAGCTCCAGCACCACGCCGAGCACGGCCGGGATCGCGCCGAGGCCGGGCTGGGTCAACGGGCCGGCTGCCTGCCCCGGCTGCTGGGGAAAGCCCTGCGGCGACTGGGAAAACTGCTGCTGCGGGGCACCCCACTGCTGCGGCTGCCCGTGCTGCGGCAAAGGTTGCGGGTAGCCGGCCTCACCGGCGTGCTGCGGATTGCCGGCCTGGCCCGCCTGCTGCGGGTACCCGGTCTGACTCGGCTGCTGCGGGAACCCGGTCTGGCCCGCCTGCGGGTATCCCGGCTGGGCCGGCTGTCCTGGCTGCTGCGGGGTGCCCCACTGCTGCGGCTGACCGTGCTGCGGCAGGGGTTGCTGGTAACCGGGCTGCGGATACCCAGCCGCACCGGCGGCCTGCGGGTACCCGGCCTGATCTGGGTGCGGCTGACCCTGCTCGGCAAAACCCGGCTGACCCGGCGCCGGATACCCCGGCTGCTGCGGATACCCCGCCGGAAACCCCTGCTGACCTTGCGGATTGCCCTGCTGTTGCTGACCCCCTGGGTGGCTCATGATCCAGAATCGTAGCCGTCTCCGGGGGATTCCACCGAGGCGTCAGGACAGTGGCTTGTCGAGCACCGCCTTGAGGTTGCTGAACGTGTCGATGGAGTACTTGCCGTGGTAGCGGCCCATGCCGCTCTCGCCGACGCCGCCGAAGGGGAGTTCCGGCGCGACGAGGTGCAACACCGGCATGCCGAACGTCACCGCGCCCGAGGAGGTTTCGGTGAGGATGCGTTGTTTGACCGCTTCGGACCCCGTGAAGGCATAGAGCGCCAACGGTTTGTCGCGGCCCGTGATGAACGCGATGGCATCGTCCAGAGACGAAACAGCCAGCACCGGCAGGATCGGCCCGAAGATCTCCTCGCCCATCACCGGCGCGTCCGGCGCGACGTCGGCGAGCACGGTCGGCGCGATGAACTTGGCGGCGCGGTCGGTCTGGCCGCCGGTGACGACGCGGCCGCCGGCCAGGAGGTGGGACAGGCGGTCGAAGTGCCGGGTGTTCACGATGCGCCCGTAGTCAGGGCTCGCGGCGGGGTCGTCGCCGAACTTCGCGTGCAGCGCCTCGGTCAGCAGCGGCTCGAGCTGAGCGGCCGTGTCGCCGATGGCGAGGACGTAGTCGGGCGCGACGCACGTCTGGCCGGCGTTCATGAACTTCGTGTCCACGATCCGCTGCGCGACCACCAACAGGTCGACGTCGGTGTCCACGATCACCGGGCTCTTGCCGCCCAGCTCCAGCGCCACGGGCGTGAGGTGCTTCGCGGCGGCGGTCATCACGATCCGCCCGACGACGCCGTTGCCCGTGTAGAAAATGTGGTCGAAGTGCTGCTCCAGCAGCTCCGTCGTCTCCGGGATCGCGCCCTCCACCACGGCCACGGCCTCGGGGTCGAGGTACGCCGGCACGTGGCGCGCGATGGCGGCCGACACCGTCGGCGAGAGCTCGCTCGGCTTCACGACGGCGGCGTTGCCCGCGGCCAGCACCCCCACCAGCGGCGCCAGCGCGAGGTGCAGCGGGTAGTTCCACGGCCCGATGATCAACGCCACACCCAGCGGCTCCCGCACCACGCGACCCTCCGCGGGCAGCAAGCGCTCCGGCAACCCCGCGGGCTGCGGCGCGAGCCACTCGTCGAGGTGCTCGAGGGTGTCGTCGACCTCGTTGACGATGAACATCAGCTCGGTGCGCCGCGCCTCGGTGGCGTTCTTCGCGAGGTCGGTGTGCAGGGCGGCGAGGAAGTCGTCCTCCTGCTTCAGCAGCATGCGCTTCAACGCGCCAAGCTGCTCGCGCCGCCACGACAGCGGCTTGGTGCGGCCGGAGGCGAAGGACTTGCGCAGGCGGGAAACCACGTCCGGGATCATGATCACGACCCTACTGTGTTGTCAGTTGCCAATCCGACCACAGTCACGGCGAGAATGGTTGCCGAACACTCAACGCCCGGCTGGGCGCCCGCCTACTTCTGGTCGGATTGGCAACCGCGGCAGCCACTCGGCGCGCCCGGACCCGCGCGGCACGAGGATCGTCGAGAACTCGCCCGGCGTCTCCGACATCCGCACCTGGTCCGTCACGCCCTGGTAGCGCCCCAGCGGCGTCTCGGCCGTGAACGTCGCCGGGTCGACGTACGCGTGCAGCTCCCCGGTGCCGGCGACCGTGCGCGCGTACTCCTTGTCGAACACGCCCAGGCTGATGATCCACAACGCGATGCGCGTCAGCGAGATGTGCACGCGGTAGCTGCCGCCCTCCGTTGCGCGGCGCATCAACGCCGCGCAAATCCCGGTGGTCGCGAGCCACGGCACCAGGTAGTCGTTGACCACGCCGATGTGCGGCAGCACGGGCTGGTCCGGCGAGCCCTCCAGCGTCATCATCCCGGCGACGCACCCCGCCGTCTGGTCGAAGCCCACCCGCTGCGCCCACGGCCCGCGCTCGCCGTGCAGCGACACCGTGGTGTGGATGATCCCGGGCCGCAGCTCCGCGGCGCGCTGGGCGGACAATCCGAGCCCGGCGACGAGACCCGGCCGGCGGTTGGCGTAGAAGACATCCGCACCCCGCAGCACCTCGTGCACCTTCGCCAGGGCCGCCTTGTCGCGCAGATAGTCCACTGTGGACGAACGGACGCCGACGTTCGCCGTCGAGTACGTCACGGGGTTTTCCCACTCGGTGGGGCGCCACACGTTCAGGGCGTCGGCACCGTGCTGCGCCAGCGCGCGACCGATGGCGGCACCGGCGATCACGTGTCCCATCCCGAGCGCGCGAACGCCGTCGAGCGGCTGGCGCGCGCCCTCGGGCAGCGGTTCGGGATCGGAGTCGCCGATCTTCTCGATCTCGATGAGCGGCAGGTCGGCCAGCACGTCGCGGTACTGGCGCGTCTCGAGGAACTCCTCAGTGCTGCGCACCATCGGCATCACGAGCCCCGCGTCGGCCCCGGCCTCCTCCAGGTCGAGGGCGCTCCAGCGGGCGACGGCGTTGGCCACGGCGGGCTCGTCGTCGTAGGTGCGCAGGAGCTTGAGCGCAGCGGACTTCAGCTTGGGGTAGATGTTGAGCGGCATCACCCAGCGGCCGTCGCCGGCTCGGTAGAACTTGAGCGTGAACGGGCTGCCCGGGTCGGCCGTGTTGGTGGGCGGCAGGCCGTTGATCAGCTCCCACTTCTTGTCGTAGAACGGGCACAGCCGGTGCGGCGCCGTGCGCACGTCCATGCTGATGTCCTGCCCCGGCCCACCACGGTGGCGCCACAACGCGGCCAGCGCCACGGATTTCGCGACGAGCCCGATCGCCGGCGCCGCGCCCAGCCGCACCGCGCTCGGCACGATCGGGTCCGCGCCGAGGAACTCGACGCGGCCACCGCAGTCCTTTTCGGACAGTCCGGCGTCGGCGAGCACTTCGGCCAACGCGGCGTGGATGTCGAACCGGTCGTCGGCCTCGGAACGAATGGGGTTGGCGAGCGCGGCGCGGATCCGGTCGGTGACGGTCATCGTGGCTCCTGTCCCGGTGTGGTCCCCAGCGCCCTCATCACGGCGATCTGCTTCTCGTCCCGAGCTTGAGCCAGCTCGTCGATCGTGCCGCCGAAGTCCTCCGACTGGGCGCTCAGCAACGCGACGGTCGGTTCGTCGAGGTCCGGCGTACCCAGCTGGCCCCAGCGCTTCTGCAGGCCAGGGCCAAGGTGTTCGAGGAAGTGCGGCAGCCCGCCGGCCCCGCCGCCGAGGTGGAAGCTCAGGAACGGCCCGCTCACCGCCCACCGCTGTCCGAGCGAGGACGTGACCACCTCGTCGAGCTGCTGCTCGGTGACCACGCCCTCGGCGACGAGGTGCACGCACTCGCGGAAGATCGCGGCCTGAAGCCGGTTCGCGACGAACCCGGGCACCTCCTTCGCCAGTACGATCGGCTTCTTGCCCAGGCTTTCGTAGAACTCGACGGCCCGCGCCACGCTCTCCGCCGACGTCCTCTCCCCCGCCACGACCTCGACCAGCGGAATGAGATGCGGTGGGTTGAACGGGTGCCCGACCACGAGCCGTTCCGGCTGCTTCAGCGCCGAGGCGATGTCCGTGGCGGGAATGCCCGACGTGGACGTGAGCAGCAGCGCGTGCGCCGGGGCGTGGGCTTCGATGGTGCTGAAGATCCGGTGCTTCAGGTCGAGCCGTTCGGGGCCGTTCTCCTGCACCACGTCGGCCTGGGAGACGGCCGTCGCGAGGTCCGGCTCGAAGCTCACCGCCAAGTCGCCGGCCGGCAAGCCGAGCTCCCGCAACGCGGGCTTCAGCTCCTCCAGCCCGGCGCGCACGGTGTCCTCGATGCCCGGCGCCGGGTCGCTGACCGTCACGTCCAAGCCGCGCGAGGCCATCAGTCCCGCCCACGACACGCCGATGACCCCGCCGCCGACGATGGTCGCCTTCATGGTTTCCCCTCAAGCCAGGTAGTCGTGCACGACCGCGAGCCGGCCGAGCGTGAGGTCGGTCAGGAGGTGGCTGGCCGACACGATCTCCAGCACCGGCAGGTCGGCCAGCGGCGCCAGCGCGTGGGCCACGAGGTGCAGGCGCGCCGGCCCGGTCCAGGCACCCTTGATCGTGACGTCGCTGATCTGGCTGCGCGCGAGTTCGCAGATGCGCGGGCGGCCGTCGTAGCCGGGCACGATCTTGAGCATGAACGTCGGTGCGGTCAGCTCCGCGCGCGCCTCGGCTTCGTCGAGCGTGCGGTGCTTGTAGCCCATCGTGGCGAGCGCGACCTGGATCGAGCCGTAGTCGAGCGAGCCGACGAGGGTGTCGGAATCCGTGTACAGCCTGGGTTTGCCGAGCTTCTTCGGGTACGCGGCGACCTCGCGCCCGCTCGCGATGGCGGGCAGGCTGTCCACGTACATCCCGAGGGTGAACTCGCCGGCCTCGTCGCCGTGGCGCACCATCGCGACTTGGCCGGATTCGGTGTAGTCACCGAGGCCGGTCGCGTCGGGCATGCGCATCACCTCGAACCGCACCAGCGGCTCGTCGACGACCAGCGGCTCCGGCACGAGCGCCCGCAGCGCCGCGGGATCCGTCCGGTAGGTGATGTTCAGGTATTCGCGGTCGGTGAATCGGTAGGGCCCGCGCGGAAAGGCCGGCGCGGACAGGGGCGTGGTGAGCTGGGCGAGGACCTCGTCCTCACGCATGAGCGACTTCCCACAAGATCACGAACCGCAATTTACCTGCGACTTTCCCCTGCCGCATCTCGGTGCCGGGCAGGATGGGTGCCATGGCCGTACCCGCTTTCGACTACGACGCCGAGCTGCGCCGCTACCAGCCGTGGCTGCGCGAAGCCGTCGCCGTGGGGCCGGACGACATCGTGCTCGACATCGGGTGCGGCGCCGGCACGACGACGTGCGAAGCCGCGCGGCTCGCGATCCGAGGCAGGGCCCTGGGCATCGACGTCTCCGCGGCCCGGTTGGAGGTGGCGCGCCGGCTCGCCGGGAACGTCGCCAATGTGCGATTCGAGCAGGCCGACGCGCAGGTGCACGAGTTCCCGCCGGCCGAGTTCACCCTGGCGCTCAGCCGCTTCGGCACGATGTTCTTCGCCGATCCCGTCGCCGCCTTCACCAATCT
This sequence comes from Amycolatopsis sp. 2-15, assembly GCF_030285625.1. NCBI lineage: Bacteria > Bacillati > Actinomycetota > Actinomycetes > Pseudonocardiales > Pseudonocardiaceae > Amycolatopsis > Amycolatopsis carbonis. The sequence continues at coordinate 105,963 of NZ_CP127294.1, forward strand.
CGGACGCGCGCTGCGGCCGGGCGCACGCCTGGTGCAGCTCGTGTGGCAGGCCGGCGATCGGCAGGAGTGGCTGTCCGAAATCAGCCGGGCCGTCGGGAATCCCCCGGCGCCGGACGACAGCCCGTTCTCGCTCGGCGACCCCGCCGCGGTCAGCGAAGTGCTGACCACGGCGGGGTTCACCGATCTGCGCCTGACCGACCTCGCCGAACCCCTGTGGTACGGCCCGGATCCCGGCACCGCCGTCGACGCGGTGCGGCCGTTGCGCCTGGTCGGTGACGTGCTCGCTCAGCTCGACGACGCCGAGACCGAGCACGCTCTCGACCGGCTGCGCGAGGTCATGGCCACCCACCAGAGCGCCGACGGCGTGTGGCTCGGCTCCCGCGCGTGGCTCGTCACGGCGTGCCGAGGTGCCGGCTGAAGAAGCGGACCGCGCTGGCCGCTTCGAACCGCGGGAGCTGCTTGTGCTTGCCCGCGTTGGCGTGCAACGTCTTCTCCGGCGAGGCGAAGGCATCGAACAGCGCGAGCGCGCCCTCCCGTGGGATGTGCTCGTCGTCCCACTGCATGGCGAACTCGATCGGAATGGTGATCTGCTTCGCCAGGTCGACCAGCGTCGACGGCCAGAACTGTCCGAGCGCCGCGGCCTTGATGCGGGGTTCGGCCGCGATCAGCGGAACGCCGATCGCCGTGCCCATGTTGATGCCCCAGTAACCGACGGGGCCGGGCACCTCGTCCTGCAACGCGTCGAGCGCCGCCTGCCATTCGGGCACGGCACGCGCGGCGAGGTCGCCGTTGTAGCGCTCGACGATGGGGCCAACGGGCTCGCCCGTCGCCATCGCCTCCTGCATCAGGGCGACCTCGCGGTCGTCCTCCGCCGAGCGGGGCCGATCACCGTGGCCGGGTGCGTCGAGCACGGCCGCGGAGAACCCGGCGGCGACAAGCAGCCCGGCCCGTCCGGTCATGGCCGGGTGTTTCTTGTGGTTGCCGCCGCCGTGCCCGAGGAGCACGAGCGGGCCGGGGCCCGCCGAGGGCGTCCAGAGGACGCCGGGGACGTCGCCGAGGGTGAACTCGCGTTCGACGAGACCGTCGGCCGAGGTTTCAGAAGTGAAGTACATGGCATGCCGCCTTTCGGAAGTGCTCATGGCGCTCCCGGCGACACTTACCGCCCGACCACGAAACTGAGGGGGAGCACCCACATCGATCCACAGAACACGGGTACCACCTCCTCGAGCCGAATCGCAGTCGAGCGGACATTACCGACCCCGGCGTCCGCTGGGCAACTCGTTTTAGCGCTACAGGCCGACGAGCCCGTCCGGCGTGCCGACGCCCGTGGGTGCGTCGTACCCGGAGGTGGCGACGCACAGGCAGTCACCGCCGCACTTGGCCCCGCCCGAGACCTGGTCGTTGGAGCCGTCGGTGACATCGAAGAAGTGCCCCGCACCGGCGTACAGGGTGGCAGCCGTCGTGGTGCCCGCGTGCCCGGCCCGCGCGATCACACCGGCGACGAACGGTGCCGAGGCGCTCGTGCCGTTCGCCGTGACCCAGCCACCCGCGTCGGTGAAGTAGATCGACAACTGCTCCGCGACCGCCGAGACATCGGGCACCGCCGCGCGGCTCGGCGCGAAGATCGTGACCAACAGCTACGGCGGGCGGGAGAACGGGTACTCGCTTTCCTACGCGAGCAGCTACCAGCACCCGGCGTGACCACCGTCGTGTCCTCGGGTGACGGCGGGTTCACCGCGGCCGGCTATCCGGCCGGTGCTGCCGGACGCGGTGGCCGTCGGTGGCACGGTGCTGAGCCGCGACTCGTCCGACCGCGGCTTCGCGGAGTCGGCGTGCTCTCCGGGGGCAGCGGCTGCTCGGCGTACGTCGCGAAACCGGCGTGGCAACGGGATTCGCACTGTCGCAACCGGACGGTCGCCGACGACCCCTGCCCCTGTCGCGACGAGCGCCACGACCCCCAGCACGGTCAAAGGTTTACGCACACACACCTCCAGCAGGGAACGGATCACCCGCTACCTACGCGAAGGGGCCGGCTGAGGTTCGACCGCCGTTTCGAATTGCTCCGTTCGGCCCAACGCTCAGCTCACCGCGTAGTCCGACACGCGGAAGCGCCGGGTCCGCCGCCAGAACTCCACGGTGCCCGCCGGCCACAGCACGGTGTTGCGGCCGGACTTCGGGTCCTGGTACCAGCTGCGGCACCCGCCGGTCTGCCAGACGGTGGCGGCCATCCGCGAGTCGAGCCAGTCGTTGAACGCGTTCTGCACCTCGGCGCGCACCTCGAACGCCTTGGCGCGGCGCAGGCGACGCAGCGCGGCGACCACATAGGACGCTTGCGCCTCGATCATGAACACCTGGGAGTTGTGGCCCAGCCCCGTGTTCGGGCCGACCATGAGGAACAGGTTGGGGAACCCGGCGACGGTCGTGCCGAGGTAGGCCTCGTTGCCCTTGCTCCACGCGTCGGCGAGCGTGCGGCCGTCGCGGCCTTCGACCTCGAACCGGATGGTCTGCTGCGTGTCGAAACCGGTGCCGTAGACGATCACGTCGGCGGGCACTTCCACCCCGTCGGCGCCGACCACCGCGTCCGGCGTCACGGACGCGACCCCGCCGGAGCGGACGTCGACATGCGGCTTCGTCAGCGCCGGGTACCACGTGCTGGAGATGAGCAGGCGTTTGCAGCCGATGGTGTAGTCGGGCGTGAGCCGCGCGCGCAGGTCCTCGTCGGGCACCTGCTTGCGCAGCAACCGCTTCGCGAGGCCGGCGGTCTGCTCCATCGCGGCCGGGTCGGCGACGAACCCGACCGCGCGGCGTTCGTGGATCCAGTACAGCCGATCACGCACGTACCAGCGGAACGGCGGGAACCAGCGTGCCCAGAACTTGTGCCGGGCGTCGAACGCGCGGTCGGCCTTCGGCACGATCCACGGCGGCGTCCGCTGGAACACCGTGAGCGCGGCGACCTGGTCCACGATCGCCGGCACGAACTGGATCGCGCTCGCCCCCGTGCCGATCACGGCCACGCGTTTGCCCGTCAGGTCCACGTCGTGGCGCCACTGCGCGGAGTGGAACACCTCGCCGCGGAACGACTCCACGCCAGGCAGTTCCGGGTACGACGGGTGGTGCAGCGGACCGACGGCCGACACGACGAAGCGCGCGCGGTAGGTCTCCCCCGTCGCCGTGGTCACGTCCCAGCGCCCGGCGTCCTCGTCCCACACGGCACGCGTGACGCGTTGTCCGAAGCGCAGCCGGTCGAGCAGCCCGCGCCGGCGCGCGACGTCGTGCAGGTACTCCAGGATCTCCGGCTGACCGGCGAACAGCCGGCTCCAGTCGGGTTTCTGAGCGAAAGAATACGAATACAGTGGCGACGGGATGTCGCAGCCGCAGCCGGGATAGGTGTTGTCGCGCCAGGTGCCGCCGAGATCGTCGGCCGCTTCGAGCACGCGGAACGACCGGAAGCCGGCCTTGTCCAGCCGCGCCGCGATGCCCAGGCCGCTGAAGCCCGCGCCGATCACGACGACGTCGACGTGGTCAGCCGGCATCCGAGAGCTCCCGCTTGAGGACCTTGCCCGACGGATTGCGCGGCAGCTCCGTCACGAACCGCCACTCCACGGGCACCTTGAAATCGGCCAGCAGCTTCACCGCGTGCTCACGCAGGCTTTCCTCGCTCGGCGTCCGCCCGGGCCGCGGCACGACCACCGCGCGCACGCGCTCGTCGAAGATCGGGTCGGGCACGCCCACCACGGCGACCTCGGCCACGTCGGGATGCTGCGCGAGCGCGCTCTCCACCTCGAGGCTGTAGATGTTCTCGCCGCCGCGGATGATCATGTCCTTGAGCCGGTCGAGCACGCGGACGAACCCGTCGCCGTCGATCGAGCCGACGTCACCCGTGTGCAGCCAACCGTCCACAAAGGTCGACGCGGTGGCCTCCGGGTTGCCCCAATAGCCCGCGGCCACCACGGGTCCGCGCACACACAGCTCGCCGACGGTGTCACGCAGGTCGCGCGGCGGCTCTCCGGGCAGCGCGATCGCGACCTCCACCCCGTCGACGACCGGGCCGACGCTCCACGCGTGGCTCAGGTACTCGGCGCCGGCGGTGAAGGTGACGATCGACGTGCCTTCCGTGAGGCCCCAGACGTTGCCCAGCACCAGATCCGGCAGCTGCTCCCCCACCTGCGCGGGGAACGACTCCGGCACCGGCGAGCCGCCCATCACGAACAGCCGCAGCGACGACAGGTCCGCGCCCGCGTCCTCGGCCTTCAGCAGGATCAGCCGCAGCATCGCCGCAACGCCCGCGAAGAACGTGATGCGCTCGGACGCCATGAGCGCCACCGTGGTCTCCGCCTTGAACGCGGGCGTGAAGACGCAGCACGCGCCGTTGGCGAGGAAACCGATGAACTGCGACACGATCGCGGTGGCGTGGAACATCGGCGCGGCCACGAGCGTGCGTTCGCCAGGACCGGCGCCGAGGCGTTCGCGGACGGTGCCGGCGTTGAACATCAGGTTGGCGTGCGTCTGCATCGCGCCCTTGGGGCGGCCGGTGGTGCCGGAGGTGTAGAGCAGGTGCGCGACATCGCCGGGCTCGCTCTGCTGGCCCGGCAACGCGGCGGGGTCGGCGGTCTCACCGGTGTCGGCCGTGAGCACGGCGGCGTCGAGAGCGCCAGGCAGGTCGCGGTCGGTGATCACGAGCTTCGCGCCGGAATCGGTGAGGACGTGCTCGATCTCCGGCTGGGCGAAGCGCGTGTTCACGAGCACGCCGCTGGCGCCGGCGAGCTGCACGCCGAAGTAGCTCACGGCGTACTGCCAGCCGTTGGGCAGCAGGATCGCGACGCGGTCGCCGCGCTCCACGCCGAGCTCGCGCAGCCGCGTGGCGACCACGGCGGCGCGGCGCACCATGTCGGCGTGGGAGATGCGGATCTCGCCGTCGACGAGGGCTTCGCCGGGGCCGTGTCTTTCGGCGACGTCGAGCAGCATGGCGGGCAGGGTTCTGGCGGGCACAAGGATCTCCTGGGTGCTCAGCGGTGACGGGGTGCTCAGCGGTAGAACCCGCCGCGGGTGAGCCCGGAGCCGCCGTCGAGGCGCAGCGCCTGGCCCGTGGTGTAACCCGCGGCCGGGGACAGCAGGTAGAGAACCGAGCCGACGACCTCGCCCAGCGTCGCGACGCGGCCCATCGGCACGCCGGCGAGCAGCCGCTCGCGGGCCGATTCGGGCATCGCGAGCACCTTCGGCGTCGCGAAGAGACCGGGCTCGACGGCGTTCACGCGCACGCCGCCGCCGCCGCCCCACTCGGCGGCGAGCGAGCGCGTCAGGCCGAGCACGCCGGCCTTCGCCGCCGCGTACGCCGCCTGGCCGGGCAGGCCGTCTTCGGCCGCGACGGAGGAGAGGAACACGATCGAGCCGGCGGATTCCTTCAACGCGGGGTAGGCCGCGCGGGCGAGCACGAACTGCGCGACGAGGTTGGCGTCCACATCGGACCGGAACGCTTCGAGCGGGAAGGTGCTCGCACGGTGGACGGTGTCGACGATCCCGGCGGCGCCGATCACCGCGTCGAGCCCGCCGAGCCGTTCGACGGCTTCGGTGACGGCCTGTGCGGCGGCGGTCTCGTCGGTGAGGTCGGCGACGAGGTGCCCGGGTCCGGCGGCAACGCGGTCGATCCCGACCACGCGGGCGTCGACCTGCGTCAACGCGGCGACGAGCGCTCGGCCGAGACCACCGGCGGCGCCGGTGACCACCACCCGGGTGCCCGGGCGCGGCAGAGGCGACCAGTCGTGTTCGGTCATGAGATCCTTGTCCCGTGTCGATCGATTGATCGACACCAAGGTTAACCAGGTGGAGTTCGCCTCGTCAACGTGTCGATCGTACGATCGGCACGTCCGAACTCCCCTGTCTGCACCGGAAGGAGGGCCGTGGCCAGGAAGAAGTCACTCGACGAGGGGCCCGATCTCCGGGTCCTGATCCTCGAACGCGCGAGTGAGCTGTTTCACGAGCGCGGCTACAGCGCCACGTCGATCCGCGACCTGGCCGACGCGGTGGGCATCTCGTCCTCGACGATGTACCACCACTTCACGAACAAACAGGAAGTGCTGCACGCGATCGTCTCGCGGTTCATGACCGACTTCGTCGACGCGACCGTGCCGGTTCTGCGCGACGAGTCCCTTTCGCCCGGCGAACGCGTACGGCACGTCGTGCGCCTGCACCTCGAGCTGAGCGACGACCGGCGCCCGGAGCTGCTGGTCGGCAACCCCATCCGGTACGCGCTCGACCCCGCCCAGCAGGCCGAGGGGATCAAGCTGCAGACCGCGTACCACGACGCTTTCCGCGATGTCCTCGCCGAGGGCGTCGCGGCCGGCGAGTTCCGGATCGACGACGTCACCGTGACCACGATGGCCGTGCTCGACATGCTCAACGGCGTGCGCGAGTGGTTCGCCCCCGCCGGCCGGCTGACGCGCGACGCGATCGTGGCGCAGTACACCGCGCTGACGCAGCGGCTGCTCGGCGCGTGAATCAGCCCCGGCCGAAGTTCGGCCGGGGCTGTTCTGCTTGGTGCGGAGTTACTTCGTGGTCGCCTCGGCGGCATTCAGGATGATGTCCGTGACCTTGTCGGGGCGCGAGACCAGCACGGCGTGCGAGGCGCCCGGCACGACGACGGTGTGGGCGTGGGCGCGCTCGGCCATCCACTTCTGCGCGGCCGGCGGGATGTTCTTGTCACCGGTCGGGATCAGGTCCCACACCGGCTTCTGCTTCCACGCGGGGTCGGTCGAGGCCTCGGCCAGCGCCGACATGGTGACCGGGCGCTGGCTCGCGGCCATCTGCCGGGCCTGCGACAGCGGGACGTCGGCGGCGAACTGCTTCGGGAAGAGGTCCTGCTTCACGTAGAGGTCGGTCTCGCCACCGGGCAGGGCGACCTGCTGAAGCGTGTCACCGAGCGTGCTGCCCGGGAACTTGCTCGTGAGGCCGAGCCCGGTCTCACCCTTGTCGGGCAGGTAGCCCGCGATGTAGACCAGCGCCTGCACCTTCGGGTCGTTGTACGCGGCCTCGCTGATCACGTCGCCGCCGTAGGAGTGCCCGACCAGCACGACGGGTCCGTCAACGCTGTCGACCAGGGCCTTGATGTAGGCGGCGTCGGAGGCAACCCCGCGCAGCGGGTTCGCCGGGGCGATCACCTGGTAACCGCGCTGCTGCAGGCGCGTGATCTCCCCATTCCAGCTTGACGCGTCGGCGAACGCACCGTGTACCAGCACGATCGTCGGCTTCGCCTTCGCCGGCGCGTGGTGGTCGGCCTGCTGCGGCGCCGCCGAAGACGGCACCGCCACGAACACGGCGGCCGCGCCCAACGCGGCGGTCGCGGTGGCGATCCGGGCCAGGCGAGTACGTGTGCGCATCTCTTGCTCCTCGGGAAGTTCGGGCTTCGCTTGCCCTGAACACTACAACTAAATTGTGTACAATCAAGTTGTGCGCATTGCGTGAAAGATCATCGTGATATTCGGAATATCGAAGACCCTGCCGGACGACGGCGAACGCACCCGTCCGTGGCGACGGTCAGCAGGCCGGCGTGAGCTCCGTTGACCAGGCTCAACCCGCGTGGGCCGAACCCCGGGCGCCGGAACCGGCAGACAGAAAACCGTCCGGCTCGCACTGAGCGAGCCGGCCGGCGACGTGCACAAAGGGCTCAGCCGAGCTGAGCCTCGAACCCCGAAGTCACCGACGCCGCCGGCACCAGCGCGTGCCGCACCGCCAGCGCCGCGGCCTCCAGGCGCGAGTGCACCCCGAGCTTCACGAGCACCCCCTGGACGTGGCTGCGCACCGTCGCCGTGGACACGCCCAGGCGGCGCGCCATCGTCTCCGTCGTGTCGCCGTCGATGAGCATCGCGAGACACTGGCGTTCGCGGCCGGTGAGGAAGCGTTCGCGCAGGTCGACCTCGCGGGAGCGGTCCGCCGCGGGCGCCGAGGTGCGCACGGGGACGTCGACGAGGGTTTCGCCGGCGATGACACGGTCGATGGCGATGATGAGGTGCTCCACGCCGCACGTCTTGTGCACGTAGCCGGCCGCGCCGGAGCGCAGGGCGTCGGCGACCGCGCCCTTGCCGGGGCTGGCCGTGAGTATGATGACCTTGGTGCCCGGGCTCGCCGCGAGCGTCGCCGCGACGCCGTCTTCCACGGGGCCGGCGCCGAAGTTGCGGTCGAGCAGGCAGACGTCCGGGCGCGTTTCGCGCACCGTGTCCACCACTTTCGCGAGCGTGCGGGCGGTGCCCACCACCCGCATCCCGTGCCGCTCCAGCAACCCGGCCAGTGCTTCGAGAAAGACCTTGTGGTCGTCACCCAGGACGATGCTCGTCATTCATGCTCCCCTTCACTCAGATGGCTGGGGAAGACGATCCGCACGCACGTGCCCTCCGGTTCACCCGGTCCGACCAGGGCCTGCGCCCCCGACGCCTCGGCGAGGCGCGCGACCGTGACCAGGCCGAGCGACGCCGTACCCGGCGGGATGCGCCCGAATCCCGGCCCGTCGTCCGTGATCGACACGGTGACCGGCGAGTTCGCCGTGAGTTCCACGCGTACGTGACCGCCGGGCCCCGCGGCGCGCACCGCGTTGCCCAGCACGTTGGCCAGGATCCGCCACAGGACCGTGCCGTCCGCGCGGACGGCAGCGGCCGCTCCGTCCGCGAGCACCACCGACGGCTCGCTGACCCGATCGGCCAGCTTCACCAGCTGAGTCAGCAACGGCCGCAGCGGCACGATCTCCTCGTGCGTCTCGGCTGCCAGCGCGTGGGAGACCAGCGTGCGCACCCGCGAAACCTGCTCACCGATCAGCTCCACGCCGGCCACGTCCTTGAGCTCCGACTCGACCAGGTAGGCCAACGTCGTGATCTCGTGGCCGAGATCGTGCAACACCCCCCACAGAGCTTGAACGGTTCGATCTTCGCTGCGGCGCCCGGTGGCCGCCCGGCGTTCCGGCACGGTTGCCATGGCTTTTTCCCTCGTCTTTACTTTCCCCGACCGAAGGGAGTCGTCCGCGATCTTGGGGACGTTACGGGCGTATAACTCAGAAGTCGGCGAATAGACGGGAATCAGCTCTCGTGCGTGACACCACTCGTGGTGACAATGATCTTCCAGGGCCCCGGCGGCACCGCCGAGTCGTCGATGAACTGCCAGTCGATCCGATCGTTCTCCCCGTCGAGCTCGGCGAATCCGAGGCATCCGTTCAACGCAGGTGAGACGTCCATTCCGGCACCGTTGAAACGATCATTCGCCGGCCTCGCATCGTCGGCGCCGAACACGTACTTCGCGTCGTCGTACTGGCCTGGACCAGCGTCCTGGATCTGGCCGTAACAGATCTTGTCCGCGAGGAGCATGCGTACCCAGCGATTTTTCAAGAGGCTGAAGCCGGGGTCGGAAACCCGTGCGGAATAGCGCTCGTCAGATGCCCACGGAACCACGGAGGCGCGTTGGCGATTTGCCACCTCGTCTCCCACATCATCATAAGGGAGGTCGAGGTAGAACGGATTCTCCCGCGGCGTCATGCGCGTGGGAAAGAAGCCGTTGGCCGCCGTGCGCGGTTCGGTGTCGCAGTTTCCGGCGGTGACCACGCCGTCACAGCCGCCGTAGTGGTCGAGCCACCGGTCGTCGTACGCGGACTCGACCTGGCTGCCGTCCTCGGCGTTCGGGTCGAAGATCTCGCCGACCCAGAACGTCGTCGCCACGATGTTCGTGTGCCAGGGATAGGACGAGGGCGCCGAGCGCGGGCCCGCCGGCGCGCCCGCCCCAGGGGGGTGGACGGGCGCGCCGGTGCAGGACGCGGTGGTCAAAACGGCCGCCAGACCCCACACCGCGTATCTGATCCGGGTCGCTGCCCGGCGACGAGCGCCGGGCAGCGACGGGGGGCGTGAGTCAGTCACCGGGCTCCACGGGAGCGATGATCTGCCCGGGCTGCGCGCCGACCAGCGGCTTCGCGTTGCGACCGAACGTGCCGGCCTTCAGCGAGTTGCGGCTGGTCACGCTGTACCGCTGCGGACTCGTGGTGGACGCCTTGATGGCAGCCGCCGCTGCCGCACCGGAACCCGCGGCGAACGAGTAGTCGTCCGTCGTCACCGAACCGTTGGCGATGAGCGCGAGGCCGAAGCTCATCCCGACCGCGCCTGCGGGGGCGGCGGGAGTGGTAAACGTCGCCTGCGTCCAGTTCGGCGCCGCCGCGAGCCATGGTCCGGACGTCCAGTACTGCCAGAAGCCCTGCGCGTTGCGGTAGTACAGCGAGAACTGCGTGATCGCCGTGGACTTGTACCAAACGCCGGCGGTGTACGTGCTGCCTGCGGTCACCTTGGGTGTACACGCCCCGAGGTCGAACGTCGGCAGCAGCTTGGCGTCACCGTCGGTGTAGTTGGTGACGTCGAGCTTCTGGGCGTAGGTCCCCGTGTGCTTGTCTGTCGTGCGGGTCCACGTCGGCGTGTTGCCGCCGTAACCGCCCGGCATGTAGCAGTCGGGGAACCCGGTGCCACTGGTCGAGCTCTCCAGCGACGTGTTCGCGAGCGTGGTGTTCGTCGATGCCGGCGCCGTCACGATGGGCTTCACCGTGCCACCGATGGCCTGGTTCATCGTCTTCACCGTCGTGCCCACGTTCTTGCGCGCGTTGAGCCACGACAGGAACTGGTCGAGCCGCGTGGGTGTGATCGACAGTGCGTCGCACCCGGTTCCGGCGCAGACGTGGTGGAACGTGAACGTGAGCAAGCCGCCATTGCGCTCGGCCGCGGTGACCGCGCTCTGCATCTGGGCCAGCGTCCAGGTGTTGTCGTCCTGGTCGAGGGCCTTCAACTGATACGGGTCGGCCGGTTTGGTCGTCTCGGCGGCGGGACAGCCGGCACAACCGTGCGCCGACGCGAGGTCACCAAGACCGCGAGCGCTGTTGTAGCCGCACGTCTTGGCGGTGTTCGCCACCGCCGTGTTCACCGACGCGTACGGGTATGCGAAGCTCGTGACGGAGAAGCCCATGCCGGCCAGCGCGGCGCGGTCGTTGCAGATCTGCCGTTTCGCCTCGTCGGCGGGCACCGTCGTGAGGTCGGGGTGCGACACGGTGTGACCACCGATTTCATGCCCGCCGGTCTTGATCGTCTGCAGGTTCGCCTGCGTCAGGTAGTTGGCCGCGCCGACCGAACCGCTGATGATGTAGAACGTGCCCTTCATGTTGTACTTCTGCAGGATCGGCAGCGCGCTCATCTGATCCGCGTTGCCGTCGTCGAAGGTGAGGACGACGCCCAGCGGCCGCGCCAACGACGCACCCGCCGTGGAACTGCCCACCACCAACGCGGGCAGCACGCACAGCAGCGCGGCCGCGCAGACCGCGAGCCGCGTGCGTGCCCGCCGGAAATCTAATCCCTTGCGGGCCTTGCGGTGTTTCCGCGTTCTTCTTTCCATGGGTGGCCACCAAAATGATCGGGGATACCTCCGCTGACCGTATGGTCGATCCCCGGCACCCGGATCCCCATAAGGGACGAGCCGGCCTACCGCAGATGCCGGATCTCCGTCATCTGTATGAGCCGTCTTTCGCACAGCTGACTGAGGACAACCGGTTTCGGGGCCTGTTTGCTGTGCGGCGTGGACATCACACGCCTGTTCCTGATCGAGGACCACCGCATGGTGGCCGACGTGCTGACGTCGAGCCTCGCCGCGGTGCCCTGGATCAGGGTGGTCGGCACGCGCGCCACCTCCGATCCGACGCTGCGCTCCGCGCTCACCACGCAGCAACCGGACGTGGTGACCGTGGAGCTGGAGTCGCTCACCGACATTCGTGAGCGGATCCGCACCTGGCACGAAGCGGCGCCCACGGCCCGCTTCGTCGCCCTCACCGCGAGCCGGGACCGAGATCTCGCGGTGTGCGCCGCCCACGCGGGGATCGACACCTGGATTCCCAAGGAGAGTTCGCTCGAAGATCTGCTGAAGCGTGTGCGTGGCGCTCGCGCCGGGCACGCCTGGTACCCGCCGGAGCTGCTGGCCGCACTGTTCGACCGGTTGCGCCGCGACGGTGCCACTCCGCGCCGGCCGGCTTCGACCCCTCTCGACGTGCTGAGCGAGCGTGAACGCGAAGTGCTGGTGGCGATGGTCGACGGCGACCGCAGCGACCAGATCGCGGTTCGGCTCCAGCTTTCCCGCAACACCGTGCGCACGCACACCCGCAACCTGTTCCGCAAACTGAAAGTCCACAGCGGACTGGAAGTCGTCAAGATCGCCCGAGCTGCCGGCATCGAGCCCCAAGGCGAGGTGCCGTTATGGAAAGGGGAAATCCCTTGACACTCATGGCCGAATCACCCCTCAGCAAGACCGAGGGCCTCATCTCCGTCGCCATCGTCGGCATGGGCTACGTGGGTCTGCCGACCGCGCTGGGCCTGCACGCCGACGGCGCGCGAGTGCTGGGTCTCGACACGAGCGCCGACCGGCGCGAGTCGATCCTGGCCGGCGAGCCCGACCTGGTCGAGGCCGACCTCGCGCGCCTCGCCCTGGCCCGGCGTGACAACCGGTTCGACCTCACCGGCGACCCCGCGCGGCTCGCCGAGGCCGACGCGGTGATCATCTGCGTCCCGACGCCGCTGGACCGTTACCTGACCCCGGATCTGGGCCCGCTGCGTTCGGCGTGCCGGTCGGTGGTCGAGCACACCCGCCCGGGCCAGACGCTCATCCTCACCTCCACCAGCTACGTGGGAACCACGCGCGAGATGCTCGCGGAACCGCTGCGGAAGCGGGGTCTCGTGCTCGGTGAGGACGTGTTCGTGGCGTTCAGCCCCGAGCGCATCGACCCCGGCGTCGCCGAGCACACGCAGCAGAGCACGCCGCGCGTCGTCGGGGGCTGCACGCCGGCGTGCAGCGACCACGCCCGGCGCGTGCTGGAGAAGCTGACTCCCCTCGTGCACGAAGTCTCCTCGGCCGAAACGGCGGAGCTGACGAAGCTGTACGAGAACTCGTTCCGCGCGGTGAACATCGCGCTGGCCAACGAGTTCGCCGGCATCTGCTCGACGCTGGAACTCGACCCGATCGAGGTGACGCGCGCGGCCGCCACGAAACCGTACGGGTTCATGAGTTTCTACCCCGGCCCCGGCGTCGGCGGGCACTGCATCCCGTGCGACCCGCACTACCTGCTGTGGCAGCTGCGCGAGGCCCACGGCGACGCGCCGCTGATCAGCCAGGCCATGACGTCGATCGCGCACCGGCCCGGCCAGGTCGCCGACCGCGTCACGGCCACGCTTTCGGCCGCCGGCCGGGGCGTCGCGGGCGCGCGGATCGTGGTGGCGGGCGTGACGTACAAGCCGGGTGTGCGCGACCTGCGCGAGTCGTCGGCGCTGGAGATCATCGAGCGGCTGGCGGCCGGTGGGGCGAAGGTCGAGTACCACGACCCGCTCGTGCCGGAGCTGAAGCTGGGCGGGCGGTCGTTCCAGAGCAACCCCGACCCGCACGGCACGGACTTCGACCTCGTGCTGATCCACACCGTCCACCCCGGACAGTCCTACGACTGGATCGAGCACTGCCCCTTGGTGCTCGACGCCACCTACACGTTCGACGCGGCCACTCACCGCGAACTGGTCTGAACAACCTCCGTGAGAAAGGGCGTACCCCCATGCGGTGCTTGGTAACCGGCGGGGCCGGCTTCATCGGTTCCCACCTGACCGAGCGGCTGCTCGGCGAGAACCGCGAGGTGGTGGTGCTGGACGACTTCAGCACCGGCTCCGAGCAGAACCTCGCGGCCGTCGCCGGCGACCCGCGGCTGCGGATCGTGCGCGGGTCCGTGTGCGATCCGGCCGCCGTCGAGTCCTGCATGGAGGGGGTCGAGCAGATCTACCACCTGGCGGCGGCCGTCGGCGTGTTCACGATCATGCAGAAGACCCTCGACAGCCTGCGCACCAACCTGCTGGGCACCGAGGTCGTGCTCGACGCGGCGCTGCGCCACGACGCGCGCATCCTCGTCACGTCGACCAGCGAGGTGTACGGCAAGAACACCTCGATCGGGCTGAAGGAGGACGACGACCGCGTGGTGGGGTCGCCGTTGAAGAACCGCTGGTCCTACGCCGAGGCGAAGGCGCTCGACGAGACGTTCACCTACCTCTACGGCAGCGAGCTCGGCGTGCGGACGGTGCTGGTGCGGCTGTTCAACACCGTCGGCCCGCGTCAGCGCGGTCGCTACGGCATGGTGGTGCCGAGGTTCGTGGACCAGGCGCTGACCGGGCAGCCGCTCACGGTGTTCGGCACGGGCCGGCAGACGCGGTGCTTCTGCCACGTGCTCGACGTGGTGCCCGCGCTCGTGGCGCTGCTCGACGACGAGTCGGCGCACGGCACCGTCTACAACCTCGGCAGCCCCGAGCAGGTGAGCATCGAGGAGCTGGCGGAGCTGGTGATCGCGGCGACCGCGTCCTCGAGTTCGATCGTGAAGGTGCCCTATCAGGAGGCCTACGGCGCGGGGTACGAGGACATGCAGCGGCGGGTGCCGAACTGCGCGCGGGCAGCGCAGCAGGTCGGGTTCCGCGCCGTACACAGCCTGCGGGAGACCATCGACGCGGTCATCGACGACCGGCGGGCGCAGCTGCGGACCGCCGTCGCCGGTCGATGACACACCGGCCCGGCCGGTCGCGTCACCGCGGCCGGATCGCCGTGCTTCTCGTTTGTGAGCTGCTGGTGCTGACGTTGCTGCGGGACGGAGGAGCGCGCGCCGCCGTGCAGCCGCTCACGATCGCGTCGCTCCCCTACTGGAACCTGGCCGGGGGGACCTCGACGGTCGAAGCGCACGAGTCGCAGGTCACCGAGGCCTCGCCGTGGCTCTACGGCCTCGACGCCCAGGGCCGGCTCGTGTCGCAGTCTCGGCGCGCGGACGATCTCGCGCGGCTGCGGGCCACGGGGATGGCGATCACGCCGACGATCGCGAACGTCACCGAGGGCCGCTGGCACCCGCAGATCGTGCAGACCATCCTCCACGATCCGGCGGCGACCGCGCGGCACATCTCGGACATCGTGGGGCTGGTCGTGCAGGGTGACTTCTCGGGCGTGGACATCGACTACGAGGAGCTGCGCTCGACCGACCGCGCCGCGTTCACGGCGTTCATCACGCGGCTGGCGGATGCGTTGCACTCCAACGGGAAACGGCTGTCGGTGGACGTGTTCGCGAAGACCACCGACGAGGGCTACGACGAGCGCAACCGAGCGCAGGACTACGCCGCGCTGGGCCGCGCGGTCGACCAGGTGCGGTTGATGGCGTACGACTACCACTGGCAGACGTCCGCGCCGGGCCCGATCGCACCCGAGGGCTGGGTCCGTGACGTGCTGACGTATGCGACGTCGCAGATCCCGCGCTCGAAGATCGTGCTGGGCGTGCCGATGTACGGCTACGACTGGGTGGGCCACAACGCCGTGCCGGTCACGTGGGTGCAGGCCTACGGGCGGTCGCGGGAGTTCGGCGTGCCCGTCGAGTGGGACGGGTTCAGCGAATCGCCCCACTTCTCTTACACCGACGCCGCTGGGGCGCGCCACGAAGTGTGGTTCGAGAACGCCTACAGCGCGTCGATCAAGTTCACCCAGGCCCGGTTATTCGGGATCGGCGGGGTGTACCTCTGGCTCTTCGGCACGGAGGACGACCTCGTCTGGTCGAAACTCGACACCTACTGGACTCCGGCGGAGGCTCGATGATTCCCCTGTGGCTGCTGGCAATTTTCGTCTTCGGGGTGAACTTCACCCTGTGGGGCACCGCCGGTCTGGCGCGCGCGCTCGAAAACCGCGTGCGGCCACCACGGCCGCCCCGGCCGTCACCGGTGCCCCGCGCACGGCCCGCCCACGTGCACCGCTCGCGCGTCGCCGTGCTCATGGCCGCGCACAACGAG
The DNA here is from genome assembly GCF_030285625.1 of Amycolatopsis sp. 2-15. Taxonomy (NCBI): domain Bacteria; kingdom Bacillati; phylum Actinomycetota; class Actinomycetes; order Pseudonocardiales; family Pseudonocardiaceae; genus Amycolatopsis; species Amycolatopsis carbonis. Next base: position 121,799 of record NZ_CP127294.1, read on the forward strand.
GAGGTGGTGATCGGCGAGTCGCTCGCCGCCATCACCCGCCTCGTGCCGGCGTCGAACGTCCACGTCGTGTCCGACGGCTCCACCGACCGCACCGTCGAGCTCGCCCTCGCGTGCGGTGTGAACGTCACCGAGACACCCAGCAACGTCGGCAAGGCCGGCGCTCTCGAGGAAGGTGTGCGCCACTTCTCCCTCGCCACCCGCTTCGACGCCGTGCTCCTGCTCGACGCCGACACCCGCCTCGACCCGGACTACTTCGACGCCGCCCTCCCGCAGTTCGACGACCCCGACGTGGTCGCCGTCGCCGGCTGCGCCGCCACCGACTGGTCCGCCTCGAGGCGCGGCTTCCTGCCGTTCCTGTTCACCGCGCACCGCGCACGCATTTACGCGCTGCTGCAACGCCTCCTCAAGTTCGGCCAGACCTGGCACCGCACCAACGCGACCCTCATCGTCCCCGGCTTCGCCAGCCTGTACCGCGCGGAAGCGTTGCCGCACATCGACATCAACCCCCCGGGCCTGGTGATCGAGGATTTCAACATGACGTTCGAGGTCTACCGCAAACGCCTCGGCAAAGTGGGCTTTTCGTTGAAGGCCATCGCCGTCACCCAGGACCCGGACGCGTTCCGCGACTACGTCCGCCAGACGCGCCGCTGGGCCCTCGGCTTCTGGCAAAGCGTCCGCCGCTACCGCCCGCGTGCCGACCTGTTCAGCTTCATGCTGGGGCTGTACGTGCTGGAGCTGGTTTTCGCCAGCCTGTTCATGGCCTTGCTGCCGGTGATGGTCGTCCTTCTGCTGCTGGCCCTCATCCCAGGCTTCCTGTCCGTACCCGTCGCCGGCGACGTGACTCTGGCGATCGGCCACTACGTCAACCTCCCGACCATCGCCTTCGGCATCCTCGTGCCGGACCTCCTCCTCACCCTCGCCGTCGTGCTGACAGAACGCCGCGCCCGCTACCTGCTCATGGCGCCCCTCTACCTCCCGCTGCGCTGCCTCGACGCCTGCGTCGCCCTCTGGTCCCTCCCCCAAGCCTGGCGCGACGGCTCCGGCCGCTGGCAAAGCCCCGCCCGCCGCACCACCGACATCGCCGCGACCCCGGACCTCGCCACAATCGGTGCTGGTGCTGGTGCTGGTGCAGGTGTCGGTGCTGGTTTGGGTTCGGGCCTGGCTGCTGCTGCCAGCGCCGGGAGTCCTGCGGACACAGGCTTGGCCGCAGGCACCGCCTTGGCCGCAGACACCGGCTTGGCCGCAGGCACCTCGGGCACGGCGAGCACCGGCTTGGCCGCAGGCACCGCGGGCACCGGCTTCGCCGCGGGCACCAGCCTCGGTTCCAGTGGCAGCGCTCGCAGTCTCCCGTCCCCCTTCCCTCGCGACCTTCTCACCCAGCACAACGGCTCGGGCCCCGCCCACAGCAACGGCTCCAGCCGAACCGTCCCGTCGCTACCTCCGACCACCTCCAACCCATCCCCCACGTCCGACACCGAACCGGACTGGCCACCCGAGTGGCCCCCCGACCCCTTCTCGCGCGAAAAGGTCGGCTGACCCCTCCACCATCGGCGCGGCCCCGCCCCGCCCACGCTCCGCGCAGCGATCCCACACCTCCCACCCCGTGCCGGCGCCGCCTGCTCATTAACCGGGCAACGCCGGCACGGCAACCGAACCTGCCGACCCGCTTGCCAACAAGGAGCGCACCACCGCGAATCCAGCGCCAGCCAGCCCGCGCACCGTCTAACCAAGTTCGCCTAGCCGGCCGGGCGATACCACCCCGCCGGACCTGCCGACCCTCTTGCCACCGCGGAGCGCACCACCGCGAATCCAGCGCGGGCCAGCCCGCGCACCGTCCAGCCAGGTTCGCGGCCCGGCCGGGCCACGGCCGAACTGCCGTCCACTTGCGACCAAAGGAACACACCACAGCCGATCCAGCGCCGGGTCGACCTGTGGACCGTCCGGCCAAGTTCACCTGGCAGGCCAAGCCATACCACCACCGAACCGGGCCCGCGGTCGCGGAGGGGCCCGCTACTCCACGTCGGCGAGCAGCTCGTCGAGCCGCGCGGTGTCCGCAGCGCCAGCGGGTCGTTTCGGGTCAGGCAGCAACGCTGTCAGGGCCCAGGCCCGGCCGCGGGCCCACGTCGCGTCGTCCACGGCGAGCTTGGTGCGGAAGACCGCGCGGGAGGGGCCGTCGAGCAGGGTCCACGCCGCGATCAGGTCGACGGCCGGGTCGCCGATGGCGAGGGTGCCGAAGTCGATGACCGCGGTGAGCCGGCCGTCGCGGGCGAGGAGGTTGCCCGGTGCGGGGTCGCCGTGCACCCACACCGGCGGGTGGTCCCACGCGGGCGCCGCGAGCGCCGCCTCGAACAGTGCCGTGGCGGCGGCCGTGTCGATGCGGCCCTCCAGCGCCGCGAGCCATGGGCGCACCCGCGACTCCACCACGGCCGAGTCGCGCGCGTCGCCCATGCCGACCCCGCGGAAGCCGTTGCTCCAGTCCGGCGGCGGACCGCCGGCGGTGTCGATCGCCTGCAGCGCAACGAAGAACTCCGCCAGGTCGGCAGCCGCCGTGCCGAGGTCCGCGAGCTGCCCCGGGTCGGGACGCCGCCCGTCGAGCCACCGGTAGACCGACCACGGGAACGGATACTCCGCAGTCGCCTCCCCCTGCGCCAACGGCACCGGAACCGTCAACGGCAGGCGCGGCCCAAGTCGCGGCAGCCAGCGCTGCTCCCGCGCCACCTGTCCTTCCCACCGCGCGAACCGCGGCAGCCGCACGGACATCGTGTCGCCCAGCCGGTAGGTGGCGTTGTCCACTCCAGGCGACGGCACCGGCACGACCGGAAGCTCGGCCCACCGCGGAAATTGCCCGGCGACCAGCCGCCACACCACTTCCACCGTGATCGTCACTTCATCGGACGACATGTCCCGTGCGGTCAACAGGCCTCCCCAGATCGATGGCTCAGATCCAAACCACCGGCCCACCCGCTGTCCACCGAATTCCGATCACCTCCTCTCGCGCCAGGAACCACCCCGTCACGCGCTCTTCGCCAAGGCCAGCTTCTGCGCCGCGTTGACCAACGGCGCCAACCGCGTCCCGAAGTTGCGCATCGCCATCCCCGCCCTCGTGGCGGGAATCAGCATCGCGGCCGCCACAGGAACGTTGCGCTGCCTCGGATTCACCAGCTTCCGGTGCGTCGCCTCATAACGCCGGAACGCCGCCGCCTTATCCCCCGGGGTCGCGGCCAGCTCGGTGGCCAGCGTGTGCGCGCCGGCCATCGCCAGCGTCGACCCGTCGCCGAACAGCGAGACACACGACGCCGCGTCACCCGCCAGCACCACCCGGCCCGCGGTCCAGCTCGGCAACCGCACGCGCGAAACCGAATCGAGGTACAGGTCGCCGGCAGCACGCACCTGGCCAAGCAGCTCCGGCACCCGCCACCCCGCCCCGGCGTACGCGGTTTCCAGCAATCGCTTGTGCTGCGCCGTGTCGCGGTGGTCGAAGCCCGGCACCGCCGCGTGGCGGAACATGAACGCCACGATCCCGCGCTCCCGCGACGGGTGCACCGCCACCGCACGGCCCGGCGAGTTGTACATGACGATCTCGCTTCGGTCGGGCACCGGCGCGTCGAGCGGCATGGTCGCGACGTACACACCCATGTGCTCCACGAACTCCGGCTCGGGGCCGAAGGCCAGCCGGCGCACTCCGGAGTGCAGCCCGTCGGCGCCCACCACGAGGTCGAACCGCCGCGGCGAGCCGTGTTCGAAGGTGACGTCGACCCCGCCCTCGTCCTGCTCGAGCCCGGCCACCGAGTCGTGGAACACGTATTCGGCGTCGCCGGCGCTCGCCTCGTACAGGATGCGCGCGAGGTCCGTGCGCGTCAGCTCGACGTCGGTGCCACCACCGTCGCCCATCACCACGCGCCCGACACTCTTCCCCCGGTCGTTCACGAACGTCATGCCCCTGACCGAGGTGGCCGCCTCCCGCAGCTGCTCGGTGAGGCCCATCTTCCGCGCGACCTCGGCAGCCGGCCCGCGGACGTCCACCGGGCTCCCACTCGATCGCAGGCCCGCCGCGCGCTCCACCACGGTCGGCCGGTATCCCGCCCGTGCCAGCCAGTAGGCGAGCGTGGGTCCGGCGACGCCCGCACCGGAGATCAGCACTGTCTTCGTGGTCATGATCCGTCATCCCTCCTGCCGCGGCCCCCTGACCGTCGGTCAGGATCGACGGTACACGCCTGTCCGCCGGTCAGGCAAGGAGGTAGATTCGACAGCATGAACGAAGTCGTGCCGCCCGACACCCGCGCGCGCATCCTGCAGGTCGCGATGGACCTGTTCGCCTCGAACGGCTACCACGCGACCTCCGTGCGGGAGATCGCCGAACGGGTCGGCGTCACAAAAACCGCGGTCCTGTACCACTTCCCGGGCAAAGCCGAGATCATCACGGCGATGGCCGAGCCGATGCTGGTCGACCTGGAAACCACCGTCGACGCGGCGCAGGCCCTGGCGCCGGATGCCGACGCCGCGCGCGACGCGATGGTCGAAGGCCTGCTCGACGTCTGGCTGCGCCACCGCTACCTGCTGCGGCTCAACCTGCGTGACCTGGGGCTGACCGCGTCCCAGTCGGTGTTCGACCGCTTCCGCGACGGCATGCTGCGGGCGAACTCGATCGTGGCCGGCCCCGACCCGGACTTCGCCGCCGATGTCCGCGCCGCGCAGGCCATCGCCATGCTGAGCGACCCGGTGGTCCTTTACGCCGACCACGCCGTCGACGAGCTGCGCGCCACCGTGCTCGACGGCGTCCACCGCCTCTTCGGCGACGCACAACGCCACGCCGGGCGCGGACGGCCGACCGTGATGACCGGCAACCTGCTCGTGATGTGCCGCAAGCTGCACGACCAGGGGTTCCCGGCCACCAAGATCGCCGACGAGCTGGGCGTTTCCCGGGCGACGGTCTACCGCCACCTGAAGGTCTAGCAATATTGAGACGATTTATGATACTTTTGAGACACCAGCGACGCAGCAGACCTCAACGAACACCCGGACACGAGTACAAGACAACACGGCACACGACGGCACCGGCACGGCATTTCTGAGACAGCAGCACTGAGAGAACAGCACTGGGAACAGCATCGCGACCACACCAGGAGGCGAATGGACGAAGCAGACCACCCACGCGCGGCGAGAAGTCAGCCCAGGACGGACCGGACCGTCTCCTCGTCACGGGCGACGACTGTGGTGCCGTCGTCGGCCGTGATGATCGGGCGCTGGATGAGCGCCGGGTTTGCCGACAGCGCCTCGATCCAGCGGGCGCGGTCGGCGGGCGTGCGCGGCCACGACTTCAGGCCGAGCTCGGTCGCGACCTTCTCCCCGGTGCGCGTGATGTCCCAGGGGCCGAGCCCGAGCCGGTCCAGCACGGCCTCGAGCTCGGCGGGAGTCGGCGGGTCCTCGAGGTACCGGCGCACGGTGTAGGTGGCGCCGGCCTCGTCGAGCAGCGACACGGCGGAGCGGCACTTCGAGCAACGCGGGTTGACCCAGATTTCCACGAGGGTCACCGTACGCGACCTACTTCGCGAACGCCTGCAGCTGGCACTGGTCGGCAAGCTTGTCGAGGTTGTCGTGGGTGTCCGACGAGCCGTCGTCGATCTGCCAGGTGAGGCCGTCCGGGTCGACGCTGGTGTCGGGGGCCACGTGCACGTGGGCACCCTTGGCGGTCATGCACTTGACCATGGCGTGGAACTCGTCGTTGAACTTCGGGTTGGTTCGCGGGGAGAGCTCCGGCGGCTGCAGCGGCAGCTTTCCCTTGCAGGCCTCCTCGGCCTTCTTCGACTGGGGGCTGTCGTCGTTCATGTCGAGGCCGGGCGGGCTGTTCGGGTCGCCGGCCGGGCCAGAGTGCCGTCCGTCGAGGACGGCGTGGCCGTTGGTGCGGAGGCAGGAGTCGTAGGCGTCCCGGTAGGACTGTTTCTCCTCGGGCGAGCTGTCGAGGCGCAGCTGCGGGCGGCCAGCGTCGGAGTCGGCTGCGGTGGCCTGCGATGAGGCGGGGGCGCCCGAGGAGGCGCTGCCCGTGTCGAGCGTGGCGACCTGTGGGGCGGCGGGCGAGCCGGAGCAGGCGCTGAGCAGGACGAACGCGGCGCCGGCGACGAAGAAGGAGATGGATGAACGCACGTCGTGAGCGTGGCAGGAGGTTGTGAGGAAGCTATGACGATGAAGTCAGGAGGCCACTAGGACGAAGCCCCTGGGGTCAGCGCCCCACGGGTCACGCCGGGTGCCACGGATCACCCGCCGGTGGAGGGGTGTTTCGGCGTACCGTTCAGCCATGGACATGCCTCTGGCCACCGACCGCCTCGTGATCCGGGACTGGTCGATCGACGACGCCGAAGCCGCGTTCCGCATCTACGGCACGGACGAGGTCACCCACTGGCTGACGCCCGCGATGGACCGCATCACCGACGTGGCCGCGATGCGCTCGGTGCTGCAAGCGTGGCAGGAAGCGCAGCCGAACCTGGCCCCGCCGCGCGGGCGCTGGGCCGTGGAGCGCACGTCGGACGGCGCCGTCGTGGGCGGGCTCGGGATCCGGCTGCTGCCGCCGTTCCAGGAGGACCTGGAGCTGAGCTGGCAGCTGCACCCGGACGCCTGGGGCCAAGGCTACGCGACGGAGTCGGCGCGGGCGCTGATCGAGTGGGCGTTCACCCAGGACACGGAGGAACTCTTCGCCGTGGCGCGGCCTTCCAACACGCGCGCCATCGCGACCGCCAAGCGCCTCGGCATGCAGTGGGTCGGCGAAACGACGAAGTACTACGACCTGCGGCTGCAGGTGTATCGCATCCGCCACAGCGACATCATCTAGCGGATCCAACGGGGCAGCGCGCCCACCCGGCCGAGTGGCAACGCGCTCGGGCACCCGCGCCAAGCCGAAGAGGCGGCCGCACTCCCGCACGCCAACCGAACGGCGCGGCGGCGCGCCCATCCGGCGGCGCTCCCGTACCAGCCCGACGGCGCGGCGGGGTGCGCATCGGACAGCGTGGCGGCGTTCCCGCGCCAACCGACGGGGCGCGCCCACCCGCACCCCCGCCGGTGAATTCCGGGCGAACGGCAAGGAAAGAGCGGTGCGCGAGGTGCCGGCGAGGCTGGCCGAAGCACGGTCGGGAAGCCGGGCGGCGAAGGCGGCCGCCCGCGAACGCCGAGGTGAGGCGAGGCGAGGCGAGGCAGAGAGCCAACAGGCCGGCCGACGATGCCGAAACTCAGAGCCGATGTACCGGGCCCCAAGGGCGAGCCAAGGGCAAGCCAGGTTGCCGGCCCGCGAAGCCAGGCCGACAGCCGAGCCGGGTTGCCGGCCCGCGAAGCCGGGCTGAGAACCAGGGTCAGGCGGCCGTATACCGTGCGAAAACGGCGGCTTGCCCCTGCTTCACGCCGGTGTCGTCGATGAGGTTCCACATCGTCACGTCTTCGATCCAGAAGCGGCGCCCCGACTTCGCGATGCGCCGGCCGCGGTAGCCGCTCACGAAGCCGTGGGTGGTGACGGCGTGGACGAGGGCGTCGCGGTCTTCCTGACGGTCCGGTTCGGCGGAGAGGCGCGAGGGCATGCCGCGGAATTCGGTCCAGTCGAGTTCGAACGCGTGCTGGGCGACGAGGTTGGCGTAGGTGAAGCGGGGGTCGTCGGCGGTGTCGTGGGCGAGGAGGCCGAAGGGGGCGTCCTCGTAGAGGTGGCGGGCGGCGTCCGCGCTCGCGGCGATCAGTGGTTTGCCGACCACGCGGTGGTAGCTGTCCACGAGCAGCCGGGCGAAGGCGGCGTCCAGCGGTGACGACCCGGAGTCCGACATGCCGCCAAGTTACGCCCGCCGCCGCGGACGGGCGCAGTACAGGTGATCGACTTCACGCCAGGTCCACTATGGACTCCGGGCCGAAGAAAAGACTCGCCACGGTCTCCCCCCTCGGGACCGTGGCGAGCCGTCCAGCCCAAGAGCGGACTACGCGTTGACCGGAGTCCAGAGCTCGTCGATCTCCCGCTCGGCCGCGGCCAGGCTCTCCGCCGCCAGATCACGCAGGTCGGCCATCGCCGGGTTCGTGTCCGCGAGGGTCAGCTCCGCGGAGATGAATCGCGGCTCGATGCCGGTCATCGCGAGGCCGTGCGGGAGCCAGGACTCGGCGTGGTCCCAGCCGAAGCGCGGGTTGCCCTCGCCGTAGCCGCCGCCGCGGGAGGCGAGGACGAGGAACTCGCGGCCGTCGAGCAGGCCGGTGCCCGTGGCGGGGTCGAAGGCGAGGCCGGGGGCGATCAGGTGGTCGACCCAGGCCTTCACGACGCTCGGGGCGCCGTAGTTGTACAGGGGCAGGCCGAGCAGCACCGTCGACGCTTCGCGGACCTCGCCGACGAGCTCCTCGGTGAGCTTCCAAGACTCGTTCTGCTCCGGCGTGCGCTGCTCGGCGGGCACGACGCGGGCGAGGCCCGAAGCGGCGTCGAAGTGCGGGACCGGGCTGGCGCCCAGGTCGCGGTAGGTGACGGTGCCGCCGGGATGGGCGGCCCGCCACGCGGCGGCAGCGCGGGCGCTGAGCGCTCGGCTGACCGAGCGGTCGCCGTTGATGCTGGAGTCGATGTGGAGAAGGTGAGGCATCTCGTTCGCCGCCCATAGATCGTTTGTGTAGGACAAACCATTTATAGCACACGGACGACTTGGGAGTTCTCGTATACTGGACGCATGGCCTCGCTCCCGGTCGTCAACCAGCCGCCCCACCGGTGCGGCGCCCTGCTCGACCACCTCTCGCGCCGCGTGCGCACGCGGGCGGAATCGGTGCTGACGCCCATGAACCTGCGCCCCCGCCACCTGCTCACACTCACCGTGCTGCGCGACCACGGCAGCAGCACCCAGCAGGCCCTGGCCGCCACCCTCGGCATCGACAGCACCAACCTCGTCGGCCTGCTCAACGACCTCGAGGCCGACAACCTCATCGAGCGCCGCCGCTCCCCCGAGGACCGCCGCCGGCACGTGGTCGAGCTCACCGACGTCGGCGTGAAGAAGCTGGCCAGGGCCGAGTTCGCCATGGCCGCCGTCGAGGACGAGGTGCTCTGCGCCCTCACCGTCGAGCAGCGCGAACAGCTCTACAGCCTGCTTCAGCAGGCCACCGCCAGCACGGACGTCGAGGCCTGCGTCGGCGCCGACGAAACCGTCCGCACCCACGTGCAGGCCTGCGTCGCGGAAGACGACCAGCCGCTGCAGCGGTAACCCGAAGCGCACCGAAAAGGGCGTTGAAAAACCGGCCCCACCTCCTCCTCGTGATCGCGCCCACAATGGGTACGCCCCGAGGGGAGGACCGATGGCCGACACCGTGACCAGGCCCGTTCCGGTTCCGCTGCGGCCGGCGTGGCGGGGGCCGAAAGGCGGGCAGATCCTGAAGATCGCCCGCACGACGGACCACAAGACGATCGGCGTCCTCTACCTCTCGACGTCGTTCGCGTTTTTCCTCATCGGCGGCCTCACGGCGCTGCTGATGCGCACGGAGCTCGCCCAGCCCGGCATGCAGTTCCTGTCACCGGAGCAGTACAACCAGCTGTTCACCATGCACGGCACGATCATGCTGCTGCTCTACGCGACCCCGAACCTCTTCGGCTTCGCCAACTTCATCGTGCCGCTGCAGATCGGGTCGCCCGACGTGGCGTTCCCGCGGCTGAACGCGTTCTCCTACTGGCTGTACCTGTTCGGCGGGCTGATCGTGATCAGCAGCTACCTCACGCCCGGCGGCCCGCCGGACTTCGGCTGGACCGCGTACACGCCGCTGTCCGACGCCATCCACTCGCCGGGTATCGGCGGTGACCTGTGGATCACCGGGCTGATCGTGTCGGGGCTCGGCACGATCCTCGGCGCGGTGAACATGATCACGACGATCGTCACGTTGCGCTGCCCCGGCATGACGATGTGGCGGATGCCCATCTTCACCTGGAACATCCTGCTCACCGGCGTGCTGATCCTGCTCGCGTTCCCGATCCTCACGGCCGCACTGTTCGGTTTGCTGGCTGACCGACATATCGGCGCACACGTGTTCGACCCGGCCAACGGCGGCGCGATCCTGTGGCAGCACCTGTTCTGGTTCTTCGGGCACCCGGAGGTCTACATCGTCGCGCTGCCGTACTTCGGCATCGTCACGGAGATCATCCCCGTCTTCAGCCGGAAACCGCTCTTCGGCTACCGGACGATGGTGTTCGCCACGATCGCGATCACCGGCCTGTCGGCCACCGTCTGGGCGCACCACATGTTCGCGACCGGCGCGGTGCTGCTGCCGTTCTTCTCGTTCATGACGTTCCTCATCGCCGTGCCCACGGGGATCAAGTTCTTCAACTGGATCGGCACGATGTGGAAGGGGCAGCTGACGTTCGAGTCGCCGATGCTGTGGTCGATCGGCTTCCTCGTCACGTTCCTGCTCGGCGGGCTCACCGGCGTCATCCTCGCCGCCCCCGCACTCGACTTCCACGTGCACGACAGCTACTTCGTCGTCGCCCACTTCCACTACGTGCTGTTCGGGACGATCGTGTTCGCCACGTTCGCCGGCATCTACTTCTGGTTCCCCAAGATCACCGGCCGCATGCTCGACGAACCGCTGGCCAAGTGGCACTTCTGGACGACGTTCATCGGCTTCCACACCACCTTCCTCATCCAGCACTGGCTCGGCGACGCCGGCATGCCACGCCGCTACGCCGACTACCTGCGCAGCGACGGGTTCACGGGGATGCACACGGTCTCGACGATCGGGTCGTTCATCCTGGGTGCATCGGTGCTGCCGTTCATCTGGAACGTGGTGAAGAGCTACCGCTTCGGCGAACACGTCGAGACCGACGACCCCTGGGGCTTCGGCAATTCACTGGAGTGGGCGACGACGTGCCCACCGCCGCGGCACAACTTCCTCGAGCTGCCCCGCATCCGTTCCGAACGGCCGGCGTTCGAGCTGCACTACCCGCACATGGTCGAACGCCTGCGCGACGAGGGCCACGTGCGCCGCGGCGGACGCCACCGCGAGACGCCCAGCCAGGCCGCGTCCGAAGCACTCACCCCGCCGCGTGACCAGGACCGCTGATCGAAAGTGTCCTACGCTGCCTGGAGGAGGGCGGACCATGGACTCTGCGGCGGAGCGGCTCAAGAAGTACCGCGAGATGCGCGATTTCCAGCGCACCGCCGAGCCCGCGGGCGGCGACGCAGCCACCACGCCGGGAAACCGGTTCGTCGTGCAACGCCACCGCGCCCGCCGCCGGCACTACGACCTGCGTCTGGAGCTGGGCGGCGTCCTCATCAGCTGGGCCGTGCCGAAGGGCCCGACGCTCGACCCGAAGGTGCGGCGCATGGCCGTGCATGTCGAGGACCACCCGCTCGAATACGCCGACTTCGAGGGCGTGATCCCGCACGGCGAATACGGCGGCGGCGACGTGATCGTGTGGGACCGCGGCACCTGGGAGGCCGTCGACACCGACGACCCCGAGCAGGCGCTCGCCGACGGCAACCTGCACTTCGACCTGTTCGGCGAGAAGCTCCTCGGCCGCTTCGTGCTCATCCACCCCAGCCGCGACGGCGACGGGAAGCAGTGGCTGCTGCTGCACAAGCAGGACGACCACGCGTCCGCCGGCTGGGACGCCGAAGACCACCCGAAGTCGGTGAAGAGCGGGCTGACCAACGACGAGATCAAGGCCGCTCCCCCGGCGCTGTGGCGCGGAGACCTGCCCGCGGCCGAGGCGGAGGTGCGGCTCACGCCGGAGTTCACGCCCGCGTCTCCCGCGGAGCTGAAGGCCCTCGACGAGCTGGACGCACGCGGCAGCTGGGCCGTCGCGGGCCAGAAGCTGGCGCTGACCAACCTCGACAAGGTGCTCGTGCCCGGCCGTGACGGTGAAGACCCGATCACCAAACGCGACCTGATCCGGTATTACACGCGCATCGGCCCGACGATGCTGCCGTACCTCGCGAACCGCGCGCTCAACACGCACCGGTTCCCCGGCGGCATCGAGAAACCCGGCTTCTGGCACAAAGAAGTGCCCGACCACGCGCCGAAGTGGCTGCACCGCTGGCACTACGAGGAAGCCGATCCCGACGACGTGCAGCAGTACCTCGTGCCCGAGGGCGTCGCGGACCTGGCGTGGCTGGCGAACTTCGGCGCGCTCGAGCTGCACGCGTGGACGTCGCGGATCGAAGACGTCGCGCATCCCACGTGGACGCTGTTCGACATCGACCCCGGGCCGGAGACGTCGTTCGACGACGTGCTCGCGCTGGCCCGTTTGCACCGCACCGCGCTGGAGCACCTCGGGCTCGTCGGGCTGCCGAAAGTCACGGGACAGCGCGGGATCCAGATCTGGGTGCCGGTGGAACCGCGCTACACGTATGCGGAAACCCGCAAGTGGGCCGAGACCGTGTCGAAGACGATCGGGCGCACGCTGCCTGACCTCGTGAGCTGGGCGTGGCACAAGGATCGCCGCGGTGGCAAGGCGCGGCTGGACTACACGCAGAACGTGCTGAACAAAACGCTCGTCGCGCCCTACAGCGTCCGCCCGCGCCCGGGTGCGCCGGTTTCCGTGCCGCTGCAGTGGGACGAGCTCGACGATCCGGAACTCACGCCCGACCACTGGACGATTCGGACAGTCCTCGAACGAGTCGAGTCCATCGGGGATCCGTTCGCGACGCTGCTGGGAGTGGAGCAGCAGCTTCCGAAACTGTGAATTATCACCAATCCGGCCGCACCTGGAGCGCACTCCAGGCCTAGGGTCGGGGCCATGCGATTCGGATTGTTCGTTCCCCAAGGTTGGCGCCACGACCTCGTCGGCATCGACCCGGCCGACCACTGGGACACCATGCTCGGCCTCGCGCGGTTCGCCGACGAGGGCCCCTATGAGTCCATCTGGGTCTTCGACCACTTTCACACCGTGCCCGTCCCGAGCGACGTGGAAGCCACGCACGAGGCATGGAGCCTCATGGCGGCTTACGGCGCCGCGACTTCGCGCGTGCGGCTCGGCCAGATGTGCACCTGCATGGGGTACCGCAACCCGGCGTACCTCGCGAAGGTCGCTGCCACGATCGACGTGATCTCCGGCGGCCGCGTGGAGATGGGCATCGGCGCCGGCTGGTACGAGCACGAGTGGCTCGCCTACGGCTACGGCTTCCCCGGCGCCGGTGACCGGCTCGCCATGCTCGACGAGGGCGTGCAGATCATGCGCCAGCTGTGGACCGAGGGCAAAGCCACGCTGAACGGCAAGCACTACCAGGTCGACGGCGCCATCTCCCGCCCGCTTCCCCTGCAGGACGGCGGAATCCCGCTGTGGATCGCCGGCGGCGGCGAGAAGAAGACGCTGCGCACGGCCGCGAAGTACGCCCAGTACACCAACTTCGCCGGCGACGTCGAGGGCTTCAAGCACAAGTCCTCCGTGCTCGAGGCGCACTGCAAGGACGTCGGCACGGACTACGGCAAGATCGTGCGCTCGGCCAACTACAACGTCGTGATCGGCGAGACCGAGAAGGACGTGCAGGACCGCCTGGCGTGGGTCCGGTCGCACTACGAGCCACACCTGCCCGCGGACGTCCTGGAGTCCACCGTCGCCGGCTACCACAACGGTCCCCTCGTGGGCACACCGGAGCAGATCGTCGAGCGCCTGAAGGAACTCGAAGGCCTCGGCATGACCTACGCCATCGCCAACTTCCTCGAAGCGGCGTATGACCGGTCGGGCGTCGAGCTGTTCACGTCGAAGGTGGTTCCGGAGCTCATCTGAGCTTTTCGTTTCGCCGGCCGGCGCCCGTTTTCGGGTGCCGGCCGGTTTTTTGTGGGTGGGCCTGGGGATCATGCTTGTGGGGTACGTTGGCGCGGCTTTGAGTGCGGCCCATCGGTGGTCTGGGCTTTTGGAACGTGGCGGCTGGCGCTTGGATCTCTTGTGCGGTGAAGAAAACCGCGAGTTGCGGAGGACTGCTGCGCGTGGCCAGCGCGTCCATCCACAGCCTGCCCCCGACTTGTGGACAACTACCCCGGTTTGTTGCTGGTCTCCCGAAACTGTCGGTGGCGGCCGATAGAATGGGTCTGGGGAAGCCCCCCTCGGGAGGGCGGGGGCTCTGTGTCTCCCGGCTGCGGAAGGGGTTGGCAGTTCGGCAAGTCGGGCGCGAGGCGTTGCGGGAAGTCAGGCCGACGACTCGAGAAGGTTGTGCATCGCCGCCAGCGCAGTGGCACCGTCCGGGTGTTGATCGAGTAGGGCATGCCCGGGTATTTGAGGCCGTACATGACTTTCTTGCCGACGTGAAACGCCACCACGGCCGGCAGGAGGGCGGCGACGGCGCAGGCGCCGGAAAGCAGGCCGCCGGCGATGGCCAGGGGTTCGTCGGCGCCGATGGGTCGGCGGGTCGGTGTGCTCCCCAGAACGCAGACCTTCCGGCGAAGCCGCCCGCAGGTCAGCGTTTTGTCAGCACCACCAGATAGCGGCAAGTGTCCGGAGTCGGGTTCACATAGGTGCACGGCGCCGGGCGGCCGAGGTGCAGACAGTCCCCCGCGTCGAGTTCGTGGATGGTCGAGCCTTCGACGAACCGCAAGTGGCCCGACAGCACCCAGATCTGGTGGTCCGCGAACGCGTACGAATCCACCGGGAAGCCCACCGAAGCGCCACCCGGCAACGAGACCTCGACCAGTTCCGTGGAACCAGGCGGTGAGACGGCGCGGCGCACGTACCCCGTGACTGGATCGGTCCACGTCGGCTGGTCCGAAAAGCGCGTGAGGCGACGGTCGGAGCCGGCCTCGGCGCGGGCGATGAGTTCCGACAGGGTCAGGCCCAGAGCGGACGCGAGCCGGCTCAGCAGCACGGCCGTGGGCTGGGCCTCGCCGCGTTCGATTTTGCCGATCATGGCGCGCGAGACGCCCGAGCGTTCGGCCAGGGTGCCGGCGGAGAGGTCGTGGGCGAGGCGGGCGTCGCGCACAGTCGCGGCCAGCGACGCTGACAGGGGGTCCGTCACAAGTTGTCACTATAGCAGTCAAGATCCGCTACTATAGTGAATCATGCTGATCCGAGACGCCGACGAGCGCGACGCCGAGGCCTGCGCGGAGATCTACGCGCCGTACGTGCGCGACACGACGATCACGTTCGAGACGGAGCCCCCGACCGGCGCGGAGATGGCGGAGCGCATCAGGCGCGCCGCGAAGACGCACGCGTGGCTGGTGCTGGAGATCGACGGGCGCGTGGCCGGGTACGCGTACGGCGGGCCCTTCAAGGAACGCGCCGCGTACCGCTGGTCGTGCGAGGTGAGCGTGTACCTGGAGCTGGGGCGGCGACGCACGGGTGGCGGCCGTGCCTTGTACGAAGCGCTCTTCGCGCGCCTGGCCGAGCGCGGGTTCCGGACGGCCGTCGCGGGGATGACGCTGCCGAACGAGCCCAGCGTCGGCCTGCACCGGGCGCTGGGGTTCGAGCCCGTGGGCACGTACCGGCGCATCGGGTGGAAACACGGAGAGTGGCGGGATGTGGCGTGGGCGCAGCGCTCGCTCGTGCCCGATTCGGACGAATCGCCGGAGGAACCACGCTGAGCGGTGCAGAATGGAGCCCATGAGCGCCGACCTCGACGAGCTGCGCAGACTGCGCCGGGCCCGTGACCGGATGGACCGCGAGTACGCCGAGCCCCTCGACGTGCCCGCGCTCGCCCGCACGGCGCTGATGTCGACGGCGCACTTCAGCCGCCGCTTCCGCGAGGCGTACTCCGAGACGCCGTACTCCTACCTCATGACCCGCCGCATCGAACGCGCCAAAACGCTGCTGCGCAACGGTCTCAGCGTCACCGAAGCGTGCTTCGCCGTCGGGTGTACGAGCCTGGGATCGTTTTCGGCGCGGTTCACGGAACTCGTCGGCGACACGCCCTCGGCGTACCGCTCGCGGGACCACGAGCACGTCGCCGCGGTGCCGCCGTGCCAGACGATGGTGGCGTCGCGCCCGCGCAAGACCGGCGGTGCGCCGCGGCAGAGCAGTTTTGGAGAAGCGTCCGTCGGCGCGCCCGCATAACCTCACGGCATGACTGTTTCCATTGCCGCCGTGCACGTGACCGTCGACGATCCCGACGCGGCCGTCGCGTTCTACAGAGACACGCTGGGTTTCAAGGTGCGCAAAGAGGTCGCCAACGACGGCTTCCGCTGGGTCACCCTCACCACCGAGACCCAGCCCGAAATCGAGATCGTGCTCTCCCATCCGCACGCCGGCCGGTCCAAGGCCGACGGCGACATCGTGGCCGAGCTGCTCGCGAAGGGTGAGCTCGGCGGAATCAACCTTCGCACCGACAACCTCGACGAGACGTTCGCCAAGGTCGCCGCCGCGCCTGGGGCCGAGGTGCTGCAGGAGCCGACCGACCAGTTCTGGGGCGTGCGCGACGCCGCCGTGCGCGACCCGGCGGGGAACCTGGTGCGGATCGCGCAGGCCTGAGCAGCCCGCAGCCCCTGCCGGCCAGGCGGTCAGTCTCCGCTGATGTCGAGGTCCTCGATGTCCTGCTCGAGCCGGGCGCGCCAGGACCACTGCGGCTGGGTCCAGTCGGTGTCGTCGGCCGGTGGTTCGCCCAGCGGCAGCGCCTGGTCGGCCACGCCGTGGGTGACGCGGTAGGCCAGCGCCGACGTCGCCGCGCGGATCCACCGGTCCCCCGCCGCACCTGAGGGCGGGGCGACGCCGAACGCGTGCGTGAACCACACGGGCAGCAGCGCACTGGAGCCGATCGCGTCCGTGATGCGCTCGCGCAGCTTGGAGTGCAGCTCTTCCCAGTCGCGTTCGGACTTCTCGATCTGGGGCAGCACACGGGTGCGCGTGACGTCGTCGGCGGCCAGCGCCTGCTGCGCGGCCTCGGCGTCTTTGACGGCGGCGGGCAGCTGACGGTCGAGGACACCGCGGCGGCGGGCGACCACTTCGGACAGTCGCGCCTGCGCGCTGCCGCGGTTTTCGTCGCCGGGCCGGGTGGTGGCGAGGATGGCGAGCACGTTGATGAGCGCGTTTTCGCTCTCTGCCAACGCTTCGCGCGCCTGCGGCAGCCGCGTGATGTCCTCTTCGTATGGACGGCGCTGGTTGGCCGTCATCAGCTGCGCGGCCAGCGCGTGGCGACGTTCGGCGTCCGCGGCGAGCTTGCGCAACGCGGGACCGACGTCGTCGAGGTCCACCACCGGCACCTTCTCCGACACGCGCACAGCGCGTTCGAGCAGCTGCAGGCGCTGGCGCAGCCGTTCGAGCTGGCGCGTGGCCAGGTCGAGGCGCGATTCGTGGCGGACCTGGGCGTCGGAGAAGGATTCGAACGTCTCACGCAGCTCCGTCAGCTCGCGCCCGGTGCGCGACTCGAGGTCGACGACGGTTTCCTGCATGCCGTCGACGGTTTCGGACAGCGCGTCGAACTCGCTGTCCGGTTCCTCCTCGCCTTCGGCGTAGTACTCGGTGTCGGAGTAGTACTCGGAGTAGGTCATCGGACCTCCTGCACCAGGAACACGACGGTGACCACGGTCGCCACCGCGGCGAGCACCACCAGGATCGTCTGCCCGGCACCCGGGACCAGCAGCGACGCGGCCGTGAGCCCCGCCGCGGCCGCCCCCGTGTACGCGGCGCGCAGCCGCCGGCCGACCATCAGCGGCGTCGGCCCGAGCGGCCCGAGCGCGATCCGCAGCCCGGTGCCGAGCAGCGGCAGCGCGAACAGGACCCACACCGCGCTGATGCCGCCGAACAGCATCAGCGCCCCCACGACCATCCCCACCGCGACCGGCGCCGCCGCCAGGTACAGGGACAGCCGCTGCGCGCCGACCCGCTGCGCCTCCAGCTTCGCCGCGCGCACCTGCTCGGTCGCGATCTCGACCTCGTGCTCCGTGCGCAGCAGGTCCTCGGCCGCGTCCACCAGGCTGTCGAGGGCGCGCGTCCGCTCGTCCCCGGCTTCCGGCAGGGCGCCCAACCGCGCCCGCATGCTCTCCTGCACCCGGGCGACGCGCGCCGTCGCCTGCTCGCGCTTGTGCTGCGCTGGCGTAGTCACCCGGCCACTGTAGGTACGAACCGCGCCAACGCCCGGGAACGACGCGGCTTGCTGTGGAGTGTCGTCGCCGGTCAGATGACCCCGAAGAGGCAGAATCCGCCGTCCGGCCCCTGCCGCAGCATGAACGTGGCGCTGTAGGGCGTCGGATTTCCGGGAAAGTCCGAGTCGACGTGCACGAACTGCGTGACCTCGTGCAGCGGCTCGACCGCCCGGACCCAGTGGTGCCCCACGTTCGGGTCCGCGAAATGCCCGTGCACCAGCGACGCCCGGCTCTCGTCCGCCGACTCGCACACGTACCCGGCCGCGCCGGCGAGACCGTGGGCGTTGAGCTTGCCGAGCAGCTCGTGCATGAACTGCGGCTCAGGCAGAGTGCGCGCGGCGCCGACCGGGTGGTTCTTGTTCAGGAAGAACCCGGGCGCGACGAAGCCCGTGATCGCGACGCCGGCACCCAGCACCACAACGACACCCAGGGAGATCCAGAGCCAGAGGAGACTCTTCTTCTTGGGCTGCGGCGGGTAGCCGGGCGGTGCGTAGCCGGGTTGGGCCCACTGTTGCGGGTACGGCTGCTGCTGGGGCGGGTAGGGCTGTTGTTGCGGGCAGGGCTGCTGCTGGGGGGTAGGGCTGCTGCGGATACTGCCCGCCCTGCTGCGGTAGGTAACTCATCGTCGTCCTCGGAGTCTCACGCAGAGCAACTTACCGACGACCGAGCGCCTCCGCCCGAACCTCCGACCCGAAGCGGCCGAATCCGGGATGTCCCCGACGCGCCCAGAGCCCCAGACCGGGCAGAATCGAACGGTGCGGATCAGCTTGCTCGGCCCCCTGGAGGTCCGGACGGACGACGGCGCGCCCGTTGAGGTCGTGGGTGCGCGATTGCTGGCGCTGCTGAGTGCGTTGGCCGTGGAAGGCGGACGGGGGGTGCCGGCGGGGCGGCTGGTGGACGCGGTGTGGGGAGAGCAGCCGCCGGCGACGGGTAATGCGTTGCAGGCGCTGGTGTCGCGGTTGCGGAAGGCCGGGGTGGTCGTCGAGGCGGTGTCGTTCGGGTATCGGGTGGTGGCCGAGGTCGACGTGGTGCGGTTCGAGGAGCTTGTGGCGCGGCGCGATACCCGTGCGCTGCCGGAGGCGCTCGGGCTGTGGCGGGGGCCGGCGTTGACCGATGTGGCGGACAACGCCTACTTCCGGGGCACCATCACGCGGCTCACGGAGCTGCGCCTGACCGCGGTGGAGGAGCGCGCCGAGGCAGAACTGCGGCGGGGCGGCGGCAGCGAGCTGACGGCGGAGCTCACCACCCTCCTGGTGGAACACCCGTTACGCGAACGTCTCGCCGCCGCTCTCATGCGCGCGCTGTGTGCCGCGGGAAGGCCCGCCGACGCGCTGGCCGTCTACGAGCGCCTCCGCAAAGACCTCGCCGAAGAGCTCGGCACCGACCCGTCGGCGCAGCTTTCCGCCTTGCACACCGCGATCCTGCGCGAGTCCTCTGTGGACACCCGGCCCGAGGCGCGCACCAACTTGCGAGCCGGGCTCACGAGTTTCGTCGGCCGTGACGCCGACGTCGCCCAGGTCGCCAAGCTCGTCGCCGAGTACCGCCTCATCACGCTCACGGGCCCGGGCGGCGCCGGGAAAACGCGCCTGGCCTCCGAAACCGCTCGCACGCTGCTCGACCGCACACCGGGCGACGTCTGGTTCGTCGCGCTGGCCCCGGTCACCGACGCCGACGTCGCGCAGGCCGTGCTCAGCGCCCTCGGCCTGCGTGAACAGGGGCAGCTCGGGCTCGTCGCCGGCGGGACGGCCGCCGACCGGGCGGTGGGCGTGCTGCGCGACCGCGAAGTGCTGCTGGTGCTGGACAACTGCGAGCACGTGGTCGACGCCGCCGCCGAGCTGGCCGACCGGCTCCTCGGCGAGTGCCCGCGCCTGCGGATCCTCGCGACGAGCCGCGAGCCACTGGCCGTGACGGGTGAAGCCCTGTGGCCCGTGGTGCCGCTGGCGCTGCCGCCGGAGGGCGCGAGCGTGACGGAAGCGATGTCGTGCGCGTCGGTTCGGTTGCTGGCCGACCGGGCCGCGGCGGCGCGGCCCGGGTTCGAGGTCGCGGACACCACGGTCGAGGCCGTCACGCGCGTCTGCCGCGCGCTCGACGGGATGCCGCTGGCCGTGGAGCTGGCGGCGGCACGCCTGCGTTCGCTCACCATCGCGCAGCTGGCCGCACGCCTCGACGACCGGTTCCGCCTGCTGAACGCCGGCAGCCGCACCGCGATGCCGCAGCACCGCACGCTGCGCGCGGTCGTCGACTGGAGCTGGGAGCTGCTCTCTGACGCCGAACGCACCCTGCTGCGCCGGCTCGCCGTGTTCTCCGGCGGCGCCACGGCCGAAGCGGCCGCTGCGGTGGCGAAGACCGACGACGCCGCGGACCTGCTGACGGCCCTGGTCGACAAATCGCTTCTCGTTGCGTCGGAGGCAGGCGAACCGCGCTACGGGATGCTGGAGACGATCAAGGCATACGCGGCCGAACGGCTCGACGAGGCCGGCGAGCGCGAGTCCGTCCGGCGCGCCCACGCCGAGTGGTTCGCGCGGCTCGCCGAGACGGCCGACCCGCACCTGCGCGGCGCCGAGCAGCTCGGCTGGCTCGCCGGGCTCGCCGCTGATCACGGCAACCTGGCCTCGGCGGTGCGCGGCAGCATCGCCGCCGGTGACGCGGCGATGGCCGTGCGGCTCGTGATCGCGGCCGCGTGGTTCTGGCTGCTGGCCGGGCACAAGGGCGAGGGCCAGGAGCTGATCACGGCGGCGCTGGCCATGCCGGGTGAGGTCGACGCCGAGGACCGGGCCGCGGCCAGCGCGCTCGCCGCCGTGTTCGTCACCGCCGGCCTCGCGGACTTCGGCTCGGCCGAAGACTTCCTCCGCACCGCGCTGGAGCTGAGCGACCGGACCACGCGCCACCCCGTACTTCGGTTCATGGCGTCGCTGCACGACCTGTTGTCCGGCCTGGAAACCGGGGTGCCACCGCGACTGGACACTTTGGACGAGCTCCTCGAGGACGACGACCTCTGGCTGCGGGCACAGGCGCGGCTGAACCGGGCACAGCTGCTGCTGGCCGGCGGTGGCACGCAGGAAGCCGCCGAGGCGGACGCCGCCGAGTCCGCGCGGTTGTTCCGGCTCATCGGCGAACGCTGGGGCACTTCGCTGGCCCTGGGCAACCTCGCCGATCTCGTGGCCCGCCGGGGCGAGCTGCGGCTCGCGATCGAGTACTACGGCGAAGCCATCACCGTCGTGTCCGAGATCGGCACGCTCGAAGACGTCTTGTGGGTGCGGGCGCGGCAGGCGCAGCTGTACTGGCTGCTCGGCGACGTCGAGGCCGTCGACGCGGCGCTGGCCCAGGCCGACCGCGACGCCGAGGTGGTCGTGTACCCGGACGCGCTCGCCGGGCTGGCGCAGGCCAAAGCGGACATCGCCCGGTGGCGTGGCGACGCCGACGGGGCGCGAGCCCAGTTCGACCGCGCCGAAGGGATGTTGCGTCACTTGTCGGTGCACCCCTCCTTCCAAGCGACGGTGCTGCTGTCGCGGGCTTATCTGGACGCCGAGGCCGGTGACCTGGCCACGGCGGCGCAACGGCGGCGCGAGGCCGTGAGGCTGGCCTCGGGCGAAGTTGTGTACCTGGCGCAGGCCATGGTGAGCGTCGCGGATCAGGCCGTGCGGATCGGGCGGGCGGAGGACGCGGCGCGGCTGCTGAAGACGGCCGAGGGGTTGCGCGGCGGGCCGGACTGGTCGCTGCCGGACCTGGTGCGGTTGCTGGAGATCGTCGACGTCGAGGCCGCGGAAGCGTTCGACAAAACCGAGCTCACGGCCGTCGTGAAGTCCGTCCTCGGTTGAGAGCCCGGCGGGAACCGGCGAGTCAGCGAACGATGTTGCGGCTGAACAGTTTCCTCGCCCACAGGTACCCGCCGAGCGCGATGAGCAGGCACCACCCCACGGCGAGGTAGGCGTTCGAGCCGACGGGCGTTCCGTGGATGAGCGACCGGACCGTC
Organism: Amycolatopsis sp. 2-15; assembly: GCF_030285625.1. Lineage (NCBI taxonomy): Bacteria > Bacillati > Actinomycetota > Actinomycetes > Pseudonocardiales > Pseudonocardiaceae > Amycolatopsis > Amycolatopsis carbonis. The sequence continues at coordinate 143,757 of NZ_CP127294.1, forward strand.
TCCATCACCGGCGTGAACGGCTGGTACTCGGCGAACCACCGCAGCCAAGCCGGCATCGAGTCCGTGGGAACGAAACCGCTGCCCAGGAACGGAAGCAGGATCAACGGCATGGGCAGGTTGCTGGCGCTTTCCACGCTCTTCGTCACCAAGCCGAGCGCGACCGTGAGCCACGTGAGCGCGAACGAAAGCAGCAGCAGCGTCCCGATGATGCCCAGCCAGCCGAGGAAACCCGCGTTCGAGCGGAACCCGATGGCGAACGCCAGGCCGAGGATCACGGCCACGCACAGCATGGCCTGGATGATGCTGCCCAGCACGTGGCCGGTCAGGACGGCGCCGCGGCTGATGGCCATGGTGCGGAACCGGGCGATGATCCCCTGGGTCATGTCCATGGCCACGGCGATCGACGTGCCTTGCACCGCACCGGCGATGGCCATGATCACGATGCCGGGCGTCACGTAGTTGACGTAGGCCTCACGGCCGCCCGACGGCGTGCCGAGGCCGGCGCCCAGCGTGCCGCCGAAGACGTAGACGAACAACAGCAGGAAGATCATCGGCATCACGAGCAGCAGGATCGTCATCGACGGGTAGCGCAGCATGTGCTTGAGATTGCGGCGCAACATGGTCGAGGAGTCACGCAGGGCGTAGGTCATCGGAGGTCGCTCCGTTCGGTGAGGGCGAGGAAGACGTCATCGAGGTCGGGCAGGTGCACGGACAGCTCGCCGACCTCCAGCTGGGCCGAGTCGAGCTTGTCCAGCACGGCCCGCAGCGACTGGACGCCGCCGTCGCTGGGGACTTGCAGGGTGAGGGCCTCGTCGTCGCGGGTGGTGCCGGGGAAGAGCACCTCGGCCGCGGAAAGGGTGGCGACGTCCTCGAAACGCAACCGCACGTGCCCGCCGGGGATGAGGCGCTTGAGCTCGTCGGCGGTGCCCTGCGCCACGAGCCGGCCGTGGTCGAGCACGGCGATGCGGTCGGCGAGCTGGTCGGCTTCCTCCAGGTACTGCGTGGTGAGAAAAACCGTCACACCCCCGGCCACGAGCTGCCGGATGATCGTCCACATCGTCCGGCGGCTGCGCGGGTCCAGGCCGGTCGTCGGCTCGTCGAGGAAGATGATGCGCGGCACGCCGACCAGGCTCATCGCCAGGTCGAGGCGCCGGCGCATGCCACCGGAGTATGTGGAGACGAGCGTGCGCGCGGCGTCCACCAGGTCGAACTGCTCCAGCAGCTCCGCGACCCGCCGTCGTCCCTCGGCCTTGCCGAGGTGGTGCAGGTCGGCCATGAGGCGCAGGTTCTCCGTGCCCGAGAGCAGCTCGTCGACGGCCGAGAACTGGCCCGTGACGCCGATCGCGGTCCGGACGCCGTCGGGGTCGGTCGCGAGGTCGTGACCCGCCACGCGCACCTGTCCGGCGTCCGGGTCCAGCAGCGTGGACAGGATCTGCACGGTGGTGGTCTTGCCCGCGCCGTTGGGCCCGAGCAGGGCGAACACACTCCCCTCGGCGACGTCGAGGTCGATGCCGTCGAGCACCGTCTGGTCGCCGTAGGCCTTGCGCAAGCCGGTCGCCGTGATGGCCGAGGTGGTGGTCATGACCCTTCTTTCTCCGTAGCGCGACCACCGTCGCCGATCGCCCTGACACGGGCGTGCGCTCGGGCTGACACGGCGCTGACACGGCGTCGGCGAACCCTGCCGGCAGCACGAGCCGCGGTCGGCGGTTCGTGGTGCGATGGACGACATGGAGATCCGGGAAATGCGCGCGTTCGTCGCCGTGGTCGAGGAAGGTGGGCTGTCGGCGGCGGCGCGGCGGTTGCACGTGAGCCAGCCGGCGGTGTCGCAGACGGTGCAGGCGCTGGAACGGCAGCTGGGGGTGCAGTTGCTGGTCCGCAGCAACGCGGGAGTGCAGCCCACCGAAGCCGGGATGACCTTGGCGAGCGAAGCGCGCGCCCTTCTGGCCCGGCACGATCAAGCCGTGGCAGCGGTGACGCGGCACGCGTCGGGCAGCCCGCTGCGAGTGGGGATGCCGCTGGAACTGCCGCCGGATCTCATGTCCCGCGCCCTCGCCGGCCTGGCCACCGCGTTCCCGGACACCCGGGTGCGGGTGGTCCACGCCTCGACGACCGGGCAATTCGCGTTGCTGCGCAAGGGCGACCTCGAACTCGGCCTGGTCCGGGAACATCCCGTCGGCCCTGAACTCGACGCGATGCCGGTCCTGGAAGAGAAACTGGGCGTCCTGCTCTCGAAGGAACAAGCCGGTGAACGCGCCGGGCCCGACGGAATCCGGCTCGACGCACTGGCCGGGCTGGAGTGGATCGGGTTTCCGCGGGAGGGCAGCCCGGCGTGGTACGACGAGGTGACCGCGATCTTCCGTTCGCACGGTCTCGAAATCGGCCCCGATCCGACGGCCGGGCACTCGCTGATCTCCGAGCTCAAGTTCGCCGCCGTGAGCGCGGGTGGCGCGTTCACGCTCGCGCCGCCGAACTGGACGCAGCCCATCCCCGAGCACCTGGCGTGGTGCCCGCTGCTCGGATCCCCGCTCGTGCGACGCACGTGGGCGGTGTGGCCCGCCTCCTCGCACCGCCGCGACCTCGGACACCTGGTGGCGGCCCTGGACGTCTTATGGGCGCCATAAGCGAGCCGTATCGCCAGGTCGGAAGCCTGACGGGGCCGTTTCGCTTGAACGAGGCGACTGCGCAGCAAGGCGCGGCGAACTCGGGAGAAGTGAACGAAATGACGGCAGAACTGTCGGGAACCACCGCTCTGGTCACCGGCGCGACGAGCGGCATCGGGCGCGCCACGGCGGTCGCGCTGGGCAAGCTCGGCGCGCACGTGCTGGTGAGCGGCCGCGACGCCGGCCGGGGCGAGCAGGTGGTGAAGGAGATCGTCGCCGGAGGTGGGGGGGCCGCGTTCCTCGGCTCCGACCTCGCCGACGCCGCGTCGGCGCGGGACCTCGCGACCCGGGCCCTCACGGTGACCGGGCAGGTGGACGTGCTGGTGAACAGCGCCGGCGTTTTCCCCTTCGGTCCCACCGAGAACACAACCGAGCCGGACTTCGACTCGGTGTACGCGCTGAACGTGAAGGCGCCGTACTTCCTCGTCGCGGCGCTGGCGCCGGCGATGGCCGAGCGGGGCACGGGATCCATCGTGAACGTGTCCACCATGGTCGCCGAGTTCGGTGCCGCGGGGATGGGTCTGTACGGATCCAGCAAGGCCGCGCTCGAACTGCTCACCAAGTCGTGGTCCGCGGAGTTCGGGCCGCGCGGCGTGCGGGTGAATGCCGTGAGCCCCGGACCGACGCGCACCGACGGTACGGCCGCGATGGGTGAGAGCCTCGACCAGCTGGCGTCCCTCGCGCCGGCCGGGCGCCCGGCGGACCCGGACGAGATCGCGGCGGCGATCGTCTTCCTGATCACGGGTGGCGCGAGCTTCATCCACGGCGCGGTGCTGCCGGTGGACGGCGGACGGGTTGCGGTGTAAGGGATTTCTGGTGGGCGAGCCGTTCTACTGGTGCTGCGGTTCCTTCGACTTCCGCAGCGACCGCAATGAACGCGAGTCCGCGAAACCCGCGCTGCGGGCCGCCTCCTCGAGCGTCGACCCGTCGGCCAGCAGGTGCTCGGCGTGTGCCAGCCGCAGCGTGTGCTGATAGCGCAACGGAGTCATGCCGACGGCGTCGACGAAGTGCCGCGTGACCGTCCGCTCGCTGCAGCCCAGCTCCCGCGCCAGAGAGGAAAGCCGCAGCGGTTCCGCGAAGCGAGTCTCGATCAGGTCCTGCACGCGGTGCACCAGGTCGGACAGGTGGTTGCGATGGCGGAGCAGGCCGGTGACGGGCTGCTGGCCGTTGCGGCGCGCGTAGACGACGAGCGAACGCGCGATGCGGCCCGCGACGCCGGGGCCGTGGGCGGTGGCGACGAGGTGCAGCGCCAGGTCGATGCCGCTGGCCATGCCGGCGGAGGAGGCGACGCGGCCGTCGACGACGTAGAGGACGTCGCGGACCACCGTCGTGGCCGGGTAGCGCACGGCGAGGTCGTCCTGGAGGTCGTGGTGGGTGGTACAGCGGCGGCCGTCGAGCAGGCCCGCCTCGGCGAGAGCGACGGTGCCCGCGCAGACGCTCGCGACGAGGCCACCCGCGGAGTGGTGGACGCGCAGCAGGTCGAGCCCGCGCCGCATGGCGGGGGCGACACCCGGGGTGAAGCCGGCGCCGCCGGGGACCACGAGGATGTCGTCGCGGCCGAGGGCGGGGACGCGGGTCGAGGCGCGCACCGGCAGGCCCTCGGCGGTGGGCACGTCGGGTTCTTCGGCGAAGTAGGCCAGCTCGTAGGGCAGGCCCAGCGAACGCGCGGCGAGGAACACGTCGGCCGCGCCCGCGATGTCGAGCAGGTACGCCCGAGGTGCGAGCAAGAACACCACCCTCGTCATGAGCGCGACGCTACCCGCGGGCGTCTCCCGGACCGGCGGCATCGGCGCCGGTCCGGGAGACCTCGGGTAAGGGTGCTGCCCTCGTGGTCCCAGCGGTGACGAAACGCGTCACGCCGCCAGCGAAGGCACCTGCTCGCCTTCGATCGGGGGGCCGGGCGGGGTCCCGTCGCCGAACGGACGGCCGCCCAGCTCCTCGCGGCCGTGCGGCGTCAGCCAGCCCGACAGGTCGGGCCCGGCGGGAATGACGCCGGTCGGGTTGATCGAGCGGTGCACCACGTAGTAGTGCTCCTTGACCTGGTCGAAGTCGATCGTGTCGCCGAATCCGGGGGTCTGGAACAGGTCCCGGGTGTAGGCCCACAGCACCGGCATCTCGGTGAGCTTCTCGCGGTTGCACTTGAAGTGGCCGTGGTACACCGCGTCGAAGCGGACGAGCGTGGTGAACAGGCGCACGTCGGCCTCGGTGATCGTGTCGCCGACCAGGTAGCGCTGGTTCGCGAGGCGCTCGGAGAGCCAGTCGAGACGGGCGAAGAGCGCGTTGTACGCCTCCTCGTATGCCTCCTGTGAACCGGCGAAACCGGCCTTGTAGACGCCGTTGTTCACGTCGCGGAACACCTTGTCGGCGACGTCGTCGATTTCGTCACGCAGGGGTTCCGGATACAGGTCGGGTGCGCCTTCGCGGTGGTAGGCGCGCCACTCCAGGGACAGGTCGAGCGTCATCTGCTTGAAGTCGTTGGTCACGACCTGGCCGGTGGGCACGTCGACGATCGCCGGCACGGTGATGCCGCGCGGGTACTGCGGGTCGCGCTTGAAGAAGGCCTCCTGCAGGCGCTCGATGCCCAGCACCGGGTCGCGCCCGCCCGGGTCGAGGTCGAACGTCCAGCTGCGCTGGTCGTGCGTCGGTCCGCAGATGCCCATGGACAGCACGTCCTCGAGGCCCAGCAGCCGGCGCACGATCGACGCACGGTTGGCCCACGGGCAGGCACGGGCGATCACGAGGCGGTAGCGGCCGGGCTCCACGGGCCAGCCGTCGCGGCCGTCGGCGGTGATGCGGTCGGCGAGGTAGTTCTGGTCGCGCTTGAACTCGCCCTTGTCGGCAGTCATGGCACCACTTTCGTCGAAGGGTTGCAGGTCATTCGGGGCACGTCCGGGGGCCGTCCGGCTCCAGCGCCGCGGCCACGCGCGCGAGGATCGGGCCCGCGCCGCGGATCTCGTCGGGGGTCAGGTGGTCGAACAGGTGCGACCGTACGCGCGCGAGGTGTCCCGGGTAGGCCCCCGCGAGCGTGGTTCGACCCGATTCGGTGAGCGACGCGTTGGCCGCGCGGCCGTCGCTCTCGCACTTGGCCTTCTCCACCAGGCCGCGCTTGACCAGGCTGTCGACGACGCGGCTGATGCGGCTGAGCGAGAGCGCCGTGGCCTTGGCGAGGTCGGACAGCCGCAGCCACCCGTCCTCGGCCTCGGACAGGGACACGAGCACGGTGTAGTCGGTCATCGAGATGCCGGTCTCGTTCACGAAATGATCTTCCAGCACGCGCGGCAACACGGTGATGATCCGCGTCAACGGCCGCCACACAGCCTCTTCTTCCCTGCTCAACGGCACTCTGTCCACCATATGGGCAGTCTACCGGAATACTTGCTCGCGCAATCAGGTTATGTGGGCTAGAGTCTTGTTGAGCCCTCAACCAAGTGGTTGGGGGAGCGAACCCGAAGGAAGAGATCCCATGACCAGCGCGACCACCACTTACCCCCAGCTGACCGGCGAGTACACGATCGACGCCGCCCACAGCCGCATCGGCTTCGTCGCCCGCCACGCGATGGTGACGAAGGTCCGCGGCGCGTTCAACGAGTTCGACGGCACCTTCACCGTCGACGGTGACAACCCGTCGAAGTCGAGCGCCAAGGTCACCATCCAGGCGCACAGCATCGACACCCGCAACGCCGACCGCGACGGTCACATCCGCAGCAACGACTTCCTCTCGATGGACGAGTACCCGCAGATCACCTTCGTGTCCACCGGTATCACCCAGACCGGCGACACCAGCTTCGACGTGACCGGCGACCTGACCATCAAGGGCGTCGCCAAGTCCATCACCATCCCCTTGGAGTTCGAGGGCTCGGCGAAGGACCCGTTCGGCAACGACCGCGTCGGCTTCGAGGGCTCCACCACGATCTCCCGCAAGGACTACGGCATCACCTGGAACGCCGCGCTCGAGACCGGCGGCGTGCTGGTGTCCGACAAGGTCACCCTCGAGTTCGAGGTCTCGGCGATCAAGAGCGCCTGAACCTCGCCTCAGACCCCGGGTAACCGGGTCGCGCAGGGCCGGCTCACCGACTTCGGTCGATGAGCCGGCCCGTTCGCGTTTGTGGGGCCCACGCGTTCTCGAGGCTCAGCTTTCGGGCAGGAGAGCTTCCCCAAGGCGGCGCCAATGCGGCAGTGCCGAGGTGCCCGGTTCAATGCCGATGACCTGGATCCCGACGTGGTCCGCACCCGCCGCCAGGTGGCCGCGGAGCTTCTGCACGACGGTGTCCACATCGCCCCAGAAGACGAGAGCATCGATGAGGCGGTCGGAGCCGCCGTGGGCGATCTCGGCTTCGGAGTAGCCGAGGCGGCGAAACTTGGCGACGTTGTACTTCGACGTCAGGTAGCGCGCGAGGTGCTCGCGCGCGGCGGCGCGGGCGACGGCCGGGTCGCGTTCGAACAGGACGGCGTGCTCGACGCCCAGGAAAGCGTCCGGGCCGAGGATCTCGCGTGCTTGCGCGGTGTGGTCGACGGTGACGTGGTAGGCGTGGGCGCCGGAAGCGCGGTCGCGGGCCAGTTCCAGCATTTTGGGCCCGTAAGCGGCCAGAATGCGGCGGACCGGCGAAGCCGGCGCAGGGTTCGGGCTTTCCACTTCGTCCATCTCGTCCAGGTACGCGGCCATGGCAGCCAGCGGTTTGACGTCCGGCCGGGAAGCGCCGCCGTAACCGAGGCCGAGGACGTGCCGGCCGGGGTAGGCGTCGGCGAGCAGGTGGGCGGCGCCTTGCGTCCACCGCGCCTGGCGGGACCAGATCTGCGCGATGCCGTTGACGACGTGCATCCGCTGGGTCGCGGCGAGCAGGAAACCCGCGTGCGTCAAGGCTTCGCGGCCAAGCAGCTCCGGGACCCAGATCGCGCGCCAGCCCCGTTCTTCAAGCTCCTGCACGGAATCCCGCATCAAACCGGCGGGCTGGTGTTCGAAGTCGAACGTCCAGATCCCGAACTTCCCCAGGCCGTCCACGGCATCTCCTCGAGTCACACATCGAAGTATCGCAGAATTACGATATGAAGCGCAACCAAGCAGGCGCCCAACCGAAACCACGAGACCTACAACGTCTGTCCCAGCGCCGAGACCAGCGAGGCGATCCGCTCCTCGTCGCGCCGGTAGTGCGTCCACTTCCCCACCCGCGTGGAGCGCACCAGGCCGGCGCGCTCCAGCTCCGCGAGGTATGCCGACACCGTCGACTGCGCCAAGCCCGCCTTCGCCTGGATGTGGCTCACGCACACACCGACGTCGAGCACCCCGCCGTCGAGCGGGAAGTGCCGCGCGGGCTCACGCAGCCACGCGAGCAGCTGCAGCCGCACGGGGTTGGCCAGCGCGCGCAACGCCCGGACGACCTCGGGATCCGCGACTGTTTCCACACCCCGAGGATACCGCGCACGTTTCGCGGAATCCCGATCCGAAACTAGCTCCGCCGCAGGTTCTCGATCGCCACGTCCAGCGCGTTCTCCAGGTGCGCCGACGACCCCGTGGACAGCAGCATCACCACGCCACCCTGCAGCCCGGCCAGCAAAGCCGACGCCGCACGCGCCGGATCGACCGACGGTCCGACCTCGCCCGCCGCCTGCAGGTGGCGGATGCCGGCCGCGAGCTCGGCGAGCCAGCGCTCCATCAGCTGCGTCGAGACGGCCTGCGCACCCGGAGTGTTGCGGCCGAGCTGCGACATCACGACGTTGATCGGGCAGTGCCGGCCCTGCTCGGTGTAGTGCGCCACCACGGTGTCGCGCCACGACTGCCACGCGTCCCACGTGTGCAGCGCGCCGAGGTAGGGCTGCTGCGAACCCAGCACGCGCTCGGCCTCGAACTCCGCGACGGCCAGCAGCAGCTGCTCCTTGCCCTCGGGAAAGTAGTGGAACAGCTGGCTTTTGCTCGTGCCGGTGCGCGCGCGGACGTCGTCGAGCGTGGTGTCGAAAACACCGCGCTCGCGGATCTCCGCGGCGGCGCCCTCGACGATGCGCTGGCGAGTCGCGGCGCCCTTGCTGGTGAGCGTCTGGGTCACGGCCACCCTTTCCCAGTCTGGACTTGCCGGTCCAATCTAGCGCGGGCACGGTTGAACCCGCCAGTCCATTCCGGGGATGGAAGCTCCACCGTGACCTCACGTTTCGAAGGCCGCACCGCGCTCGTCACCGGCTCGACGGGCGGGATCGGCGTCGCCATCGCGCGCGCGTTCGCCGCCGAGGGCGCCCACGTGCTGGTGAGCGGCCGCGACGCCGAACGCGGCGAGAAGGTGACCGCCGGTATCGCCGAGGCAGGCGGCCGCGCCACGTTACTGCGTGCCGACCTCACCACCGGCGCGGCCGTGCGCGAGCTCGCCGAAGCCGCCGAACGGGCCGCCGGCGGCGCGCTCGACGTCCTCGTCAACAACGCCGCCCTGCTCGTCTTCCCCTCGCCCACCGCCCACCTGGCCGGCGAGCTGATCGACGCCGCGCTCACGGTGAACATCAAGGCACCGATGGTGCTCACCGGCCTGCTCGCGCCGGGCATGGCCGCGCGCGGCAGCGGCGCGATCGTGAACCTCGGCTCCATCAACGGCCTCGACGGCATGGCCGGCTCCGCCCTCTACAGCACCACCAAGGCCGCCGTGCACTCGCTGACGAAGTCGTGGGCCGCCGAGTACGGGCCGTCGGGCGTGCGCGTGAACACCGTCGCGCCCGGGCCCACGTTCACCGAGCGCATCGCGGGTTCGGCCGAAGCGCTGGAGCACGTGCGGCCGATGCTGGCGACCCTCCCGTCGCGGCGCGCGAGCCAGCCGGAGGAGATCGCGAACGCCGTGCTGTTCCTGGCGAGCGACGACGCGCTGAACATCCACGGCACCACGCTCGGCGTCGACGGCGGCTATTCCGCCGTGCGGTCCGCCTGAGTCAGAAGGCCGTGCCGCCGTCCGACCAGTTCGTCTCGCCGAAGTCCTCGTCGTCCACCGCCGCACGACGAGGACGCGGCTGCGGTTTCGGAGCCGGCTCGGGCTCAGGCGCCGAGGCCATCGCGGTTTCCGCGGGCTCCCCCGCGGCTTCCGGCACCCCGTTCGGCCACACGCACGGCGAGGTCGCGCCGAGGTACAGCTTGCCGAGCTCGTTGGCCTGGATCGACATGTCGAAGCTGTCGGAAGCGTTGCGCACGAACACGTACTGGTCGGTCGGCCGCCGATCGGTGACGACGGTGAAACCGTGCGCCCGCCACCAGGTGACCACGGCGTCGAACTGCTCACCGAACGCCGCCACCTGCACGCCGGTGATCTCGTAGGTCACCGAGATCTCGAAGCGCCCGGGTGGGCCGCCGTCGGTCGGGTCGGTGCACTCGGACCGGTTCTGCGAGAACAAGGTGCGCGACGCCGTGCGCGGCAATGCCTCGAACGCGGCGCGCACGTAGTCCTCGACCCGGTCGTGGGCTTGTTTCTCGGTCATCGTGGTTTCCATGGCCCCACCTCCGGGGGAGCAGGCGACACAGGTCAGCAGGACGGTCAGCGCGGCGAGCGCGCGGCGGGCGCTCACCCCGGTTTCCCCGCGATGATGCGGCCGAAGCTGCGCAGCGAGGGGTTGTTGTCCTCCCAGTACTGGCTGTGCGCGGCACCGGAAAGCCCGCCCTCGTACCACGGTCCCTTGGTGCCGGGCGCGGAGTCGAAGACCTGGCCGCCGAAGCCCGTCCCCGTCGGGCTGGGACCGAGCGGATCGTGGCCGGCGACGCCGACGTTGGTGATCTTGATCATGTCGTGCTCGGCGACGGTCGAGTGCACGTGCTGCGCCACCTGGTCCTGCGGCACGCCGTCGAGGTGCAGCTGGTTCGCGTGATCGACACCGACGCCGGGGCTCGCGACGAACACGAGCTCGTCGGCGTCGAGGCCGCCATCGCGCGCGGCGTGGCCGACGACCGTGGTGCCGTAGCTGTGGCCGAGCACGGTGTTGTGCGAAGGCGCGCCGTCGTGCGAAGCGCGCAAGCCTTCCTCGAATTTCGAGAGGTCGGCTTTTCCGTTGTCCGCATAGCTTTGACTGGCCGCGTCCCACAGTTCGTCCGGCGCGTCGTAGCCGACCCAGGTGATCACCGACGGCGAGGGCGAACCCGCCATCGTCGCCGACTGCCACATCTTGTCCGAGCGCCCGAGGTCACCGCCGATCTTCGAGAGCTCGCTGCCGGTGCCGGGCACGTACGTGGCGACATCCGTTGCCGTGTCGGGATTTCCCGCGGCGACCACGGCTTTGCCGTCACCGCTGGTGTCGAGCTGGACCAGATAGGCCTGCGGTTTGCCGGGACCGGTGTCATTGAGCCGGTTGTTGATATCGGTGAGCCCGCGCAGCTTCGCCTTCGCGTCGTCGCTCGGATCTTTCTGGAGCCGGGTCATTTCCCGTTGCAGGACAACACGGTTGGCGGCGTCGCGGTCCTTGACCGGGACGCCGTCGAGGTTGCGCACGAGATCCGGGTTGTCGCGCAGGATCGTGCCCTGCGAGGTGGTCGACAGGCTGTCCCACCACGCACGGTTGTCGCCGGGTGTGCCGCCCTGCGGCGGGCCGATGGTGGACAGGCCACTCTGCGCGGTGCCGGCGTGGGCTGCCTGCGCAAGCGTTGTGGCGCCCTGGTCGGTGATCTCGCCGCGGGCGGCGCGCGTGAGGATGCCGGCGAAATCGGCGTCGACGTCGGTGGCCTGGCGCAGGATCTGCTCGATCCGGTCGGAGAGCTCGACGCGGATCCGCTCGTCGGGCGCCGCTCCCGGGCCGGGCACCGTGGTGACCCAGCCGCCGTCGTCGATGGCGAACCCGTTGTGCGAAGCCAAATCGTCAGTGTCGCGCACGTCGGCGGTGACGCGTTCCACGGCCAACTGCGTCTCGTGCGCGCCGCGCCGCACGGCGGATGCCTCGACGACGAGCTGTTCGAGCCGCGTGGTCAACGCGGTGCCGCGGGCCTGCGCGGCCGTCGCGGCGTCACCGGTCCAGCCGTCGAGGCGCGACATGCCTTCGACGTCGCCGTCGGCGGCCAGGAGCTGTTCGCAGCGTTGGTTCAGCAGGTCGGCCACCGTGCCGACCGCCCCGGCGTTCCAGCTCCGCGCGTCGCCCCAGGTGATCACCGGCCCGCCCCGTTCACGTTGTTCGTGGCCTGCTGCTCGGTGCCGCGGTAGCCGCGCGCCGCGTCGTCGAGCTGTCCGCCGTATGCCTCGGTGTCGGTCGCCCACTGCGGCACGGCCTCGCGCCAGACGTCGCTCAGCTGCGCCGCCGCGTCTGCGCTCGTGCCACCCGGCATTCCGGTCGCGATCCCGCTGAGCGGGCCGGCCAGGTCCACCGGACGCACGGTCGCGGCCGCGCGATGGGCGTGGCCCGCCGCCTCGCTCACCGTCGCCGGAACGACTTCGAACCCCGCACCCATGCGTACCTCGTCTTCCCCAGGTGACCAGACGACACCGTACGACGAACGGCGTATGCGCGCGGTTCCGAAGACGGCACCGGAAATCCGGATTGTCTGTACCACTGCGCCTGACCTGCACACCTTCGCCCTTATCTCGTACACATATGTGAATGCCAGTCACGTGACTGAATAGTTATCAGCCGGTGTATTGCCCACGGATGGGCCGCGTGTGAATGTGTACGGCGAAGTTCGTCGGAACGCGCCGGCGGATTTGGCGGCTGAACGGCCCGTGACGAGGAAAGGCGTTGCGAGCGGGGGAACCAGCCGTTTCACAGCCCTGCGCTGTGAAACTCCGGCGCGCCCAGCCAGGAAAACCGGCTATTCGAGACCCACCATGCTCGGCCCGACGGCGCTGGCCACCCCCCAGCGAACCGGACCGGCCGGCCAGCCCCAGAAAGAGACGGCTCGGCAATGACACAGACAGCCGCGGCGCGGCGGCCCATCAACAGGACCACGTTGTACTTCTTCGGTGCCCTCGGCGGCATCCTGTTCGGTTACGACCTCGGTGTCATTTCGGGTGTGCTGCCGTTCATCGGCAAGACCTGGAACCTGACCGGGTGGGACAAGGGCGTGATCACCGCCAGCCTGTCGGTCGGCGCGATCGTCGGCGCCCTCTTCTCTTCGCGGATGAACGAGAAGCTGGGCCGGCGCCGCACGATCATGGTGGCCGCGGTCATCGTCATCATCGGCACGATCGCGGCGAGCGTCTCGCCGAGCTTCGCCGTGCTGATCATCTCGCGGCTCGTGATCGGTGTCGGCATCGGGCTTTCCTCGTCCACAGTGCCGACCTACCTGTCCGAGCTGGCCCCGGCCCGCCTGCGTGGTGCCATGGGCGCGCTCAACCAGATCTTCATCGTGCTCGGCATCCTGATCGCGTTCCTCGTGAGCTACGGCCTCGGCCCGTCCGGCAACTGGCGGCTGATGTTCGCCGGCGCCGTCGTGCCGGCCGTGATCCTGCTCGTGGGCTTGGTCTTCCTGCCCGAGACGCCGCGGTGGCTGGTCGCCAAGGGCGAAGAGGAGCAGGCCCGCTCGGTGCTCAAGAGCTCGCACGGCAACTCGGTCAACGTCGACGAGGAGATCAACACCATCCGCGAGGTCATCCGCCTCGACACGGAGTCGGGGAAGACGCGGTTCCGCGACCTCTGGGCCCCGATGGTGCGCCCGATGCTGATCGTGGCTCTGCTGCTCGCCGTCGGCCAGCAGTTCAGCGGCGTGAACGCGGTCAACGCGTACTTCCCGACCATGCTGATCGGCCTCGGCTTCGCCACCCAGGCGGCGCTGCTGTCCGGTGTGCTGCTGGGTGTCACGAAGTTCCTGTTCACCGCGTGGGTGGTCTTCGTCGTCGACCGCTGGGGCCGCAAGCCGCTGCTGCTGATCGGCAACGTGCTCATGGTCATCACGCTCGTCGCGGCCGGGTTCATCGTGATCGAGGTGGACGACGTGACCACCAAGGGCATCCTGATGCTCGTCGCGATGGTGCTCTACCTGGTGGGCTACGAGCTCGGCTGGGGCGCGGTCGTGTGGGTCATGATGGCCGAGGTGTTCCCGCTCAAGGTCCGCGCGGCGGGCATGGGCATCAGCAGTGTGGTGCTGTGGGCGGCCACCGGCATCATCAGCGCGATCTTCCCGATCATCTCCGATCCGGGGGCACTGGGGCTCGGCGGTTCGATGTTCCTGTTCGCGGGGATCAACGTCGTGCTGTTCGGCCTCACCAAGTGGCTGGTCCCCGAGACCAAGGGCCGGTCGCTCGAGCAGATCGAGCTCGACCTGCGCGGGCGCCACAAGGCGCGGGCCAAGGCTGAAGCGGCCTGATCATTCCCACCCGGACGGCCGGGGCGGGGCGTTCGCGCCGCGCCCCGGCCGCCGTCGTTTTCAGGTCCACGTCAGGTCCACTTCGGACAGAATTTGCCGCGCGGAGTTGGCACGGTGGTGATCACGGTGCTGTACTGCCATCAGAGCGCGAGGAGGTGGCGGCATGACCGAGCCGGACGGGACACCGGGCCGGCACCGCGTGTCCGATCCCGCCGCGGGCGCCGGCGAACCCGGTGACCTGCCGCTCGTGCGGCCGTACGCGCGAACCCGCACGCCCGTGCCCGTCAGCCACGACCTCGCGCTGGAGACACTGGTCTCGACCACCGAGCTGGGCCGCCGCCTGAGCCGCCTGCTTCGGGAGCCCTACGGCAGCGCGTGCGAGCTGTGCGTTTCCACGGTGTCGGTCGCCGAGCTGTCGGCCTACCTCAACCTCTCGATCGGCACGGCGCGCGAGCTCGTCGAGGAACTGGTCGGCGAGGAGCTGCTCTACGCCCACCCGCCGGTCGGCGCGTACGACGCGGAGGCCCGCACGCAGGTACTCGACCGCATGCTCGGTGGGCTCGACCAGCTGTAGTAGCGCGGATATCCTCGGCGCGGTGACGACTTCCGTGGCCCGGTTCGACCGGTGGATCAGGAACGAGTTCGTCGAGTACAACACCGCACTGGAAGAGGCGTACTTCGCCGAGCGGCGCGAGGTCCTCGACGGCCGTCCCGAGCTGGACGAGCCCAAGCGCGCCATTGTCACCGAAGGCCACCACCTGATCGGCCGCATCCTCGACGAGGGCGCGCTACCCGTGGTAGAGCGGGAGAAGTACCAGCTTCTCGGAATGGTGGGCTACCACCTCGCTGCCTGCCGGAGGCACGAATCGGTTGCGCCAGGTGCCGAGGAGCTGTCGGCCGCCTGGTCGCTGGCATCGTTGCTCGGGTCCTCGCTGGGTGTGGCGCCGCGGTTCGTTTTCGCGCACCAGGCGATGTACAACCCGGCCAGTGGCGGGCAGTTCCAGACCTTCACTTCACTCGAGGACGAGGCTGTTTTCCTGACCAATAACGGGCTGGCCGTCTTCGCTTACCAGCGTGCGGCCGAGGCCATTCGGCGGGTCGTTCCGATCGGGGTGTCGAGTCCGCTTTCCGCGTATCTTCTGGAAACGGCGCGGGCGGCACTGGAAGACGTGCTGCAGTTCAACCGGACGCTGTCGAAGACGTTGGACGTGGAGCGGTTCTTCTTCAACGTGCGGCCGTACTTCAAAACTTACCGGGTGGGCAACGCCGAATACCGTGGCGCGAATGCCGGCGACTTCTCCGCGATCAACGAGCTCGACGTCCTCCTGGGACTGGCGACCACACGGGATCCCTTCTACCAGAACGTGGTGGTGGAGAAGTACCCGTACGTGACCCCCGAGGACCAGGTGCGACTGCGGGCGATCGGCGGCGAGCAATCGCTGCTCACGCGATTCCTGAGGGAAGCCGAGAGTTCACCCGATCCGCAGCTGGTCCGTAACGCGGAACTGTTCCTCGCCGTGTGCCGAGCTCATGGCGCCGCGTACACCTACCACCACCACAAGCTCGTTTTGCCGTTCCTCGTCGAACCCGCGAAAACGGCGCCGCCGGAACGACTTTCGGAACTCACGGCGAGCGGGCCGCCGTTGGCGGTCGTGGTTTCCGGACTTTCGTACCTGGCGGATCTGCGTTCGGCGCGCGACCGGCCCGGGAAACCGTCGGCCCGAAAAGACCTCGACCGGCTCCGGGAACTCGTTTCGCGCGGAACCGGTGACGGCCACCCTGCGTCACTCACCGCAACGGCCGAGTAACTCCGCAGGTCCGGCAGCGACTTTCCCACCGTTGATTCCGATCGACGAAAGGGAAGTGAAGCCTTGAGACCGAGAATGTGGGCCGGCGCCGCAACGCTGGCCGTGACGGCTCTTGCCATGAGTGCGATACCGGCCGCGGCCGTGACCGGGAACCTGCCGGGCGGGACGAGCATCGCGGTCACCGTGACCGGGCCGGCCGAGGACACCGTGATCCCCCAGGGGCCCGCGACCGTCACCGGCACCGCGTCGGTGGGCACCGGCGCGGCGGTGAAGGACACCGGGCTCACCTACGTGCTCGACGTATCCGGCAGCACCGCCTCCGGCTGCGCGAGCACCACCGTGCTGGGCTGCGAGATCGCGGCGGCCAAGGCGCTCGACAACGACGCGGCGGCCCCCAACACCGTGATCGGCAGTGTCGGCGCGGCCGTGTTCGGCACCGGCGGCGCCGCGGCCGACGTCCGCCCGGCGGCCGGCGACCAGCCTCTGACCACCCCGACCGCCGACGACAACGGCAACGGCGCCCGCGACATCAACGAGGTGCTCGACTCGGCCGTGATCGGCGGCGTCGGCAAGTTCACCCCGAAGAGCTTCCAGAGCGGCACGGACTACGTCGCCGGGATCAACGCCGCGAAGACCGTGACCGACGCGCAGACCGAGAACCGCAAGATCGTGGTCTTCCTCTCCGACGGTATCGCGGGCGGTGACGTGCGGCCGCCGCTGAGCTCAGTGCCCGCGAGCGTCACGTACTACACGTTCGCCGTCGGCGCCGGTGCGAGCTGCGCCGGAACCTCGTACCCGTCGAGCCTGCAGGCCATCGCCGACCTCACCGGCGGCACCTGCACCGCCGTGCCCGACCCCGCGAACCTGCCCAACGTGCTGCCGGGCGTGATCGACTCGCAGCTCAGCGCGCTGACGCTGTCGGTCGACGGCGGCGGCGCGACTCCCGTGACGAACGTGAACCCCGGGTTGCCCCGCACGGGCCCGGCGTCCGTCACGTATTCCGTGGCCACCGGCGCTCTCGCGCCGGGACGCCACGAGCTGTGCGTGACCGCGCACGGCACCGACGGCGGCGGCCCGGGCACCGTGGCCGACTGCACGCACGTGATCGTGAACGCGCCGCCGGTGGTCTCGGCGGGCGGCCCGTATGCGGGCCAGGAGGGCACGGCGATCTCGCTGGCCGGCACGGTCACCGACCCCGACGGGCCCGCCGGAACGCGGCATTGGAGCGTCGCGCCGGGCCCGGGCGTCGACGCCGGAGCGACGTGCTCCTTCGGCGACGCGGCGGCGCTGAGCACCACCGTCACGTGTGACGACGACGGGGTGTGGACCCTCACGCTGACCGCCGACGACGGCGTGAACCCGCCGGTCTCGCGCACGGCGAACCTGACCGTGTCGAACGTGGCCCCGCACGTGAGCGTCACCGCGCCGGCCACCGACGCGGTGTTCAACCACGGGGCCGCGGTGGCGGTGACCGCGCCGTTCACCGACGTCGGCAAGCACGACACGCACACGTGCACCGTCGACTACGCGGACGGCTCGCCACTCGTGACGGGTTCGGTCTCGGAGACCCCGGGTTCGGGCACCTGCACGGCTTCGCACGCGTACACGATTTCGGGCACATACAACGTGCTGGTGCGCGTGACCGACGACGACGGCGGTGCGGCGACCGCGATCGTGCGGATCATCGTGAACGACCCGCCGGTCGTGGTGGCCGGCGGCCCGTACGCGGGTCAGGAGGGCACGGCGGTTTCGCTGGCCGGTTCGGTGTCCGATCCGGACGGTCCCTCGCTGGCCACACACTGGAGCGCGACTCCGCAGTCCGGTGTGGACAGTGGGACTTCCTGCGCCTTCGGGGATCCCGCCGCGTTGTCCACCACGATGACCTGTGACGACGACGGCGTGTGGACGCTGACGCTCTCGGCCGACGACAGCCTGCACCCGGCCGTGCTCAAGACGACCACGCTGACGCTGACGAACGTCGCGCCGCACGTGAGCATCTCGTCGCCACCCGACGGGCAGCTCGTGCTGCGGGGTGCGTCCATCGGCGTCACCGCGCCGTTCACCGACATCGGCCGGCACGACACGCACACCTGCACGGTCGACTTCGGTGACGGTACGCCGGTGGCCACCGGAGCCGTTGCCGAGACGCCGGGTTCGGGCACCTGCACCGCTTCGCACGCGTTCACCGGCGTCGGCGCACACAACGTGCTGGTCACCGTGACCGACGACGACGGTGGCGCGGCCACCGCCGTGGTCAAGATCGTGTCGTACGTGCGAGCCGAGGCGTGGTCGATCAGCGCGAGCGGCCTGATCAACGTCAGCAAGACGCCGCTCGCCGGCTGCCCGCCGAACAGCGACCACACCACGGCTTCGCTGAACGTGCTCGGGCTGGCCTCCGTGCAGGCCCTCCACGCCGACTGCACCCTCGACGCGGCCACCGGCCGCACCGACGCGGGCGCCCTCGTCTCGGGCGCGTCGCTGCTGGGTGGCGTGATCTCGCTGAAGGACATCCAGACGTCCTGCGTCGCCGACGAGACCGGCCTGCACGGGTCTTCCCGCGTGGGCACGCTGAACGGCCAGACGATCGGCACCGGCCCGGTCACCATCGGCATCCCCGGGGTGGCGACGGTGCACCTCAACGAGACGGTCACCGGACCGAACGGCCAGCTCGCACAGTACGCCGTGCGGGTCGTGACGCTGCTCGGCCAGGAGATCGTGCTGTCGGGCTGCCGGATGGGCTTCTGACGGCTGGGTGATTCGCGTGGTGCCGCAGCGGAGGTTCCGCTGCGGCACTACGTCGTTCTGTGTGACCACTCGAAGTTCAGCTGCCGTCGTCGCCCTCGCGCAGGGAATGGATCATGCTCTGCAGGATCCGGAACGCGCCTGCCTGCTCGGTCTCGGTCAGACCGGCCAGCATTCTGACCTCGACGGACCGGACCGCCACGGTCGCCTTCTCGAGCCTCCGTCGGCCGCGAGGCGTGAGCCGCGTGGGAAGAACCTTCCCGACGGGTGCCTCCGCGGGCCTGGTCACGTGGCCCTCTCGTTCCAGGGCCTGGAGCAGCACGTTCATCGTGTTGACCCGTGTCAGAAGACTGACACGGAAGAAGGAGTTTCATCATGCCCGCCACCGGCCCGGACTTCAGCTCGCTCCAAGCGCGCGACCTCGACGCTCCGCAGGCGTTCTACGAGCAGTACCTCGGCCTCGTCCGCTCACGATGCTCTCGTCGCCGACGGTCACAACATCGTCTCCGCACCGATCGACGGCCCCTTCGGCCGGACCTTCACCTTCGCCGACCCCGACGGCTACCGGGTCACTCTCCACGACCGCGCCTTACACCCGAGACTCCAAAACCGGAACTCATTCGGACGAATGTGACGAGCGAAATAGGGCCGCCGATGAATTGTTATCCCGACGGGGTGGACAGAACGTGGGGAAAATGTCTTGTTAACCCAATCGGGTGAGTGCGGAAAAAAGCCCACCGGCGTATTGATCGCGCAACGTGAAACAGCCCGGCACCCCACAGAGGGATGCCGGGCCGGTTCGCGGAGAGCGGTCAGCAGCTGATGAGCAGGCTGGTGACGGCGTGACAGGAGCGCGACGCCTTGTCGTTGGCCGGGTTGGGGTCCGTCGGGGAGCTCGCCTGGCGCTGGGCCGTGGTGGTGAGCGTGCCGATGGTCAGCAGGCCGGCGCGGGCCGTGAAGCTCGCCTTGGCCGAGGAGCCCGACGGCAGGGACGCGACGTTGCAGGTGACCGTGCGGCCGGAAGCCGTGCAGTTGGCGGACTTCGAGTACTGCAGGCCATTGGGCAGCGTGGCCTGGAGCTTGACGCCCGTGGCGGTGGCGGGGCCGCTGTTCTTCGCGGTGATCGTGTAGGTGATCTCCGAGCTGAGGACGCCCGCGGGAGCGGCGGTCAGCGCCACGGCGACGTCGGCGGAGTCGGTGGCCGGGGTGATGGTGACGGCCGGGCCGTCAAGGGTTTCGAACGAGAAGTTGTCGCCCACGAACTGGTCCTGCAGGGTGACCGAGCCGGCCGGCGCGGTGTCCTTCACCTTGAGGGTGAAGGTGACCGTGGCGCTCTGGCTCGGCGCGAGGTCGCCGACGGTCGCTCGCAGGCTGCTGCCGAGCACGCCGCACGCGACGTTGCAGGAGACCACGTCGGCGATGTCGGTGATCGGCGTCTCCTTGCCGTACAGCGCGGCCTTGGCGCCGGTGACGACGAAGTCCTGCGGGTTGTACAGCGTCTCGGTGACCGTGAAGGTCTCACCGCGCTGCAGGCTCGTGGGGCTCACGTCGATCGCGCTGCTCGGCGGGTCCGCCAGCGCCGCGCCGGGCGCCACGAACAGCATCCCGGCGGAGGCCGCCACCACCGAGAGAATGGTGATACCACGCCGACGTCTTTGCTTGTCCATGCTTTCTCACTATTTCGTCCGAGGGGTACCGCTCTGGCATTTCGGGAAGACTCGGGAAAACGTAGCTGCCCCTCCGTCGCCCGGAGCCCTTCGTTCGTTACAGGGCCATTCAGCGCACCCGCCGCTGATCCACGGTGAGTTTTTCACCCGATGCAGTCGAATTTCGGTGGAGATCAGTCGGGCAGCAGCGGCACCGACATCCCGGGCTCGTGCCCCAGCAACGACCCACGCGTGATCGCGGCGCTCCCGAAGCGGTCGCGGATCCCGTCCACCGCCGAGTCGACGGCCACCCCGTCCTCGATCTCGAACGGCAGCATGAGCTGCACCGACCCGTGCGGCGTCAGGTTCGAGAACGAGATCCCCAGCAGCGTGAGCCCCCGGTCGTAGACCAGCGATTGGGCCTCCACCAACAACTTTCGCGCCGCGGCCAGCAACGTCTCGGTGTGGTCGGTGGCCTCGACCATCGTGCGCGACCGCGTGGCCCGCGTGAAGTCGGCGAATCGCATGCGCAGCACCACCGTGCGCGTGAGCCGGGACGCCGACCGCAGCCGCCGGGCCAGCCGGTCCACAATGGACACCAGCAGCTCGTCCAGCTCCGCCATCGACCGCCGCCGGCGCCCCAGAGCCCGCTGCGACCCCATGGACCGCCGACGCCGCCCGACCTGCACCGGACGCGGGTCCAGACCACGTGACAGCGCGTGGAGGTGATGTCCGGCTCCCCGCCCGAGCATCGACACCAGGTCCACCTCCGGCAGCTCCGCCACCTGCCGCACGGTGCGGATCCCGCGTGAGCGCAGCTTCTCCGACGTCACCTTCCCCACGCCCCACAGCCGCTCCACCGGCAACGGGTGCAGGAACTCCAGCTCGCCATCCGGCGGCACGACCAGCAGCCCGTCCGGCTTCGCCACCGCGCTGGCGACCTTCGCGAGGAACTTCGTGCGCGCCACCCCCACCGTGATCGGCAGCCCGACGCGCGCCAGCACCTCGGCCCGCAGCCGCCGCGCGATCTCCGACGGGCTGCCCGCGATGCGCCGCAGCCCGCCCACGTCGAGGAACGCCTCGTCGATCGACAGCCCCTCCACGATCGGCGTGGTGTCGCGGAAGACCTCGAACACGGCCTTGCTCGCCGCGCTGTAAGCCGCCATCCGCGGCGGCACGACCACCGCGTGCGGGCACAACCGCAGAGCCTGCGCACCACCCATGGCCGTGCGCACGCCCAGCCGCTTCGCCTCATAACTCGCCGCCAGCACCACCCCACCCCCGACGATCACGGGCCGGCCGCGCAGGCGCGGATCGTCGCGCTGCTCGACCGACGCGTAGAACGCGTCGAGGTCGGCGTGGAGGATGGGGCCTTCGGTCGACACGAACATATGTTCGCATCAAACACCGACCAAAACGGTCCCCTTGTCACCCGAACGGCCCAGTGAGTGGCCTGTCACTCGCCGGCGGCTCGGCGCTTCGGCGGGCTGGGCGTGCTCGGCGCATCGGGGCGTCCACTCGCGTTCCAAGATCAACCTGGAAGCGACCGCGGACAGACGCGGTCCTTGATCAACCTTCGAGCGGTCAGGATCACCACACCAGGTGGTCATCGCCCGCCCGGACAGAAATCAGCCGTCGGATCGCGGGATTCGCGCGAGAGCCGAGGCGACAAGGGCGACGGCCGGATCGCCGTCCTGGGTCAGCTGCTGAAGGAGATCGTCGGCCGCGGGCAGCTCGGCGAGCGCCTGCGTCAAGCGGATCCGCACGGCCGAATCCGACGTGTGGGCGGTGAGCTCGTCGGACAGCGCGGACTTGATCGGGCCGGCACACGAGGCGTCCAGCGACAGCGCGCCCAGGACTTCGGCCGCTTCGACGTCGCTGGGCCCGTCCACCACCATGGCGACGAGTGTCGGCACGGCCTCGGGAAAACCACGGCCGCCCAACGCCAACGCCGCCCGCGTCCGCACCGTCGGGTCCGAATCCTCGAGCGCGCCGAGAAGCACCGCCGACGCGTCCTCCCCCGGCAGCGAAGCGATCGCCCGGACCGCGCGCCGCCGGACTTCGACGTCGGCGGAGCGTACGCCGGCCGCCAGGCTCGCCAGCCCGTCGCCGCCCGCCCGCGCGAGCGCCCACCGCAGGGCGCCCGCGACGTTCTGGTCGGGTTCGGCGAGCACCGCCTCGGCCAGCAGCTCCGCCGGCACCTCCTCCACCGGCGCCAGCGCGGCCTGCTGCCGGCGCGCGGCATCCGGCGAGTCGAGCCCGTGCAGCAGCTCGACCAGGCGCAGGACGTCCTGCCAGCCCGGCGGCGCCGACGCGTCGACCCGGCGCAGCCGCTCCAGCAGCTCCTGCTCCCGCTTCAGCCGGTCTTCGGTCCGCCGGATCAGCTCACCGACCAATGTGGACGGTGCGAACGCCGGATCCGCCAGCGCCCGGCCGATCTCGCGCAGCGACAACCCCAGCGACCGCAGGCTTTCCACGTGGAAGATCCGCCGGATGTCCTCGGCGGAGTACTCGCGGTAGCCGCCGACGGTGCGGCCGGTGGGATGCACCAGCCCGAGGGTGTCGTAGTGCCGGAGCATCCGGGCACTCACCCCCGAGCGGCGCGCCACCTCACCGATCAGCACCGGCCACCTCCGCCGCCCGTTCCGGTCCGAGCGCGGCGACCCGCTTCGCCTCGTCGACGGCCGGGTCGAACGCCGCCTCCGGGTCGCGCAGCAGCCGCTCCGTGGCCCGAGCGTGCGCGCGAACCACGGGGTCGATACTCACCAGTGCGTTCCGCAGCACCGGCTCGATCCCGTCCCCGAGTGCCACCAGCGCCCGGCTCAGGCTCAGCTTCACGTTCCGGTCCCCTCGTCCGAGCTGCGCCGCCAGCTCCTCGGCCAGCGCGGGTTTGCCCACCTCCGGCACGAGCACGACAGCCGCCCGCCACGAACTCCGCGCGACCTCGTCGTCGGCGTCGCGCAGCAGCGACCGCGTGATCTCGGGCCAGACGCGCCCGTCGCCGATCTTGGACAGCGTGTGCAACGCCTGGCTGCGCGCCTGGGCGCGCCCGGACCGCAGCTCGGCGACGAGCCTGGGCACGGTGAGCTCCGCCGGCAGCCGCGTCAACGCCCAGGTGAGCATGTCGCGCACGAAGAAGTCGGGCTCCACCGCGCACCGCGCCACGAGCGTCTCGACGAGCCCGGGGTCGGCGTCCGTGCCGGCGGCCAGCGCCGCCTGCAGCCGCGTCGACGAGTTACCGGCGCTGAGCGCTTCGAGCAGGTGCAGGTTCTTGTGTGGCGTGTTGATGGGGACCACCTCCTGCGACCCAGTGAAGACCTTGTCACGATGTCAAGGTCAAGTTCGGCCCGCGACTTCACCATCGGAACCGGTTCCGCTCGCGCCGAACTACCGTCAGCGCAGGCCAGGTCAGCCGAGGAATCAGGCCCGCCGATCGGCGATCGCTGAAGTCGCCGCTGCCGACCACTCCCCTGACCGGGCCGTGATCCGGCCGCTCAGCCGCGGAAGCGCAGCCCGTCCAGCAGCAGGTCGAGCAGTCGTCCGGCTTGCTCGCGCTGTGCCGGCTCGCCGGCCGCCAGTGCGATGCCGCTGAGGCCGATGAGGACGTCGTCCACGAGGACGTCGCCGCGGAGGGTGCCGGCGGCGATCAGCGGGGAGACCAGCTGCTCGATGGTCGAGTTCAGGCGGTCGCGGCTGTGGGCGTACGGGTTGCCGCCGGAGGCGATCACGGCGCGCAGGGCGTCGGACATGCCGATCTTCGTGGTCATGTAGTCCACGAAGCGGTCCATCCACGTGCGCAACGCCTCGCCGGGCGGCAGTTCGTGCAGCAGCGCGGGGCCGGCGTCGCACAGCTGGTCCAGCTCGTTGCGGTACGCGGCCTCGATCAGGGCTTCGCGCGTCGGGAAGTGGCGGTACAGCGTGCCGATACCGACGCCGGCGTCCTTGGCGATCGCGTCGAGCGTGGCGTCGAGGCCCTTCTCGGAGAACTGCCGCACCGCGGACGCGAGCAGGAGGTCGCGGTTGCGCCGCGCGTCCGCGCGCAGTGGTTTGGTCACAGTGGCTTGGTCCCCTCTCACCCCTTCCGGCTCGTCAACTCAAGCATACTTGCAATCGGAGGATCCTCCGGTTAATGTCGAGCCCAACCGGAGGTTCCTCCATATCGAGTCCAGGACAGGAACACCATGCGCATCACCACCCCGTTCACCAGGGAGTCCACCGCCGCCGACGTCAGCGCGGGCGTCGACCTCACCGGCCGTCGCGCGATCGTCACCGGGGGCGCGTCCGGCATCGGCGTCGAGACAGCCCGCGCGCTCGCGTTGGCCGGGGCCGAGGTCACGCTGGCCGTCCGCGACACCGAGGCCGGGCACCGCACGGCCGAGGCGATCGCGGTGGCCACGGGCAACGCGGCCGTCGCCGTCCTGCACCTCGAGCTGGCCGACCGCGACTCCGTCGCCAAACTCGCGAGCGACTGGCAGGGCCCGCTGCACATCCTCGTGAACAATGCCGGTGTGATGGTCGAACCGCTCAACCGCACGCCGGAAGGCTGGGAGCACCAGTTCGCCACCAACCACCTCGGCCACTTCGGCCTCGCGCTCGGCCTGCACGACGCCCTCGCGTCAGCCGGCGACGCGCGCATCGTGGCCGTGAGTTCCAGCGCACACCTGCGCTCGGGCGTCGTCTTCGACGACATCCACTTCGAGCGCCGCGAGTACGACCCGTGGTCGGCCTACGGCCAGTCGAAGTCCGCGAACGTGCTCTTCGCCGTCGAGGCCACACGGCGCTGGGCCGCCGACGGCATCACCGCCAACGCCCTCATGCCCGGCGGCATCCGCACCAATCTGCAGCGCCACCAGGCCGACGACGCCGAGTTCGCCGAGATCGCCAAGACGTATCCGTGGAAGACCACCGAGCAGGGCGCGTCGACCTCGGTGCTGCTGGCCGTGTCTCCCCTGCTGGCCGGCGTCGGCGGCCGCTACTTCGAGGACAACAACGAAGCCGAGCTCAACATCCCGCCTTCACACGACGGCGTCGCGGCCCACGCGCTCGACCCGGAAGCGGCGACGCGGCTGTGGGAGGTCTCGCTGGAGCTGCTCGCGCGCTGACCCGACGGTCGGCCTGCGCCGCTCGGGTCGTTCGGGCCGGATCAGCGTGCGGGTGCGCGCGGTGTCTGCATAGGGTCGTTCGGTGCGGCTCGTGCTGTTCGACCTCGACAACACCCTCGTCGACCGGGCGGAGGGTTTCCGGCGCTGGGCTTGGGAGTTCTGCGCCGAACACCGCCTGACGCCCGACGACGCCGCCTGGCTCGCGTCCGCCGACCACGACGGGCTCGCCCCGCGCGACGACTTCTTCAAAGCCGTGCGCGACCGCTTCGCCCTGCGCGAGACACCGGCCGAGCTGCTGGAGTCCTACCGCGAACGCCACCCGGCGCTGATCCCCGCGGCGCCGGGCGTGCTGACGGGGCTGCCCCGCCTGCGCGCGGCGGGCTGGCGGATGGGCGTCGTCACCAACGGTGACGCGGCCCAGCAGCTCACCACCCTGCTGCGAACCGGCGTCGCGGGGCTCGTGGACGGGTGGGCGATCTCGGAGCACGAAGGCGTCGGCAAGCCGGACCGGCGGCTGTTCGAGATCGCGGCGGAACGGTGCGAGGCGCCGTTGCGCGACGGCTGGATGGTCGGCGACGGCGAAGCGACCGACATCGCCGGCGGCCGGGCCGCGGGGCTGCGCACGGTGTGGGTCGACCGGGGACGGGTGTGGAGCGGGGACGAAAAAGCCCCGGACCACGTCGTCGCCGACGCTGCCGGGGCCATCGAGCTGCTGCTGGAGTGAGGGCTACTTGCTCTCGGTGTCGATCTTCCACACGCCGTTGTCGTTGACCATGTGGTAGGTGTGGTGCTCCCGCGAGTTGACTCTGCCGCCGTAGGTGATCTCGGCGCTGAACGTGTCGGTGCCGACCTGCTTGATCTCGCTCGCGCTGGCCGTACGACCACTCCAGAAAGCTTGGTAGCTGGCGTAGTTCTGGCGGGCGGTCGCCTTGAAGTTGTCCGTCAGGAGGTTGAAGCCCTCCTGCAGGTTGCCGGGAATGAGCGTGAAGTAGTGCTGCAGCGCGGCAGCTGCGTCCTGCGGCGAGTCCGCTGGAGAGCTCGGCGACGACGGCGGGCTGCTGGGTGACGACGGCGCGCTCGGCGGCGGCGTGGTCGGCGTCGTCGGCGCGTTGGTGGTCGACGGCGGCGCCGGGGAGTTCACGGACGACGAGTTGATCACCGGAGACGCGCCGCCGGCGGTCGGCGTCGTGCCGTTGGTGCGGTTCACCAGCACGATCACCACCACGATGACCACCACCAGGACGGCGCCGAACCCGGCGAGGACCATCGAGCGCCGTCTTCGGTCGACAGGTGCCGGAGCGGGCGTCGTCGGGGCGGCGGCCGGAGCCGGAGCGGCCGGGAGCGGCGCGGGCACCGTCAGCGGAATCGGCACCGCCGCGACGGGGGTGACGCCGCCGTCGAGCTCCCGCAGCTCGGTGAGCACCTCGGCCATCGACGGCCGATCCTCGGGCTTGAGCTCCAGCAGCTTCAGCAGCAGCGGCTCCAGCTTCCCCGCCTGCTTCGGCGGGTTGATCGAACCGCTGGACACGCGGTACAGCAAGGCGATCGCGTTGTCCGCCGTGCCGAACGGCGGCGCGCCCTCCACCGCCATGTAGAGCGTGGCGCCGAGGGCGAAGACGTCGGAGGCGAACATGGCTTCCTCGCCGCGCGCGACCTCGGGTGCGAGGAACGCGGGCGTACCGGAGATTTCGCCCGTGGCCGTCAGTGTGACGTCGCCGACCGCGCGGGAGATGCCGAAGTCGGTGACCTTGACGGTGCCGTCTTCGCCGAGCAGGACGTTGCCCGGCTTCACGTCGCGGTGCACGATGCCGGCGCGGTGCGCGGCGGCGAGCACGCCGGCCAGCTGCACCGCGATGGGGATGACCTCGTCGACGGTCAGCGGGCCGTCATCGTGCAGCTTCGCCGAGAGGCTGCGCGAGGGCAGGTACTCCATGATCAGCCACGGGCGGTCTTCGTACTCGACCACGTTGAACACGGAGATGGCGTTGGGGTGCTGCAGGCGCGCGGCGATCCGGGCCTCGCGCATGGCGCGGCTCTTCGCCTCGGCGACTTTCTCCTCGCCCTGGTTCATCGGCATGAGGAGTTCTTTCACCGCGACGACGCGGCCGAGGATCTTGTCCTCGCCGCGCCAGACCATGCCCATGGCGCCGCTGCCGATGAGCTCGACGAGCTGGTAGCGACCGGCGATCTGCCGGCTCTCCTCGGTCAACGAAAAAACCCCTCAGTGCAACGTTCACGGACGGCGATCGCCAAGTTTTTCACGGCCCTCGCCCGGGTGTCCCTACGACCCACCGGAGGGTGCGGGGGTTGCTCCACGTGGCCGAACCGGGACACTCTGATCATATGAGCGCCGGGGCCCCGTCATTCCGAAACGTGTTCGGCGCGACCGAATTCCGGGCCCTGTGGCTCGCGCACGTGCTGTCGGTCGCCGGTGATCAACTGGCTCGCGTCGCGCTCACGGTTCTCGTGTTCGACCGTACCGAATCCGCGGGCTGGGCGGCGCTCACGTACGCGCTGACTTATCTGCCCGATCTGCTCGGCGGCGCGCTCGGCGGACTGGCCGACCGGTTCCCGCGGCGCACGGTGCTCGTGGTGGCCGACGTGCTGCGGGCCGCGCTCCTCGCCGTGATGGCGATCCCGGGGCTGCCGTGGCCGGTCGCGGCGGCACTGCTGGTGGTGGTGCAGCTGGCGGCCGGACCCTTCCAGGCCGCGCGGCAGGCCGTGCTGCCGGACATCCTCGGGCCCGACCGGCTGCCCGTCGGCCAGGCGATGTTGTCCTCGACGTACCAGGCGGCGCTCGTGATCGGCTTCGGCGCGGGCGCGGCGGTGGTCGCGTGGCTCGGCGTGACGGGCGCGCTGGCCGTGGACGCGGTGACCTTCGCCGTGTCGGCGCTCGCGCTGCGGTGGGGACTGCGGCCGCACCCGGTGAACGTCGTCGAACGGGGTCCGGCTGCGGCTTCCCAGTGGGCTTCGCTCGTCGCGGGCTGCCGGCTGGTCGGGCGGGACCGGCGGCTGCGGTCGTTGCTGGCGATCGCGTGCTGCAGCGGGTTCTACGTGGTGCCCGAAGGCCTGGCCGTGCCGATCGCCTCGCAGCTCGGCGGCACGGGGGTGCTGGCGTGGCTGCTCATCGCCAACCCCGTCGGGTCGCTGCTCGGCGCGGTGCTGCTCAGCCGGGTGCCGCGCGTACGCCAGGCGCGGCTGCTGGGGCCGCTCGCCGTGGCGACCAGCCTGGTGTTGCTGCCGACGGGCTGGACGCCAGGGCTCGTCGTGATGGTGGTTTTGTGGACGTTGTCCGGCATGTTCTCCGCACACGACTTGATCACGCAGGTGCAGTACAGCCTGGCCGCCCCGCCCGAACAGCGCGGCCAGGTGATCGGCGTCGCGATCGCGGCCCTGCGAGCGTCGCAGGGCCTGGCGATCGCGGCCGCCGGCGCGCTCACCCAGGTGCTCGCGCCCACGACCGTGGTGGCCGTCGCGGCCGTCGCCGGTGCGACGGTCGCCGCCCTCGCCGCCACGGCCTGGCTGCGCGCGGCGTGACCTCGTCGAACTCCCGTCGACGAGGCCACGCCACCTGCCACGTCCTGAACCTCACGGCTCACGTCCGGTGACCGGCCCACCTCCTCGTGGTTCTCGTGGTGCTCGTGGTTCTCGTGCAGGGTCGGGCTCTCTCGCGGGCAGGACTCACGTCCAGTTGTTGTCACGCATGCCTTTCACCCCCTCGTCGGGTGTTCGCCGGGCTTCGGGTCAGCAGGTCCAGTTGTTGTCGCGCACCTGGCGCTCCTCTCGGCTCGTCGCGGTTTGTCGCGTTTTGTCGGGGCTGTCGCGGTCGGGCGGGGTTCAGCGGGTCCAGTTGTTGTCACGCACGGGGGTCTCCTCTCGGCCTCGTCGGGGTTGCCTGCGGGGTTCACCGAGTCCAGTTGTTGTCACGCACCGGCATCTCCCTTCCACTCGTCACGGACGTTGACCACTTGCCTCAGCGGGTCCAGTTGTTGTCACGCACCGGCTGCTCCTCTCCGCTCGTCGTGTTCGTTGGTCTGACCTCAGGACCCCAGGACCTCAGCGGGTCCAGTTGTCGTCACGCACGGCTCTACCCCCTTTCACCTCGGCTGTTCAGCGGAATTCGGCCGTCACCAGTGGTTGTCCCGCACCGCCGGACCTCCTTTCCGCACAGCGGTTCGCCAAAGGTTCGCGCTCACCAGTTGTTGTCCTGCACCGTGGACACCTCCTCCCACAGGTCGCACCGAAAACGCTCACAACTCTCGACCTCAAGTCGAGCTCAACGGTCCAGACCACTCAGGCGGAAAGCGTCCAGTTGTTGTCGCGCACCGTCGTCACCTCCTCGCCGGGGCCGCGCCGACCGGCGGTTTCGCGGAGCCCGCCAGTCACCGATCGTGGTTGTCGCACGTCAGTGGCTTCAGTGGCCGGAGACCGCGGATTCCCAGGTACGCCAAGGAATCGCGGCGGGCCACCACTACGCTCAGTGGTCACCTCCCTCTGCGCGGGCCGGGCACTGGGCTGTCCGGGCGAAATTCCCCGGCCAGGTCCCAGAGTCCGGACCACGGGCGGCACACGGCGCGCCCCGTCGTTTACGGTAGAAGCCAACCGGGTGAGGTGAAGAGTGCGCGGACGAGCAAACCGGTCTGCCGGATGGTTCACGGGCTGGCGCCTTTGGCGGTTGCCCTCGCATGTCCGCACTTATGTGCTCCTCGTCAACTTCCTGGCGATCCTGGCGTCGGTGAGCACCGCGTGGCTGGTGCCGGTGCACCAGCAGGACCTGATCCGCTTCGGCGTGCTGGCCGTGTGCGCGGCCGCCGCCATCGAGGCCACGCGCCACATCGAGCGCCAGCGCGAGTACAACCGCGCGCCCACGGTCGCCTACGTCGACACCAAGGCCGTGTGGAGCATCGCGGCCGTGGTGGCGCTGCCGGCCGTGCTGGCCACGGCGATGGTCGTGTTCACCTACGCGATGGCGTGGTGGCGGGTCTGGCCGCGCGAACGGCCGGTGCTCCCCCACCGCTGGATCTTCTCCGCCGCGACTGTGCTGTGCGGCACGCAGGCGGCGGTCGCCGTGCTCGCGCTGGGCATGCACCACTACCCCGGCGTGCCGGCCGCGGGGTTCCTGCCCGGCCTCACCGACCTGGTCGTCATCATCTTCGCGGCCGCCCTGCGCTGGGCCATCAACACGGCGCTGGTGATGGTCGCCATCGCGCTCTCCAGCCCGCCACGCTCGCTGTCGGACCTGTTCTCCGGCTTCGGCGACCAGCTGCTGGAAGCCGGCGCGATCGGCCTCGGCCTGGTCACCGCCGCACTGCTCCTGCTGGCCAATCCGCTGGTGCTCACCGGTGTGGTCGTGGCGCTGGTGGCGCTGCACCGCGGCCTGCTGCTCGCGCAGTTCCAGCGCGACGCGCGCACCGACGTGACGACCGGCCTGGCCACCAAACGCTGGTGGCGCACGCTCGCCGAGCAGTACCTCGAGCGCGCCCGCACGGGCAACGGCACCGTCGGCGTGCTGCTGCTCGACCTCGACCACTTCAAGGCCATCAACGACACCTACGGCCACCCGACCGGCGACATCGTGCTGCGCGAGATCGCCATGGCGCTGCGCAGCGAGGTGCGCGACCAGGACATCTGCGGCCGCTGGGGCGGCGAGGAGTTCGCGATCGTGCTGCCCAACGTGCCGACGATGGAGCACCTCGGCCAGCTCGCCGACCGCATCCGCCGGCGCATCCCGCAGGTCGTCGTGCCCCTGTCCGAGCGGGACACCGTGATCAGCGACCTGACCGTGTCGATCGGCTGCGCGCTCTACCCGGCCGAGCACCTCACGGGCGTCGACGACGTGCTGGTCGCCACCGACACCGCCCTGTACCGGGCGAAGCAGGCGGGCCGCAACCGCGTGGAGCTCGCCACACACTGAAGGACGTACCGGACAACCCCGCCTTCTCGTTCCGACTTCGCCTCCCCCGCGTGCCACGATGGACGCTGAGGGCCGCCGAGGCCCGCGAGGAGGTCCGAGTGCCCGACTGGGATGGCCGTGGACTGCCGCCGGTCGCGCGGGCGCGCGTCGACCGGTTCGCTTCGTCCGGCCTGCGCACCTCACTGCTGAGCGTCCCCGGCGCGATCGGCGCGGAAGTCGCCGGATTCACCCCCGTGGGGGAGGTCATGGGTTGCGTCGTGGAGCGCCTCGGCTGGACCTCCGGCTTCGGCATCACACCCAACCAGCAGGCCGCCATCTACGCCGACGCGCTGCGTCAGGGCTACCGCACCGCGCTGGACCGGCTGCGCCTGGAGGCCGAGGCGATCGGCGCCGACGGCGTCCTCGGCATCACCACGTCCGTCACGCGGCTCGACGAGACCATGCAGGAGTTCGTGGCGCTCGGCACCGCGGTGCGCGCCGAGACGCGGCAACGGCCGCGGCGCGTGTTCACCACCGAGCTGCCGGGCCAGGACGTCGGCAAGCTGATGCAGGCCGGCTGGGTGCCCGCGGCCGTCGCGATCGGCATCTCCGCGCACACCACGTTCGACTACAACATGCAGTACCAGACCACGATGTGGGCCGGGAACGTCGAGGTCGACGCCCACACCCGGCTCGTCACCGAGGTGCGAGCCGACGCGCGCAGCCAGTTCCGCAAGACCGTGCAGACCACCGGCGCCGACGGGGCGATCGTCTCGCGGATGTCGCTCGACACCTGGCAGCTGGGCGAGGTCGCCGTGGCCGGGGTGTCGAGCGTGTTCGGCACCGCCATCGCCCGTTTCCACAGCGGCAAATCCGCGCCCACGTCCGCGCTCACCATCCTGCCGCTGAACCGAGTTTGAAGGAGGCCCTGTGACGACCACGGACCCCGCCGCACAGCAGATCCCGGAAGATGCGATGCGCCGGCTCGCCGAGATGCGGCCGGGACAGGCGACGAGCCTGTTCACGTCCGACCTGAGCGTGAACGAGTTCCTCCTCGTGCGCGAGGCCGGCTTCCGCCCGCTGGGCCTGGTGCTCGGATCGAGCATCTACCACGTCGGGTTCCAGATGGGACGCTGGAGCAAGAACCAGGAGATGGACCGCCTGTCGGCCGCGATGTACCACGCGCGCGAGCTCGCGATGACGCGCATGGAGACCGAGGCCGACCTGCTGGGCGCCGACGGGATCGTGGCCGTGCGCCTGGAGATCGAGTTCAAGGAGTTTGGCAGCGACCTGGCCGAGTTCATCGCCGTGGGCACCGCGGTGAAGGCCGACGAGCCCGGCGAGTGGCGCAACAACACCGGCAAGCCGTTCACGTCCGATCTGTCCGGCCAGGACTTCTGGACGCTCGTGCAGGCCGGGTACGCGCCGCTGGGCATGGTGATGGGCACCTGCGTCTATCACATCGCACACCAGCGCTTCCGCCAGGCGATGAGCAACATCGGGCAGAACGTGGAGATCCCGCAGTACACCGAGGCCCTCTACGACGCGCGTGAGCTGGCGATGTCACGCATGCAGGCCGAGGCCGAGCAGCTGCACGCCGAGGGCATCGTGGGGGTGCAGTTGCTGTCACTGCCGCATCGATGGGGCGGGCACACGACGGAGTTCTTCGCCATCGGCACTGCCGTGAAGCCACTGCGCCCCGACCACCGCATCACCAAGCCGCAGCTCGTGCTGCCCCTCACCGACTGATGTCCGGGTCAGAGCTCGGCCCGGCCGGCGAATTCCATCTCCTGGTGGCCGCGCTGCGCGCCGATCGCGCCGACGTCGAGTCCTACACGCGTGTGCTGTCCGAGACCCTCGGCTCCGCTCTCCCGCCGGGCATGGTCGAGATCGACCGGCGGCGCAGCTTCGCCGACCGCGTGGCCGGGCGCCTCGGGCAGCCGGTGGAGGTACGCGTGTCGACGCCGCACCAGCTGCTCGTGCTCACGGCCGGGCGGTCCGGTGGGGTCACGGGTGAGATTCGCCAGGTGGTGCGCGGGGTCGTGATCAGCCGGCGGGACACCGACGTCGAGGAATGGGTGACGGTGCTCGCCGAGGAGCTGCAGGCGCTGGCTTCGCGGGATGCGAAGGCGCGGGAGGCCTTGTCGCGATTTCTCGGCAGCTGACGCCAGCCTTTTGACCAGCGTGGTTGAACCGCCGAACCTTGACCCGCCCGGTTTGCCCGGTTAGACATCGGGGATGGACTGGACACTCGAGGTCGTCATCGTTCCCGTGTCCGATGTGGACCGCGCCAAGGCGTTCTACGGCGAGCAGTGCGGCTTCCACGTCGACCACGACACCGTGGTGGGGCCCGGCGCCCGAGTCGTGCAGCTGACCCCGCGCGGCTCCGGGTGCTCGATCGTTGTCGGCGAGGGCGTGGTGCCCCCGATGCCGCCCGGCTCGCTCAAGGGCCTGCAGCTCGTGGTCGCCGACCTGCCGCGCGCCCGCGAGACGCTGCTCGCGGGCGGCGTCGACGTCAGCGAGATCCAGCTCCTCGGGCCCGACCCGGCCACGGGCCGGCCCGAAGACCTCGACAACATCGGCTTCTTCCACTTCTCCGACCCCGACGGCAACGCCTGGGCCGTGCAGCAGATCTCGGCGCGCGGCAACAGTTAGTCCACGAGTGCGCCACAGCTGACGTTGGCCGTCGCGGCGGTCATGGTGCGGGCGCGGTCGGAGGCCACGAACGCGGCGACCGCGCCGACGTCCGCGAGCGTCGCGGGCCGCCCGAGCAGGGTGGTTTTCGCGATCTCGTCCGTGACCGCGTCGGCGTGCGCGAAGTCCGCGGGGAGCGATTCGGGCACGCCACCGGACCGGAGGGTGACGGTGCGGACGCCGTAGCCGCCCAGCTCCGCGGCGAGCTGCCGGCGCATGGCCTCCAGCGCGGCGAACGCCACCTGCAGGCCGCCGACCGGGTGGGTGCGCACCGGGTCCCCGTCGCCGCCGAAGACGAGTACGACGCCGCCGCGCTGGCGCTTCATGTGGCGGCCGGCGGCGCGCATGGTGAGGAACGTGGTGCGCACGGCGGTGACCACGGGCTGTTCGTAGTCGGCCAAGGACATCTCCAGCAGCGGGGTGCCCTGCACGTCGCCGTGGGTGATGACGTTGACCGAGATGTCGAGGCTGCCGCCGGCGGCGACCACGGCGTCGGCGTGCTGATCGACCGCCTGCTCGTCCAGGGCGTCGAGCTCCTCGACGTCGGCGCGCCCGCCCGCCGCGCGGATCTCGTCGGCGACCTTCTCGAGCTTCGCGCGCGTACGGCCGGCCAGGAAGACGCGCGCGCCCTCCTCGGCGAACCCGCGCGCGATGGCGCCGCCGATCGCTCCGCCACCGCCGTAGACCACTGCGTTCTTGCCTTCGAGCAGCATGGGCTCTCCGTTCGTCGGGTTCCGCTTCCACCCGTGCGTCGAACGAGGCGCTCACGAATCGACAGGATCCGCGACGTTTCTGACGACGAGCACGATCCGGCGCCCGTGCAGCTCACCGCGTTCCATCCGGCCGTGCGCGTCGGCCGCTTCGGCGAGCGGCACGCGCTCCACCACCCGCGGACGCAGGCCACCGGCGGCGAACCGCTCGTTCAGCGCCGCCGCCGCGTCGGCGAGCTCGGCGGCCGTCGCCCGGGAGATGACGAACCCGACCACGGACTGGTCGTTCAGGTACAGCTCACCGGCGGGCAGCACCGGACGGCTGCGCGGCCCCGCGAGCAGCACGATCCGACCGCGGAAACTCAGGTGTGCCACGGCGGTTTCGAGGTCGTTGGTGCCGGAAGTGTCCACGAAGAGGTCGATGCCGTCCGGCAGGTCGGTCCTGCGGTAGTCCAGCGCCACGTCGGCGCCGCGGGACAGGCAATGGCCCAGATCCGCCGCCGACGCCGTGGCCACCACTCGCGCACCCGCCGCGGCGGCGAGCTCGATCAACGCGGTCCCGACGTTGCCGCCACCCCCGACGACCAGCACGGTCTGGCCCGCGCGCAACCCACCGTGCGTGAACAACGCCAGGTACGCCGTGGTCGCGGGATGCAGCACGGCCACGGCGTCGAACGGATCGACCCCGGCGGGCAGGCGGTACAGCCGATCCGCCGCCACTGCCACGCGTTCGGCCGCCGCGCCCTGCCGTCCGCCGTGCCCGAGGCTGTTGCCCCACACCGTCTCCCCGGCCGCGAACCCGTTCGCCGCGTCCACGACGTGGCCGACGAAATCGCGCCCCAGCACGAGCGGCCACGGCCCCGGCACCGGCCACATCCCGTTGCGCACGAACGTGTCCACGGGGTTCACGGTGCTCACGACGACGTCGACGAGCACCTCACCGAGCGCCGGCACGGGATCGGGGAGCTCGCCGAAGCGGATTTCCTCGACTGGGCCGGGCTTCCCGACGAACGCAGCCTTCACTCAGGCGAAGCTACCAGCGGTGAGGATCGCGTGGCCCTGGCTGTCACTGCGTAATCCAGCGCTTCTTCCGTGAAGTCGCGACCTACCTTCAACAGCTGGTGTATCAGCGCTGCCGGGAATCTTTCGCGAGAACTCGGCATGTCATCAAGGAGAACTGCGGGGCCCTCGATGTCCTTGCTCACGGTGACCGTGCGGAGCCTGCACCTGAATTCTTCCACGACACAGACCGCATTAACCCCCAGGTTCAGCAGCTGCTGGGCGACCGCGTCGACGTCGGCGGGACCGTCCGGATCGGACAGTCTGGAACAGGACGACCTGCGTCACTACAGCGAGACCGTGCGGCCGTACCTGCAGGCCAAGCGCCGTTACGAGGACGAGGCGCACGAGTTGTACTGCCAGTACGACCTGTTGCGAGGCCGCAACGCCCCCGCGCCACTCGCCGACTGAGGACGGCGGTGTCCGCGCACGGTCCACGAGACCGCCGGCGGACACCGCACGGCCCGCGACTCGAGAACCGAGCCGCGGTTTCTCCGTGCTACGGCCGGACGGCGCCCATGGGGTTCGGGATCGGCAGGCCACCCGCGTCGACGACCGCGCGGCTGAGGGGTTCGGCCAGCTCCAGCGCGCGGTCCACGGCGGCCGGGCCGAGCGCGTCGAGCGGGTCGGTGGCCAGGCGGTCGGTCATCTCCTCGACGTCGTGGCGGACGGCGGCACCGCTCGCCGTGAGCCGGCCGGCGGAGTCGAGGAGGCCACGGGAAAGCAGGCGCGCCGTCGACCCGGCCCACTCCTCGTCGGTCCAGCCGCGGGCGCGTTGGACGAGCTCGCGGGTCGTGGCGCCGGCGGCGATGTGGGTGAGGCTCGCGTCGAGACCGGACAGCCCGGCGGACACACCGGCGAGCACGTGGCCGTCGCCGCGGTGTTCCCGCAGGGCGCAGGTGGCGAGCCAGAGGCGGGCGAGCGGACGGTCGGGGGGTTCGGCCGACGCCCACGCCGCAGCGAGCGGACGGCCGTCGAAGCGGCAGCCGGCGACGGCGCGTTCGAGCAGCACGGCCAGTTCGTCGAGTTCGGCGAGTTCGGCGCCCGGCGGCAGCAACCGCGTCAAAGCGGCTTCCACGGCGAGAATCCGGCTCTGCAGCACGTCTTCCGGCTTCGCGAACGTCCACGCGTCGGGCAGGGCGCGCGCAACCATCCCCGGCGCGAAGCCGTAGAACATCGACGTGACCGGCCCCGGCCCGATCGGGCCCAGTGGCGCCGCGCGGCCCGCGAAGTACCCCATCCACCAGCCGCGCAGGCCCACTTCCTTCGCCGCCGCGGCGGGCTCGGGTGCGAAGTAGACGACGGCGTGCAGCGGCTCCAGCGCGACCCAGAACCGCCTGGCCAGGCTCGAATTCGGCTCCAGGACGACCATGCCGGTCAGCGTACGCACGACGAAGGCCCCTTCACCGCGCGGTGAAGGGGCCTTCGAGTAAACCGATTGTCAGGCGAGCTCGAGCCCGTAGGACTGCAGCTCGAGGGTCAGCGGGTAGAAGTAGCTGGTCACGGTGTCGCCGCCGGACAGCGTGCCGAGGCCCTTCGAGCCGTCGTACGCCGGGCCGCCCGAGTCACCGTGGTCGGTGTGCGCGGTGGTGCCGAACTCGTGGTTGAGCACACCCACGTCGAAGTTCACGGACTCGTCGACCGAGGTGACCTCGCCGCTGCCGCCGCCGGTGGTCTGGCCCTGCTTCTGGATCTGCTCGCCGACGGTCGGCGTGCCGGCGCTGGTGATCTCCTGGCCGGTGTTGATGGCGCCGTCACCCGTGCCGTTCGGGCGGGTCAGCAGACCGGAGTCCGCACCGGGGCAGTCGCTCTCCACCACCTGGGCGCCGGAGACGTCGCCACCGGACCAGGTGCCGCCCTCGTTGGTGCAGTGGCCGGCCGTGAGCATCATCGGCTCGCCGCCACGGGTGACGTTGAAGCCGAGGGAGCAGGTGAACTGGCCGTTGTTGATCGAGTCACCGTCGGCGATGTAGGTCGACAGCTTGCCGGCACGGTGCTCGATGCGGGCGGAGTCGCCCAGCTTCGCGGCGGCCGCGGTGACCTTGTCGACGGTGGCCTTCGAGGCGGCGTCGTAGATCTTCACGACGACCTGGTTGTTCTTGGTGTCGATGCCCCACGCGGTCTGCGGCACGTTCTTCACGGCGTCGAGCGAGTTCTTGGCGTTGGTCAGCGCGGCGAAGCTGTGCTTCACCAGCTTCGTGGCGAAGCCGGCGGCTTCGGCCTTCTGCTGGGCGGTCGCGTCGATGACGTTGACGATGGCCTTGCCGTTGTCGAGGTAGATGCCACCGCCCGACTGGCCGAGACTGTCGACGACCTGCGTCGCCTGGGTGATGGCCTGGGCCTGCATCTGCGCGAAGGCGAGCGGGCTGGCCGAAGCGGCGTTCACGCAAAGGCCGGCGGTGAGCGCCGCCGCCGAGAACACGGTGAAACCGGCGACGAACGTTTTCCGGGAAGTCATCGAATCTTCCTCCAGTTGAGCTGGACGGATCCTGCGCGAACGGCTCGCGCGACCACGGTGGGACTCCCCACACTTTTGTTGCCAGGCAACCAACGCACTACCGACGAAGGTTGGTTAATAACCAATTCATCCGGGCAAATCGGACTGCCGCACCCGTTCGGCTCAGGGACGCTAGGCCGAACAGCCGTGCGACCGCACCGTTCACCGGGATGGGTTACCCGCTGGGCGCCACGGGACAATCTCGGGGCGGGGCTTCCGGTTAAGGTCGGCGCGTGCCCGACACCGAGCTGCGCCACGTGTTCACCGTGGCCGCACCGCCCGTGGCCGTCGTCGCCCATCTCGCGGAGCCGGCGAACTACGTCGGTTTGTCGCCGCTGGTGGTCCAGGTGCGCGATGTCGCGCGGGAAGGGGAGCTGACGCGGTACACCGCGGTGGAGCGGTTCCGCTTCTTCGGTTTCCTGCGCCACGACAACCCGATCGTCGTCACGCTCCGCACCACCGGCTCGGCGGCAGTGCACGGCGACGTGGTGTCGCCCGGCGGCGTGCGGATGGGTTACCGGTTCGACCTCGAGCCCGACGGCGGCAGCACGCGCGTCACCGACACGCTGCGGCTGCACACGCCGCCGGGCCTGCTTCGCTTCGCCGCTTCACGGGCCCGCGCGGTGCAGCTCGCCCGCGCGGGCATCCTCGCCGAGCGGCTCGGCTGAGTCCACAAGGGACTCACTGCGCGGCGGAGGTGCCTTCCGGCCACCGGACGTGCTCTTCGTAGCCGGTGTGCTTGCGCAGGAACGCCGCGATGAACGGGCAAACCGGCACGATCACCCCACCGTTGGCCACGACGTCGTCGAGCGCGTGCGTGGCCAGCGTGGTGCCGAGGCCGCGGCCGCCGAAGGCCTTGTCGATCTCGGTGTGGGTGAACACCGTCTGGTCGCCGCGCAGGAGGTACTGCGTGAAGCCGGCCAGCTGGTCGTCCGCGTACACCTCGTAGCGGTGTTTCTCGTCGTTGCGGACCACGCGGGTCTCGTCGCTCATTCGTCGCTCCTCAATAGTCCGGGCATTCAGGTGAACGCCGGACAGCCTGCCGTACTTCCGGGCGTCCCCGTGATCTTCACCGAAGAATGATGCCGCGGCGCGGGAAACGACCCACAGGTGATCCGGGCTGGGCCGCCCGGGCGACACGGTGTGGGCGATCGGGTGGAACGCCCGCCCGGACCTTCCGAGGCGCCGGGCGCGTTTGGTTGATTCTCTGGGTCGGTGACCACCACTGGGAAGGCCAGGACCGCGCTGTGCAGCCGTTCGTTCTGCCCGAGTTCTACATGCCCTACCCGGCCCGGCTGAGCCCGCACCTCGGCGGTGCGCGGGAGCACAGCAAGGCATGGGCGTACACGATGGACATGATCGACGTCCCCCAGCACGGCACCGTGATCTGGGACGAACACGACTTCGACTCCCACGACTACGCGCTGCTCTGCGCCTACACGCACCCGGACGCCGGCGCCACGGAGCTCGACCTCATCACCGACTGGTACGTCTGGGTCTTCTACTTCGACGACCACTTCCTGGAGCTGTTCAAACGCACCGGCGACATCGACAGCGCCCGCGCCTACCTCGACCGGATCGCCCTGTTCATGCCGGTCACGGGCGCCATCACGGCCACCGCGGAGAACCCCGTCGAGCGCGGCCTCGAGGACTTGTGGAACCGCACCGTCCCCCATCGCTCGGAGGGCTGGCGCCGCCGGTTCGTCGAAAGCACGCGCAACCTGCTGGACGAGTCCCTGTGGGAACTCGCCAACATCAACGAGGGCCGCGTCTCCAACCCCATCGAATACATCGAAATGCGCCGCAAAGTCGGCGGCGCGCCCTGGTCGGCGAACCTCATCGAGCATTCGGTCCACGCCGAGGTCCCCGACGCCATCGCCGCCTCCCGCCCCATGGAAGTCCTGCGCGACTGCTTCGCCGACGCCGTCCACCTCCGCAACGATCTGTTCTCCTACCAACGCGAGGTCGAAGACGAAGGCGAGCTCTCCAACGGCGTACTCGTCTTCGAGAAGTTCCTCGGCCGCACCACCCAGGAAGCCGCCGACGCCGTCAACGATCTGCTGACGTCCCGGCTGCGCCAGTTCGAACACACCGCCCTCACCGAGGTCCCGGCCCTCTTCGACGAACACGCAGTCGACCTGTCCGGCCGCGCCGAGACCTTCGCCTACGTCAAGGGCCTCCAGGACTGGCAATCCGGCGGCCACGAATGGCACCTGCGCTCCAGCCGCTACATGAACGAAGGCGCCCTCGACTCCCGTGGCGGCCCAGAGCTGCTCGGCGGCGCCACCGGCCTGGGCACCTCGGCCGCCCGCATCTTCTCTTCCCTGGTGGCCACCGCCCCCCAGCGTCTACGGTCCTTTTCCCACCAGCCGCACGAGATCGTCGGCCCCATCGCCCGGCCCGACATCTACATGCCTTTCGAGCTCCGCCTGAGCCCCCACCTGGCCACCGCCCGCGAAAACCTGGCCGACTGGTGCACCTCGATGGGCTTCCTCGACGGCGTCGTCTGGGACGAGCACAAGATGCGCGCCATGGACCTCCCCCTGTGCTCGGCCGGCATCCACCCGGATGCGTCACCCGAGCAACTCGACCTGACCAGCGCCTGGCTGGCCTGGGGCACCTACGGGGACGACTACTACCCCGTCGTCTTCGGGGCTTCCCGCAACCTGGGCGCGGCGAAGGTCGCGACCGAACGCTTCAAGCTCTTCATGCCCCTCGAGGACGAGCCGATACCACCTCCCGAGAGCTCCCTGGAGACCGGCCTCGCCGACCTGTGGCAGCGGACGGCCGGCCCGATGAGCCTGGAGTTCCGCCGCGCCTTCCGCAAGGCCGTTGTCGACATGTGCGACAGCTGGCTTTGGGAACTGGCCAACCAAGCCGAAAACCGAATCCCGGACCCGATCGACTACGTGGAAATGCGCCGGAAGACCTTCGGCTCAGACCTGACCATGAGCCTGTCCCGGATCTCCCACGGCCGAGTGGTGCCACCGGAGATCTACCGAACCCGCACGATCCAGGCCATCGAACACTCGGCAATGGATTACGCCTGCCTGCTGAACGACGTGTTCTCGTACAAGAAAGAAATCCAGTACGAAGGCGAGCTCCACAACTCAGTACTCGTGGTACGCAACTTCCTTGACGTGGACGAACAGACCGCATTCGAAATCGTCAACGACCTGATGACCGCCCGCATGAAGGAATTCGAACACTCCGTCGAAGTCGGCCTACCCGGCTTGTTCTCCGACTTCTCCCTCAACGACGACGTCCAAATCGCCCTGACCGCCTACGCGGACGAACTGAAGGACTGGATGGTCGGCATCCTGAACTGGCACGAAGGCTGCGCCAGGTACACCGAAGAAGAAATCCGCCGCCGCCCCGGCGCCCCGGAGGACGCCCCCACCACACCAGCCTTCTCAACAGGCCCAACAGGCCTGGGCACAGGCGCACTGCGGATCTCTTCCATCCTCCCCGCCGCCAGGTAACCCACCAAAAACAAGCACCCACCCGGCTTTCCTGAACCACCCACTCAACGTCAGCCAAACCCACCCACCCACCCAACAGACAGCGGGCCCACCCAACCCAAGATCCCCTCAACCAACCCCCGACCTTTCCCCCGGCCGGCCCCCGACGAAGGTGAACCAACACGGCTCGGGGTAGCTTGTCAAGGTACTCTTTCCCGCATTGACAAGCTACCCCGAGCCGTCGTGACAATTGAACTTCGGGGAGCTATTCGCAGGTCATCTTTTATCTTTTAATATTTTGATCTTTAAAAGCCAAAGATCAAAAGAAGATGCAGATGGCTAGCCCCCGCTGCACTCAATGGTTCTACGGGACTTGCTTTGTGTCAAGGCGGGAAAGAGTACCTTGACACAAAGCAAGTCCCGTAGAAGAAAGTGCTTCGCCGGGGCCGGCCGGGGGAAGGTTAGCCGGAGATATCGACGGCTTTGTCGGGTGGTTGGGTTGGGAGTCGTGTCTGCCGATCGGTGGCCGTTGGGTAGATGGTTGGCGGTCTTGCCGGTCCGTGCTGTGGGTGGTTGAGCTGCGTGACGGTCGGGAGGTGGCCGTTGGGTAGATGGTTGGCCCGCCGAGCCGGGCCCTGGAGGTGGCTGAGCTGCGGAGCGGACCCACCGGGCAGAGACCGTGCCCAAGGCCAACCCGATCAGGGTGCAACCCACCACTCCTCCGGGCGTTTTCGCCCTCATCAGGTGATACTCGAAGCGTGAGAGGCTTGAACCTGCACTTCCTCGGCCACGCGACGACGCGAGTGGAGCTCGGTGGACGGGTGGTGCTGACGGACCCGGTGCTCACAAAGCGTGTCGGGCCGTTGACGCGAGTGGTGCCGTTGCCCGATTCGTCGGCTTGGGCTGAAGTGGACACCGTCCTCGTCTCTCACCTGCATGGGGACCACCTGCACCTCCCCTCGCTGCGGCTGCTCAGCAGGGCGCGGATCGTCGTCCCGAGGGGCGCCGGCGCGTGGCTGAGGAAGCATGGAGTCCACAACGTCGAAGAGATCGCCCCCGGAGAAACCATCCAGGACGGCGCCCTCCACATCACCGCGACGGAAGCCATCCACTCCGGCCACCGTTGGGGACCGCGGCTCACCCACGGGCCGCAGAGCCCGGCGCTCGGTCACCTCCTCGAGGCGGACGGCACCAGGGTCTACTCGGCCGGAGACACCGACCTCTTCGAAGGCATGAAGCAGCTCGGCCCCGTCGACGTCGCCCTGCTCCCCGTCTGGGGATGGGGCCCCAACCTCGGTCCCGGGCACCTCACGCCGGAGCGAGCCGCCGTGGCTGCAGGGTTGCTCAAAGCCGCAGCAGTCGTCCCCGTCCATTGGGGCACGCTGGCCGTCCCCGGGATCCACTTGACGAAGCAGATGAAGAAGCTCCTCGTAGAACCGCCGGAAACGTTCGCCGAGCACGTGGTCGAAGCCGGCCTGCCGACGGACGTCCTGATCACGCGGCCCGGTGCCGAAGTGACCTTGCCCGCCCCCGAGGAACGGGCGTGAACTGGGCGGACCCGTCGGCCATCGGCTACCCGGCGCTGTTCGGCGGGGTCCTGCTGGGGTCGGTGATCCCGATCGTGCCGACGGGAGCGCTCGTGGGGGCGGCGGCGGCGGTCGCGACGACGACGGATCACCTCTCACTCCCCCTGGTCATCCTGCTGGCGATCGCCGGCGCCTACCTCGGGGACGTGCTGACGTTCGCCGTGCCCAGGTTCGGCAGCGAGCCGCTGCTGCGCTGGGTGGAGAAGCGCCAGCAAGCGGAAAGACTGGCCAAGGG
Source organism: Amycolatopsis sp. 2-15 (assembly GCF_030285625.1). Taxonomy (NCBI): domain Bacteria; kingdom Bacillati; phylum Actinomycetota; class Actinomycetes; order Pseudonocardiales; family Pseudonocardiaceae; genus Amycolatopsis; species Amycolatopsis carbonis. The sequence continues at coordinate 187,089 of NZ_CP127294.1, forward strand.
CCGGGAGCAGTTCGCGCACCGGGGCTGGCAGCTCGTCGTCATCGGAAGGCTCGTGCCGGCCGGGCGCATCCCGGTACTGCTCGCCGCCGGGACGCTGGGGTACCCGTGGCGCAAGCTGCTGCCGGCGGGGCTCGTGGCCTGTGTGTTGTGGGCCGTTGCCTATTCTCTGCTCGGCATCCTGAGCGGCGGCATCTTCGATTCGCCGTTGATCGCCACGCTGCTGGCCACCGTGCTCGTGCTGCTGGTGACCGTGTTGTTGACGGTGATCAGCAAGCTGCGTGCGCGGGCAGCCGAACGGACTGGAGGACATCAGTGACGACACCCGCTCCGTCGAAGGGGCGCCTGCTGGGCGGCGGCCGGGTCGTCGCCCGCGTGGTGCTGGTGTGGGCCGCGGTGACGGGCGCGTTGCGGCTGCTCGACATGTGGCTCGACGGGTTCAGCATGCAGTCGTGGTGGCAGCCCACCGTGTGCGCGCTGATCCTCGGGCTGCTCACGTCCGTGGTGTGGCCGTGGGTGGTGCGGGTCGCGTGGCCGATCGCGTACTTCACGCTCGGCGTGGGCACGTACCTGCTGCTGGGCGCGGCGACGTTGGCGATCCTGCAGGCTGTGCCGGGCGTCGAGCTGAACGACTTCGGTGCGGCGGTGATCATCACGGTCGTGATGTCGGCTGTGGGCGCGCTGATCTCGAGCGCGCTCGCCGTGGACGAGGACGAGATCTTCTTCCGCCGGGCCGCGCGCCGCCGGCGCAAGCACGCGCCCGGTGAGCACCTCGCCGAGGAGCCACCCGGCGTCGTCTTCCTGCAGATCGACGGGCTGGGCTACGACACCGTGCGCCGCGCTGTGCGCGACGGGGACATGCCGACATTCGCCGCGTGGCTGTCCGAGGGCACGCATTCGCTCACGCGCTGGCACACCGACTGGAGCTCGCAAACCGGCGCCAGCGTGTGCGGCATCCTGCACGGCTCCAACCACGACATCCTCGGGTTCCGCTGGTACGAGAAGGACCGCGACCACGTGATGGCGTGCGCGCACCCGAGTGACGCGGCCGAGATCGAGCGCCGCCACACCAACGGGGGCGGCCTGCTCGCGGGTGACGGCGCCAGCCACGGCAACCTGTTCTCCGGCGACGCCGAGCACGTGAGCCTCACGATGAGCTCCATCCCGGTCCTGGTGCCGCGCAAGGTCCGCGGCCCGCGCCACGACTCCGTCGGCGCCGGCTACCGCGCGTACTTCGCGAACCCGGTCAACGTGCTGCGGACGTTCGGCGTGGCCCTCATCGACGTCTTCCGCGAGCTGTCCGCGGCCGCCAAGCAGCGTCGCGCCGGCGTGGTGCCGCGGATCCCGCGCGGCGGCTTCTACCCGCTCGCGCGCCCGGGCACCACGGTGATCGCGCGCGACGTGGTCGTCTCCGCGATCATCGGCGACATGCTGGCGGGCCGGCCAGTGGTGTACGCGGACTTCCTCGGCTACGACGAGGTGGCGCACCACTCCGGCATCGAGCGGTTCGACACCCTCGAGGTGCTGCGCTCGATCGACCAGCAGTTCGCGCGGCTGCTGCGCACGAGCCGCATCGCACCGCGGCGCTACCACATCGTCGGGCTGTCGGACCACGGCCAGACCCAGGGCCAGGCGTTCGTCGACCGCTTCGGCGAGACGATGGAAGCCCTGGTCGGACGCCTGTGCGGCGGCGCTCCGGTGGCCGAGCACGGCAAACGCCGGCAGGCCGAGAGCTGGCAGGTCAACGCGGCGCTCGCCGAGGCGACCACCACCGGCGGCCTGATCGCGCGCCGGCTGCGCTCGCGCGTCGAGGACGCCGAGTGCGCGGAGAACCGGCCGCGCACCACGAGCGGCTCGCCCGGCGAGGTCACGCGCGTGGCGCCCGGCGTGGTCTGCGTGGTGTCCGGGCACCTGGCGATGGTGTCGTTCACCGAGCACGAGGGCCGTGTGGACCTGGAGACGATCGAGCGCGAGTACCCGAACCTGCTGCCGACGCTGGTCGACCACGACGGCGTCGGGTTCATGCTGGTGCACAGCTCGGAGTTCGGCCCGGTCGTCCTCGGCCGCGACGGCTTGAAGCGCCTCGCCACGGGCGTCGTGATCGGCGAGGACCCGCTGGCGGACTACGGCCCGTACGCCGACGAGCTGGTGAAGCGCGTCGACACGTTCCCGCACTGCGCGGACGTCATGATCAACAGCCGCTACGACCCGGAGTCGGACCAGTCGTCGCCGTTCGAGCGGCACGTCGGGTCTCACGGCGCCCTCGGCGGCCCGCAGCAGCGCGGCTTCATCCTGCACCCGCGCTCGTTCCCGGCGCCCGGCGAACCCGTCGGGGCGGAGGCGGTGCACCACGTTTTCAAGGACTGGCTGACGTTCCTGGGTCACGGGGTGCCCGCTTCGTCTGCTTCGGTTGCTGTTTCGGAGGTGGCTTCATGATCGTGTACGGCGCGAGCTGGTGCCCGGACGTCAAACGCAGCCGTGCGCTGCTCGACTCCCGCGGCGTGGCGTACGACTACGTGGACGTCGAGGCGGACCCGACCGCCGAGGCACTGGTGCGCTCCCTGCAAGACGGCGCGCGCCGCATCCCCACCATCGTCTTCGGCGACGGCACTCACCTGGTCGAGCCGAGCGACGACGAACTCTCGGCGCGCCTGTGATCCTGCTGGACCTGCCGCTGGGCACCCGCGTCGTCGTCCGCTACCGCGTCGAAGGCGGCTTCACGGACGCCCTCGGCGAGCTGCGGGACCGCGATTCTTCCTCGTGCACAGTGGAAACGAAGCGTGGCCTCGTGGTGGTTCCGCTGTCCGAGGTTGTCGCGGCGAAGCCGGTGCCGCCCGCTCCGGAGCGCCGCCGTCCGAAATCGAGTGGCCCGCCGCCCGCCGACCTGTGACGACGATAGGTGCCCTTCAATCGGCAGACGGACCATAGCCACTCCCTCATAGAGACTTATCGTGGCTCAGCCCTCTCACACAACCGAACAACGCCTGCCAGCTACCGACGCATTAGCTACGGCTGACCGGCCCAGGTCGCCGCGACATCCAAACGAGCGGCGCAGTGCGCGCTAGCCCGTCAGCGCTATTTCTCAGCGTCGCGACGGATTTTTGGCCCCGCCGTGGCGCTCCGCCCACGTATGGCTGGGCCGCCGAGGACCCCGCTTCCACCGCAGCGTTGCCGCACCCTCGCACTCATTCCGTGCCGGGCAACAAGCCTCGCGCGAACAAACCCCCGCCCCTCCCTAAGGGGGCGTCCCACTGCCAGTCTATCAAGGGGGGCCGACAGAACTCATTGGTAACAAGGGAATCCGGCAGAACCTGTGGACAAGTGGCAGCGCTGTGGACAAGTGCGAATGCCGCTTGACAAGGATTTACAGAGGGTCAAGCCGCGGTGCCGTCGACGATATGCCGGCGATCTTCGGCACACTCAGGGTCGTCGAAGCTGTATGCGCGGCAGCTGAGCTTCAGGCGGGAGGCAACTCGCGTTCGCCGGCAAGGCTGAGTCGGTGAGGGCGTCTACGCGAACTGCGCGAGTGGCAGCCTCACGCGCCACCCGGCGGGTACACAAGACCACCACGGCACCCAAATCGCGAAAGAGCGCGCAAGCCCTGAATCAGCTCTCCCGCGCGAGAGCCGCCTCGATACCATCCAGCAGCAGATCCAACCCTGACTCCAGGCTCAGCCGCGCCTCCCGCTCAAGATAAGGCTCATCCGACGGAACGGACGGCTGCTCCGAACCCAGCTGCCCCACCAACGGATACCGCGAAACCAAGTCCGGCACCAGCTCCCCCAGCACCGAAGCCCGCGAGGACCACCAGTCCTCTTCAGACAGTCCGGTCTCGCGGGAGATCTGGCGTGACTCGGCGGCGATCTGAACCGAGCCGCGGACCGTGTTCAGCAGGGCGCCCACGAGCCACCGCACCCGGGCCGCGGGCAGGCCGGTCGCGAACAACACCCGCAGCACCAGTTGCTGCATCCGGAACTCCCCCGGCCCCAGTACCGGGCGGGCGTAGGAAACCTGCAGCAGCCAGGGGTGCCGCAGGTGGAAGTCCCAGAGCTCACGCGCCAGGGCGGCGATCGCGGAGCGCCAGCCGCCGGACAGGTCGTGGTCGTCGCGCAGCTCGGTGAGCGTCTGGTCGTACATGAGGTCGATGAGCTCGGTCTTGCCTGGCACATACGTGTACAACGCCATGGCCGTGCGGCCCAGACGCTCGCCCACCGCCCGCATGGACAGCGCGCCCATGCCCGAGACGTCGGCGATCTCCACGGCCGCCGCGACGATGGCGTCCACGCTCAGCCCGGGCTTGGGCCCCGGGCCGCCGCCTCGGGGCGCGACGTCCTTGCGCCACAGGAGCTCCATCGAGCGGCGGGCGTCCCCTTGCCCGGCGAAGACGACCACGAGGAACCCCCTGTGACGGCGACTCCTTACAGCATAAAGCCCGGGTCAGAAGCCGAGCGCGGTGACCGTCAGCACGTACTTGCCCTGCAGCAGTTCGCCGCGCATCTCCGGGGTGATGGCGTTCGACGTGTCGGTGTAGGTGCCCGGCGAAGCGGTCTGCACGGCGTACACGAAGTTGCTCACGCTCGGGTCCACGACGAGGCTGATCGTCGGCGTGAGCGTGGGCGAGAAGCGGTTCACGGCGCGCACGTACGTGAAAACCGAGTGCACGACGGTGTCGGCCGCGGCCGAGTCGGTGGCGCAGCCCGTGGCGGGCGCGGCGGGCAGGTCGGCGGTGGCGTCGTTGAACGCCGAGGCCACCGGGTTCGCCGTGGCGTTCGGGTTGGTGCCCATCTCGGCGACGATGGCCTCGACGCGGGAGTCCAGCGTGGCCGCGACGTCACCGACCACGGCGCACCGCAGCGGCGACGGCGGGATCGGCGCGATGGACGCGGAGGCGGGCACGGCGGCCGCCCCGAGGAGGGCCGGCGCGGCGATCAGCACGGACACGAGACGGCGGAGCGACACGGCGGGTTTCCCTTCCCCGGCAACCAGGACGAGTCACCCTAGCCAGCACCGCGCCGACCACGACATTCCCCGGTCGGGCGTCACACCACCGTGTGGCGCCCGACCGGTTCCACAATGGACTACAAAGACTGGATTACCCCGCTAGCTCGATCGCCAGCGCGGGACAGATCTGCGCCGCCTCGCGGACCTGGTCGTGCAGCTCCTCGGGCGGGTTCTCGTCCAGCAGCACGACGATGCCGTCGTCCTCGCGCTGGTCGAACACCTCCGGCGCGGCGAGCACGCACTGCCCCGCCCCGACGCACCGGTCCTGGTCGATGACCACCTTCATCTCAATCGTCCTTTCGCGGAAGTTTCACCAGGTCACGGGCAGCGAGTGCACGCCGTAGACCAGCATGTCGTTCTTGAAGTCCAGCTCCGCCAACGGCGCCGCCACCTTCAGCGTCGGGATCCGCCGGTAGAGCGTGCTGTAGACCACTTGCAGCTCGACGCGCGCGAGGGGCTGGCCGAGACACTGGTGCACGCCGTAGCCGAACGCCACGTGGTGGCGGGCCTTGCGCGTCACGTCGAGCTTGTCCGGGTCGGGGAAGGCCTCGGCGTCGCGGTTGGCGACGTCCGAAGCGGCGATGAGGCCGTCGCCCTTGCGGATCTGCTGCCCCGCGACCTCCAGGTCCTCCAGCGCGACGCGCCGGCGTCCTGTGTGGACGATCGTGAGGTAGCGCAGCAGCTCCTCCACGGCGTTGGCGATCAACGCCGGGTCGCCGTCGCGCACGAGGTCGAGCTGGTCCGGGTGTTCCAGCAGCGCCACGGTGCCGAGCGCGATCATGTTGGCCGTGGTCTCGTGGCCGGCCACGAGCAGGAGCTGGCCCATCGCGGCGACGTCGTCGGCCGTCATGGTCCCGGCGGCCACCTGCTCGGTCGCGAGGCGGCTCAGCACGTCGTCGCCCGGGTCCTTGAGCTTCTGCTCCACCAGCCGGCTCAGGTAGGCCAGCAGTTCCTCGATCGCGTCCAGCGACTGCTGCGGGGTCGCCTCCTGCGAGATCAGCACCTTGCTGAGGCGGTGGAACAGCTCGCGGTCTTCGTACGGCACACCGAGCAGCTCGCAGATCACCAGCGACGGCAGGGGAAGCGCGAAGGCCTGCACGAGGTCCGCGGGCTTCGGGCCGGCCAGCATGTCGTCGATCAGCTCGTCGACGATCTTCTGGATGTGCGGGCGCAGGCGCTCCACCTTCTTGACCATGAAGTCGGCGGTCAGCATCCGGCGCTGGGAAGCGTGGTCGGGGTCGTCCATGCTGATGAACGCCTTGGCGCGCTTGCGCCGGGCCGCGACGCCCGGCGACTGCGGCGGGTAGCCCGGCAGGTCGCTGTCGGCGCTGACGCGCGAGTCGCGAAGCAGCGCGCGGACGTCTTCGTAGCGCGTGAACAGCCAGGGCTCGCTGCCGTCCCAGATCCGGACGCGGGACACCGGCTCGTCGTGCAGCCGCCGCTCGAGCTCGGGCGGCGGGTCGAACGGGCACCGCCCGCGCGACATCGGGAACTCGGGCTCACGAGCGTCGGACTCGACTCGAGGCGAGGACGAGAGGGCCTCCGTCATCGAAAATTCCTCCTACGGAGAGTTACCAAACGATTGTTCTGATACTTACTGAACAAATGTTAGGCAATCTGGTGGAGAGTTGCCCAGCTTCCTGCACAAGATCACCGGGACGGCCGAGAGCAGCCGGGTGAAAACGGGAGAAAACGCCCGTGAGTCAACCGAAAACGAGCGAAACGAGCTCATCGACGAACGGCAGGACGGAGTCGGCGCCGCCCCGCGAGGGCGAGTTGTGGAACAGCGCGACGCGGCCGTGAGCGCCGACGAACGCGATCACGCCGGCCCGCTCGGCGGGCACTCTGAGCGAGAAGCCCGCGGCGTCGCAGCGCGCGAAGCCGGTCGTGAGCAGTTCGATGAGATCGGGCAACGGTCCCTGCGGATGCGCGTCGGGGGTCGCGCGGGTGGCGCCGTTGGCCATCATCAGCCGGTGGTGGCCGGGGTTGTCCATGGCGAAGCGGCAGTATGCGTGGATCAGCGCGCGCACGCGGCCGACGACGTCGGCCGGATCCTCGCCCGCCTCGGCCACTTCCATCGCGGCGCGCAGCCGCGCGAACTCGTAGTCGAGCAAGCCCGCGACGAGGGCGGAACGGTCCGTGAAGTGCTGGTAGATGCTCGCCGGCGCGATGCCGACCGCGCGGGCGACGCCGCGGATCGTCAGGCCGTCCTCACCGCCGAGCTCGGACAGCAGCCGGCTGGCCGCGTCGAGGATCTCCCCGCGCAGCCGGTCGCCCTCGCCCCACCTGTTCCGGGTGCGCCCGGCGCTGACCTCGACTTCTTCCGGCACGTGCCCATTCTTACCGTTTGACCTGCCCGGGCGTCGGATGGGCCGCCTCGTTTCGTCGTCGACCCGTCATCTGTGGTTCACCCCGGCAGGCCGGACATCTCGATATTTTTTTCCTGGTGGACGAGCAGGAGTGGCTGGACGACTTCCAGCGGCGTGTGGACGACATGCGCGCGAAAAGCGTTGCATTGCAAGAAAAGCTCACCGAGGCCGAAGGCAAGGCGCGTTCGTCGGACGGACTGGTCACGGTCACCGTCAGCCCCAACGGCGCGCTGAAGAACCTGCACATCGACGACCGGGCGCTGCGTTCGTCCGGCGGAGCCCAGCTCACCGCCACCATCATGGAGACCTACGGCAAGGCCCAGCGACAGGTGTCGCGTGAGGTCGCCGACGCGCTCGAGCCGCTGGCCGGCAGCACCGAGATGATGGACGTGGTCCGGTCCTTCCTGCCCGCACCGGAGCCCGAGGAGGACGAGCCGCAGGAAGCGCCGCGCCAGCCCGGTGAGCCCGAGGCCGAGGACCGCACCCCGCCGCCGCCCGCCCCGCCGCGGATGCCACCGGCCGGGGGTGTGCCGCCCGCGCAGCGCGGAATGCCGCCGCAGGCGCCTCCTCCGCCCCTGCCGCCGCGGATGCCCCCGCCGCCGGTGCCTCCCGTTCCGCCGGCTCCGCAGTCGGGGCCGCCCGCGCCGCCGCAGCCACGGCCGGACCAGCAGCCGAGGCCGCAGTCGGGCCCGCACCGCCGCCGCATGGACGGCGACGACGACGAGATGCAGCCGTGGTGACGAGGGAGATGCGCTGATGGACGGGTACACCGTCGAACCCGACGTGCTGACGACGTACGCGAGTGGTCTGGATGACCGCGGCGGCAAGGTGACGACCGCGGCCAACCGCATCCAAGAGGTCAACGGCGGCGACATCAACGCGTTCGGCGTGGTCGTCGGCCAGGTGCTGGGGATCCCGACGCGCATCGCGCTCGGTGTGCTGCACGACCAGGTCAACGGCGCCGCGAAGGCGATCACCGACCAGGCCAACAACACGCGCACGGCCGCGGACCAGTACCGCACCACGGAAACCAACCACGCGCAGGCCATCACGACAGCGGGGACCCCGACGTGACCACGACGTTCGACCCGAACGCCAAGCCCGACTTCGGCGCCGGAGTGGTGATCACCGACTCCAACAAGTTCTCCGGTGCGGGAGTCCTCGACTCGTACTCGTTCCTCATCAAGAGCTGCGAAGACATGAAGACCGCCGACGACTCCGACAAGGCGGCCCTGGGCGTCTCGATCGGGCTCGGTGTGGTGGCTTCGGCCGTGGACACGGTGAAGTTCGCGCTCAACCCGCTGGGCAGCCTGATCTCCGCGGGGCTCGGCTGGCTGATCGAGCACGTGAGCTTCCTGCGCGAGCCGCTCGACATGCTGATGGGCGACCCGGACCAGATCCAGCTGCTGAGCCAGGAAGTGCACACGATCGCCGAGACCATCCGGCAGATCGGCGAGGACCAGAAGTCCTCTTTGGACGGTGCCATCAAGGAATGGCAGGGCAGCGCCGCCGACACGTTCCGGCAGCGCATGCAGGAGCTCGCCGCCGACCTGGACAGCAAGGCCCACGGCACCGACATCGTGGCGTACCTGATCCAGACGAACATGGCCATCATCGCCGCCGTGCGGGGTCTGTTCCGCGACCTCATCACCACGGTGCTGGGCGACATGATCTCCACGATGCTCATCGCTCTGGCGGCCGCCATCCCGACGTTCGGCGCGTCGATCGTCGCGGGCGTCGGCTGGTGCGTCGCGCAGGCGACGCTCACCGCCACCTCGCTCGGCGCGAAGCTCGCCGCGGTCGTCGCGCAAGCCACCCGCTCGGCCGCGCGCATCGGCAACGTCGTCAAGAGCCTCAAGACCCGCCCCGGCGCGAGCGGCGCCGCCGGCGGCGGCGCCCATGCCGGTGACGACATCCCCCTGGGCCCGGTCCCCAACCGCGGCGGCGCGGGTGGCGGCGCTGGGTCTTCGGGCGCGCACAGTGGTGACGATGCGGCTACTCCGCCGCCGGTGCCGCCGAAGGATGAGGTGCCGCCGCCTGCGGGTGGTTCTGGCTCGGGCTCGGGTAGTGGCTCGGGCTCGGGCAGCGGCTCTGGCAGCGGCACCCACGCCGGCGACGATGCCGCGACGCCTCCGCCGCCCACCCACGCCAGCGACGACGCCGCCACACCTCCACCCCCGACCCACAGCGGCGACGACGCCGCCACCCCGCCCCCGGCTTCACACGCCGGCGACGACGTGCCACCGCCGGTCCCGCCCAAGGACGACGTGCCCCCGCCCACCAGCGGCGGCGGTTCAGGCAGCGGTTCAGGCAGCGGCTCAGGCTCGGGCAGCGGTTCCGGCAACGCCGCCCACTCCGGCGACGACGCCGCCACGCCTCCGCCGCCCACCCACGCCGGCGACGACGCCGCAACTCCGCCGCCGGTCCCACCCAAGGACGACGTCCCGCCCCCGGCAACCCACTCCGGCGACGACGCCGCCACACCGCCCCCGGCCTCACACGCCGGCGACGACGTCCCACCGCCCGTCCCGCCGAAGGACGACGTGCCCCCGCCGGCAACCCATTCCGGGGACGACGCCGCCACGCCTCCGCCCGCAACGCACAGCGGCGACGACGCAGCGACCCCGCCGCCGAGCAGCCACTCGGGCGACGACGTGCCGCCCCCCGTGCCCCCGAAGGACGACGTCCCGCCGCCGGCAACGCACTCCGGCGACGACGCCGCGACCCCTCCGCCCGGCAGCCACTCCGGCGACGACGCGGCCACGCCTCCGCCCGGCAGCCACTCCGGCGACGACGCGGCCACGCCTCCGCCCGGCAGCCACTCGGGTGACGACGTGCCGCCGCCCGTCCCGCCCAAGGACGACGTCCCGCCCCCGGGCAGCCATTCCGGCGACGACGCCGCCTCGACCGCGGGCAACCAGGCCAGCCACCACGGAGACGACGCAGCATCGGACAGCAGCCACGGCGGCACTCAGGGCAGTCATCACGGGGATGACGCCGCCTCCGACAGCAGCCACGGCGGCACCCAGGGCAGCCACCACGGGGACGACGGCACGCCTCCGGGCAGCAGCCACCATGGCGACGACGGCACCCCGCCCGGCAGCCACCACGGGGACGACGCCGCCTCCCAAGGCAGTCACCACGGCGACGACGCGACGCCGCCGCCGGCGAACCAGCCGCCCAAGACGCCGTGGACGAAGGCGCACGAGGATTGGCTGAAGCAGCACCAGCCGGACGCCTACGCCAAGTACAAGTACCTCGAGAACCAGCTGAAGGCGAACCACCCCCAGGCCTTCTCGATCCTGAAGCAGTGGGTCGCCGACTCCGACAGCGCCAAGGAAATGTGGGCGTGGCCGGTCAAGGGCGGCCAGGAGATCATGAAGCAGATGCTCGACATCCAGAAAACAGCCGAAACCGGCTGGGCCAACGCGAACGCCGACGCCAACCCCGGCGGTGGCGACCAGCCCCCAGCAGACGGCGGCCACTAAGCCCGCCACGAAAAACACCGCGCCCCTGGCAGCCCACAAGGCCGCCAGGGGCGCGGTGTTTCGCGAAGCCAGGAACCGGAGAGGCGAACCCGAAGTCAGGAAACCAGCTGCGGGTACTGCCCCGCGATGTCTCCCGACAGGCTCGCCCGCACGGCGCGGCTCACGTCGTCCGCAACGATCTCGAAGTCACCCTTTTCCAGACCGTCCAGGGCCAGCGCGGCGATCGACGCCGGGTCCGACTTGGGGGCTGCGATGTCCGCCGCCATGTCCGTGTCCATGTAGCCGACGTGCAGGGCCGTGACGAGCGTGCCCTGGTCGTGCAGGGCGAGGCGCAGGCCGTTGGTCAGCTGGAGGCCCGCCGCTTTGCCGGCGGAGTACGCGTTCACGTTGGGCGCGGTGAACCACGACAGCACCGAGAGGATGTTCAGGATCGCGCCGCCGCCGTTGCGGGCCAGCACGGGAGCGAAGGCGCGTGCCGTCTCCAGCGGGCCGAAGTAGTGCGTCTCCATCTCGAGCCGGACGTCGTCGAGCGAACCGTCGAGGAACGACGCGCCCGTGGAGACGCCGGCGTTGTTGATCAACAGCGTCACGTCGCCCGCCGCCGAGGCGGCGGCCTGGATCGAGGCCGGGTCGGTGACGTCGACCGCGAGTGGCACGACACCCGGCAGGTCGACCGTTTCCGGGCGGCGCACCGCGGCGTAGACCTTTGCCGCCCCGCGCTCCAGCAGGGCAGCGGCCAGCTCCCGGCCCAGCCCGCGGTTCGCCCCCGTCACCAGCGCGACAGAACCCTTGATCTCCATCAAACCCACTCCCAACACACCTGACTTGTTATTTGCAAGCTAGCCGTCGCCGACACTACGGGTTAAACTTGCTCTAAGCAAGCCAGCATGGGAGGAAACCATGGGCCGACGGTCAAGCTGGGAAGGCACGCCCTGCCCCATCGCCCGCGGCGCGGACGTGCTCGGCGAGCCGTGGACGCTGGTGATCCTGCGCGACGCCCATGCGGGCACCACGCGCTTCGACGGCTTCCGCAATCGCCTCGGCATCGCGGACAACGTGCTGTCGTCGCGGCTCGCGCGGATGGTCGAGACCGGCCTGATGACGCGCGTCCCCTACCGTGACGGTGGCCGCACCCGCGACGAGTACCGCCTCACCCAGGCCGGCGCCGACACGCTGCCGGTGATCCACGCGCTGGGTGCCTGGGGCGACACCTACACGCGCTCGCCCGCCCCGGGCGAGCCGATGCTGCTGGTCCACACCCCGTGCGGCGAGCTCACGCGTCCCGGCGAGAAGTGCGACCACTGCGGCGGCGACGTGAACCGGGCGGAACTGCGCCGATTCGAGAAGGACACGCACGAGCAGGTGCCGCTGGCCGAACCCGTCGCCTGAGTCAACCCGTGGATGGTGTTGGTAAATCACCACTTTCCGGACAGTACGAAGGTCGGGTCACAAACGGGGCTTGATTGCCTAGATTCGGTGCAGCGCGCGCAAATCAGGCAAAACTCCCCTCATCCACCCGAGGAGCTTTCCGATGTCGAGGAAGTTCTTGCTGTCCGGCGCCATCGCCCTGGCCGTCGCCGCCGCCCCGCTCGTCGCGGGCACGGCCACCGCCGCCACAGCCGCCGCCGGCCAGGCCGCGGCCGTCACCACGGTGTACTACAGCACCTCCGGCGCGCCGACCTTCCGCGCGGCAATCAACGCCGGTGCGGCCAACTGGAACCGCTCGGTCACCAACGTCAATCTGGTCGAACACTCTTCGGGCGCCTCGCTGCGCTACGTCGAGGGCAACGACCCGCGCGGCTCCTACGCCCAGAGCGACGGCCACGGCACCGGCACCGTCTTCATCGACTACGCCCAGGCCGAGAAGTACGACAACACCCGCATCGCCGCCCACGAAACCGGCCACGTGCTCGGCCTGCCCGACCACTACTCCGGCCCCTGCTCCGAACTGATGTCCGGTGGCGGCCCCGGCCCGTCGTGCACCAACGCCAACCCCAACGCGCAGGAACGCTCCCGCGTGAACTCACTGTGGGCCAACGGTTTCCGCACACTGGGCGCCGGCGGACCGCAGCAGCGCATCTACGAGACGCTGCCCGTCCTCACGCACTGACCCCACGCCCGAAGCGCCCCAATGTGGCGTTCGGTGCGTTGAACGCACCGAACGCCACATTGGGGTGCTCACATGCGGGACAACAGCCGGTCGCGCGCCACTTCAAGGTGCGCGGCCATCGCCTTGCGCGCCGCCACCGCGCTGCCCGACACGAGGGCCTCGACGATGTCGCGGTGCTCCGAGATCGTCTGCTCGCCGAACGGCTGGTTGTAGTTGAGCCGGAAGAAATGCAGGTGGCAGTGGGTGCGCGCGAACGCCTGCTCCACCGCGGCGTTGCCCGCGATGCGCAGCACGAGCTCGTGCAGCCGCGCGTCATGCGCAGTCAGCGCCTTGTAGTCGCTGTACGCGTCATGCGCGGGCGCGGCGGGACACGTCGCCAGCTCCGCGCGCAACGCCGCCGAATGCTCGTCCGACATCGCCTTCGCGGCGAGCCCGGCACTCGGCGGCTCCAGCAGCATCCGCAGCGAGTACACGTCGTCGACCTCGCGGCGGCTCAGCAGCTCGGTCACGCGGTAGCCGCGCAACGGCAGGCGGCTCACCATTTTCTCGGATTCCAGGCGCGCCAACGCTTCCCGCACCGGCGTGCCCGAGACACCCAGCTCCCGCGCGATCTCGTCGATGTTCACGCGGGCGCCGGGCGCGATGCCGTCGTTCATGATGAGGGCGCGGAGCTGCTCGTAGACGCCGTCGGCGAGCACCTGCCGGGCCGGCAGCGCGACGAGCCCGCGCTCCGCGCCCAGCTTCATGACCTGTCCACAGTGGACAGGTCCAACAGCAGCGCCTGCGCCGGATCGAGCACCGGCATCGGCAGGCCGGCCACCGTGAGCACACTGCCCGGCAGTTCCACCGGCCCGTCGACTGCTCGCGTGAACCACTCCGGCGCCGCCACTTCCCGCAACGACGGCAGCCCGGCGTCGGTCCGCACCCGCACGCGATACAGCCGCGACGGGTCCAGTCCCGGCAGCCGCACGCGTCCGGGCTGTCCCGCCGCGCCCGTCGCCAACCGGGCCCAGCAGAACAGCGCACGCGTCTGCGAAACCACGCCGTGCAGGTAGGCGTCGGCGTCCGGCAGGTCCGCGCGAACCACGCGCCCTCCGTGCAGCAGCGGCCGGAACTCCTTGTACAGCTGCGCCCACGCCGTGAACGCCGCCAGCTCCTCCGGCGTGCTGCGTGTGAGGTCGGCTTCGATCCCGGCGTGCCCGAACAACGCCGTGGCCAGCCGGAACGACAGCTCCGTCACGCGCGCGGTGGTGTGGCCGCGCTCCGCGCCGACATGTGAGCCGATCACCTCCGGCGGGATCAGCTGCGCGGTCCAGCGCTGGATCGCCTGCCGCTCCAGCGGGTCGATGCAGTCCGACGCCCACACGCGATCGGTCCGGCCCAGGATCCCCAGGTCGACGCGGCCGCCGCCGCTCGCGCAGCTCTCGATCTCCAGCCGCGGATGGCGGAGCCGCAGCTCGTCGAGCAGCCGGTACAGCGCCAGCGTCTGCGCGCGCGAGCCCGCGCGGCCCGTGACCCGGTCGTAGGCCTCGTGCAGCTCGCGGTTGTGGTCCCACTTGAGGTAGTCGACGCCGTACTCGCCCACCAGCGCGTCGAGCGAGCCCAGCAGGTACTGGTACGCCTCGGGGTGGGCGATGTTCAGCGTGTACTGGTTGCGCGAAGGCGCGCCCAGCTCAGCGGGCCCGAGAATCCACGAAGGGTGCTCCCGGGCGGTGTCGGAGTCGAGGTTCACCATCTCCGGCTCGACCCACAGCCCGAACTCCATCCCCAGCGCGTGCACGCGTTCCACCAGCGGCGTGAGGCCCTGCGGCCACACGGCGCGGTCGACGGTCCAGTCGCCGAGGCCCACGGTGTCGTCGCGCCGGCCGCGGAACCAGCCGTCGTCGAGCACGAGCCGTTCCACGCCGACCTTCGCGGCCAGCTCCGTGAGCTCCAGCAGGCGGTCGAGGTCGTGCTCGAAGTACACGGCCTCCCACGTGTTCAACGACAGCGGCCGCGGTTTGCCCGTGTGCGTGGCCCGCGCGCGGTGGTACGCGTGGAACCGGGCGGCGAGCCCGTCGAGTCCCTCGTCCGACCAGGCGAAACACACCACGGGAGCCACGTACGACTCCCCCGCCGCGAGCCGGACCTCACCCGGCCGCAGCAGCTCACCGCCGCCGAGCACGCTCGCGTGCACGCCCGCGCCTTCGGGCAGCTGCTCGGCGAACCACTTCTGGTCGCCGCTCCACGCCACGTGCATACCCCAGACTTCCCCTGAGGCGAAGGAAAACCCGGGCTCACCGACAGTGAGCAGGTACGGGGAGTCCGCGCCCGGCTTGCCACGGCGCACCTCGCGCACGTGGCCGCCGAACGCCAACGGCAGCCGCTGCGGGCTGCGTTCCCGGCACCACTTGCCCGTGAAGTCGAGCACCTCCGCGGCCCGCCGGGGCAGCGGCAGCACGGCCACCACCCCGGCGAGGTCGTACGGTTCGGCGCCCGCGTCCCCGTGGCGGGTCACCTTGGTCGCGACCTCCAGCACCCCCGAAGGGGTCAGCCGGTAGGTCAGCGCCACGTCCAGCCCGGACGACGCGTCGGTGAGCTCCAGCGTCAACGCGGCGTCGTCCTGGGAAAAGCCCCGCAGCACCGGCCGCGGCACCGCGCCGCGGCCGGCGGCGTGGCCCGACACCGCGGGGGTGCCGGACCACGTTTCGGCTTCCGTCGGCCACACAGAAAACGGGCGGGGCACGTCGGGCGCGTTGTTGAGCACCGCGCCCCCGGCGGTCAGCCGCAGTGCCTCAGCCTCCACTTCGGACAGTTCGCCGAGGTCGGCGCCCCAGTGCAGCACGCGCGGCACCGGCCGGCCGAGTTCCACGGCGAAACTCGTGCCGGCGGCCCGCAGGCCGACCACCGTAGGGCTGGACATGTCCTCACTCCTGACTCCCGGGCGTTCCTAGCTCTTGGCGAGCAGCGAAACGCTCTGCTTCTCCATGTCGGGGAACACTTCGTCGTTACGGTTGTGCGAGTAGAACGACTCGAGCAGCGGCTCCTCCGCGGCCTGCACGGCGGCGCCGTTGGCGTACACCTCGGCCGGGTAGAGCGAGCGGTTCTTCAGCATCGCGGTGAACACCGACAGGTCCACGCCCTGCGGCTTCATCGCGGCGGTGGTCGCGTCCATCGAGGCCGGGATCGACGGGAAGAACGTGCCCGTCTTCGACGCCGCCGTCTGGCACTCCTGCGAGCCCATGTACGAGACCCACTTCCAGGTCAGGTCGGGGTTCTTGGTGCCGGCCCAGATCGTGTTGCCGTTGGAGTTCGAGGTCAGGGCGCGGGTCTTGCCGTCGGGCCCGGTGGGCGGGGCGGCGATCCCGATCTTCACGCCCGGCAGCTTCGCGAAGCTCGGCGCGGACCAGGAACCCGAGAGCTCCATGGCGACCTTGCCCGAGCCGATCAGGTCGGCGTCGCTGACGGTGGACTGGCCACCGCCAGTGGTGAACGTGCCGATCTTCGGCGCGAGGCCGCGGTCGGTGAGCGTGCGGATGTAGTTCACGGTCTTGACGAACCGCGGGTCGCTGTAGTTGAACTTCGTCGGCCACTCCGGCTTGTCACCGAGGCGCCAGCCCAGCGTCGAGGCGAACGCGCTGAAGGTCACCTGGCCGATGAAGTCCTTCGCCGCGAGCTGGCCCATGCCGTAGGTGGCGACGTTGTTCTTGTCGAAGCCCGGCTGGTCGCCGCGCACGCCCAACTTGTCGATGGTCAGGTGCGCCACCATCTTGTCGAACGTGCCGCCGTCGTCGGGGTTCCAGCTGAGGTTCTGCACTTCGGCGGCGGTGTAGCCGGCCTTGGTGAGGGCGTCGGTGTTGTAGTAGAGACCGGCCGACGCCCAATCGAGCGGCAGGCCGTACTGCTTGCCGTCGGTGAACTTCCACGAGTCGACGCCCACGGAGAACTTCTTGAGGTCGAAGTTGTCCTTCTTGATGTAGTCGTCGAGCGGCAGCAGCTGGTGCTGGCTCGCGTAGGCCTGCAGGTACTGCACGCTGTCCTGGAACGCGTCGGGCGCGGTGCCCGCGACGAAGCCGGCGGTGAGCTTCGTGAAGTAGTCCGCCACGGTGTATTGGGAGATCTTCACCGTGGTGCCGGGGTTGGCCTTCTGGAAGGCATCGGCGCACACCTGGTAGGCGGCGGCCTGGTGATCGTCCCAGGTCCACCAGTTCACGGTGTTGCCGCCGGCGTCGGCCGAACCACCGCCGCAACCGGCCAGCACTGCTCCGAGCACCGCCGCCAACCCGGTGGCGGCCCAAGTGCGGATCTTCATGGGTTTCCTCGCTTCCGCGCCCACTCGGGACGCTTCTCCACTCCACTGTGGAATCCAAACTGGGGAATTCGAACTGGGAATTCAAACCTGGGGGATTTCAGAACTCTGGAAACAGATTGACTCTCAGCTGCCCGGCTTGAGCAGCGGCGCGAACGTGGCCAGCACGTTCTCGAGGTCCTGGCCCCCACCGGCCTCGTGCCCGTTGTACTCCCACACGTCGAGGTGCTTCCGGCCGCGATAAGCGTTGTAGGCGCCGAAAACCGTCGACGGAGGGACGACGTCGTCCATCAGCCCGATCGAGAAGTGCGCCGGGGCGGTGGCGCGGCTCGCGAAGCCGACACCGTCGAAATAGGACAGCACCTCGAACGTGCGGTCGACCTCATGCCGTTGTGTGGCCAGGTAACCGGCGAGCTCGGTGTAGGGCGCTTTGCCCGCGATCAGCGATGCGCGCCGGAGGTCGCACAGGAACGGCGCCTGCGCGTACAGCGCCGCGACGTCGGGCACGAGTGCCGCCGCGGCCAGGGCGATCCCGCCGCCCTGGCTGTTACCCACCACGGCGACCCGGTCCGCGTCGACGACGTCGAGCGCCCGCGCGGCCTCCACCGCCCGGGCCGCGTCGGTGAACACGCGACGGTAGAAGTACGTTTCGCGGCTTTCGATCCCGCGGGTCAGGAACCCCGGGAACGACGGGCCGCTGCCCACCGGGTCGCCGGTCGTGCCGCCCGCGTGGGCGCCGCCCTGGCCGCGGACGTCGATCTGCAGCTGCGCGTAGCCCGCCGAAGCCCAGACCAGCTCTTCGAGCGCGCTGCCGCGGCCGCTGCCGTAGCCGTGGAACTGCACGACAGCGGGCAACGGACCGGGCTGGTTCCTGGGCACGCGCAGCCAGGCGTGGATAGGGTGGCCGCCGAAGCCGGCGTAGGTCACCTCGAACACGTCGAGTGTCCGCAGCGCGGTCTCGACCGGCGTCACGGTCACGTCGATCTCGTACTTCGCCGCTTCCGCGAGGGTCTCCCGCCAGAACTCGTCGAAGTCTTCCGGGGCTTGGTAGGCGCTGGTGTACGTACGCAGCTGCGCAAGAGGCAGATCGGTCAACATCAGAACTCACCGTCCAGTTCGGACACTTCACCGACGGCGACCCTGAGCGTCGTGCCGCCACCCGGCCATCGGACCACGACGTCGTCGCCGGCCTCACCGGACAGCCGCGTCACCCTCGCCGACACGACCTTCCCGGCCTGCCAGGACAAGTCCACCGCCAGCCCGCCGCGAGCCCTGAGCCCGTGCGCCGTGCCGTCCGGCCACACCGAGGGCAACGCGGGCAGCAGGTCGATCGCGCCGGCATGGCTCCGCACCACGAGTTCCGCCAGGCCGGCCGGGAAGCCGTAGTTGCCGTCGATCTGGAACGGCGGGTGGGTGCTGAACAGGTTGGGCAGCAGCCCGCCCCACTCGGAGCCGTCCACGGGCGCGTCGCGGTGCCGGTCGCCGGTGAACGGCTGCGTCGCCTCGGAAAGCAGCGAGCGCGCGGTGTCCCCGTCGCCGAGCCGGGCGCGCAGCGCGATCTTCCACGCCCACGACCAGCCCATCGCGCCCGAGCCGCGACGGTCCAGCAACGCGGTCGCGGCCGCGCCCAGCTCCGTGCCGGCGGTGATGTGGCCGAGCGGATAGACCGCGATCATCTGGGACATGTGCCGGTGCTTCGGATCTTGCTCGGGCAGGTCCTCGGCCCACTCCGCGAGCCAGCCGCCGTCGGTCGCGCGCAGCGGACGCAGGCGCGGCAACGCCGCGGTGATCTCGGCCGCTACCGGGTGCTCGATACCGAGCGCTTCGGCCGCCGCGAGCGTGCGCGAGAAGACCGCGCGGGTCAGCGCCGTGTCCATCGTGACCGACCAGGTCAGCGACTCGGGCTCGCCGGCTTCGGAGACGAACAGGTTCTCGGGCGACGTCGACGGGATCGTGTCGAGGAAGCCGTCCGGGCCCTCGGTGAGCCAGTCGAGGCAGAACTCGGCGCAGCCCTTGAGCAGCGGCCAGGCCGTCTCGCGCAGGAACGCGGTGTCACGCGTGAAGTCGTAGTGGTCCCAGGCGTGCTGGACGAGCCAGGCGCCACCCATCTGCCAGATCGCCCACGACGGGTTGCCGTGGCCCATGCCCACCGGCAGCGCCCAGCCCCACGGGTCCGTGTTGTGGTGGGTGACCCAGCCGCGGGCGCCGTAGAGCTCACGGGCGACGTCGGCGCCGGTCACGGCGAGCTTGCCCAGCAGGTCGAACAGCGGTGTGTGGCACTCGCCGAGCCCGGTCGTCTCGGCGGCCCAGTAGTTCATCTCGGTGTTGATGTTCACGGTGTAGTTCGACGACCACGCCGGGCGCAGCTCTTCGTTCCAGATGCCCTGGAGGTTCGCGGGCGGCGCACCTGGGCGGGACGACGTGGCCAGCAGGTAGCGGCCGTAGGCGAACATCACCGTGGCGGTGAGCTGTTCGTCCTTTCCGGACAGGATGTCGGCAGCCACGTCGTAGGTGCCCGCGCGGTGGTGCCCGAACTGCAGGCTCGCCGCCGCGAGCAATGGCCGGAGGTCGGCTTCGTGCGCGCGCAGCAGCTCGTCGGCGCCTTCGGCCAACGCGGTCGCGGCGGTTCCGGCGGCCACGGCCTGATGCCGTTCGCGGGAACGGGGTGCCGTGCCGGTCCAGACGTCGGCGGCGTTGGTAGAGCTGGACACCGTGAGCAGCAACCGGGTCGCTCCGGCCACCCTGAGCGCACCGTCCACGGTGGACACGGTGCCGTCGGTGTCGAGCCGTAGCGCGAGTGCGCCGAACGGGTCGTAACCAGGGCGAGCCCGGTCGGCGTACCGCAGCGGCTCGGCGACCTCCGGTTCGTGCTTGGGCGCGGCGTCCACGGGCAGCTCGATCCCGAGCGTGATCCCGCTCTCCTCGACGATCCGGGTCACCTCACGCAGTGGCGTGCTCAACTCCACGCCGAGGTCGACAGATGCCGACGCCGTCAGGGAAATCACCAGAGCACCGGCGGGCCGGCTCGCCCACACCGCGCGGTCCACAGTGGTCCCGCCGAGGGACAACCGTTCGGTGACCACACCGTTGGCCAGGTTGAGCTGACGACCGTGGCTCTCGCCGTCCGGCAGCGTCACCCAGACGTCGCCCCACGGCAGGAACTCCTGGCTGTACGGCCCTTCGAACGACATGAGCAACGCTTCGGCCCGGCGGTAGTCGCGCACCCGCACGGCCTCGCGGACCTCCGTCAGCCGCTGCGGTCCGGCGCCGGCGGCAACGACGTCCGCCAGCGCGTCGACCGGGCCCGCGGGAGTTCCGGACCAGACCGTCGCGTCGTTGAGCTGCACACGGGCGCGGCCGGCACCGCCGAACACCATTGCGCCGAGCCGGCCGTTGCCCACGGGGCTCGCCTCGGTCCACTCGACCGCGGGCGCGGCCCAGCCGAGGCACAGATCTTCGTTCGTCACAGCAGTTCTCTCACTTGAGCCCGGTGAACCCGATGGAGTTCACGATCCGCCTGCCGAACACCATGAACACGAGCAGCATCGGCAGCGCCGCGATGATGGTCGCGGCCATCAGGCCCGACCAGTCGAGTGCCTCCTGCGGCGACGACTGCTTGAACACCGCCAGCGCGAGCGTCAGCGGGCTCGTGGACGTGTCGGAGGAAACGAGCAGTGGCCAGAAGTAGTCGTTCCAGGTGTTGATGAAGGTCAGCAACGCGAGCGTCGCGATCGGCGCCGAGCACATCGGCAGCACGATCCGGAAACACACGCGCAAGGGTCCGGCGCCGTCGATGATCGCGGCTTCCTCGATCTCCGTCGAGAGCCCGAGCATGAACTGGCGCAGGAAGAAGATGTTGAACGCCGAGAAGAACGCGTTGGGCAGCACCAGGCCGGCGAACGTGTTGAGCAGGCCCAGGTCCTTCACCAGCACGAAGTTCGGCAGCAGCGTGAGCACCTGCGGCACCATCAGTGCGGTGAGCAGGATCGAGAACACGGTGTTGCGCCCACGCCAGTGCAGCCGCGCGAAGGCGTAGGCCGCGATGGCGGAGAAGAACACCGTGCACACGGTGAGCAGGGCCGCGTAGATGATCGAGTTGCGCAGCGCCAGCGTCAGGCCGAGCGACGCGCCGGAACCGCCCTGCGCCGCGGCTTCCGCCGGTGACGCGAGCCCGAGCGCTCGCTTGAATGCGCCGAAGGTGAAGTCGACCGGGAAGAACGACCACGGGTCGGTGGAGAGCGAGTAGTTGTTGGACAGTGCGGTGCGCAGCATCCAGTAGAACGGGAAGATCGTGATCAACAGGATCACCGCGACGTAGGCCCAGGCAATGATTCGGCCGACGGACACGCGTTTGCGTGTGCGGGCGGATGCCGGTCGAGTCAGCGTAACCATGTCCCTGCCCTAGTTCGTGTCGGATTCGCCTGCGCGCGCCATGCGCAGCTGCGTGAACGTGATGGCGATGAGGAGGACGAACAACGCCAGGGACATCGTGGCCGCGTAGCCGAAGTCGAACTGGCGGAACGCCTTGTTGTAGATGTACATCTGCAGCACGTTGGACGCGTTCTCCGGCCCACCCTGCGTGGTCACGGCCACGATGTCGAAGATCTGGAACGAGCTGATCACCGTGAGGATCACGACCATCACGAGGATCGGGCGCAGCAGCGGGATCGTGAGGCGGCGGAACATCTGCACCTCGCTCGCGCCGTCGATGCGGCCGGCCTCGTAGATCGTGGCCGGGATCGTCTGCAGGCCCGCGAAGATCAGCACCGCGTTGTAGCCCATGGACTTCCACACATTGATCGCCGCCAGCGTCGGCACGGCCCAGCCGCCGGAGCCGAGGAACAGCACGGGGTGGCCGAAGATCTTGGTGATCAGCACGTTGAGGATGCCGAGGCTCGGGTCGAGCATCAGCGACCACGTGAGCGCCGTGACCACACCGGAGATCAGGAACGGCAGGATCATCAGGCCGCGCACGGTCGTGGAGGCCGCGAGCCGATGCAGGATCACGGCGGTCAGCAGCGACACGAGCATGCCCAGGACCACCGACAGCACCACGAAGTAGATCGTGACGAGCAGCGATTTCCAGAACACGCCGTCGGCGATGAGCTCGATGAAGTTGGCCAGGCCGATCCACTTCGGAGCGGACAGCACGTGGAACTCGGTGAAGCTCAGGTAGATGCCGCGGATGGTCGGGTAGGCGAAGAACACGCCGAACCCGAGGATGGCGGGCAGCACGAGCAGCCACGCGATCTTGGCGTCGTTCCGGTGCGCGGCCGCGCCGGGCCGGGTCCTACGCGGTCTGTCCACACGGGACGCCGCGGTGGCGCCTCGCACGGGAAGGCTGTTGTTGTGCGTGGTCACCACCACGGCGTCTCCTCACTCGTGTCCGTGAGTGGCGGCTCTCACCGCCGCTCACGGGGTTGTCAGACGGTCAGCTGGTCCACGTCGAACACGCTGTCGCTCGGGTTGCCGAAGATGACCTGGTTGTTGCCGGCCATCAGGTAGATCGGCACCGTGATCGTGCGTGCGGTGTTCCAGTCGTTGTCGTTCGTGCCCGGGGCGGGCAGCCGGAACGAGCTGCCGTTGACCGTGACCACGGCGGAGCGGCTGGTGTCACCGTCGACGTAACCGAGCTTCACCAGGTACGTGCCCTCGGCGGCGACCTTGATGTTGTTCATGGTCAGCACGCCGGACCCGCCGAGGTAGCCGACCTTCTTGCCGCCCGAGCAGGTGCAGTCGTACACCGTCGCGCCACCGCCGGGGCTGCCGTTCTCCGCCTCGTAGACGATCGGGCCGGAAGCCGCAGGCGTCACGTAGGACACCGCGGTGCTCGCGGCGGAGCTGCGGCCGAAGCGGTCGTGGGCGACCACCGTGAACGTGTACGACGTCGAGGGCTTGAGGCCGTTGACGGTCGTGCCGGTCCCGTTGCTCGAGGCGACCTTGTGGCCGCCGGCGAACACGTCGTAGCCGGTCACCGGGGCGAGCTTGCTGGCCGACGCGTCCCAGGCCAGCGAGACGCTGGTCGGGGTCGAAGCGGTGCCGTGAACCACGGCGGGAGCCGAGACCTGCACCGGGTTGGCCGGGGTCAGGCGCAGCAGCTTCGAGCCGTGGACGGGCAGGGTCGCGGTGAAGGAACCGTTGCTCAGCCCCAGGTCCTGGTGGCTCCAGAGGTCATGGGCCTTGGCCGTGCCGGTGAGGCCGAAGTCGCCGAAGTTCGCGGTGACGGACGTCGGAGCGGAGCCGAGGTTGAACAGCGCGACCGTGTAGCTGCCGTCGGCGTTGCGGGCGTACCAGACCTGCTGGTCGCTCTTCTGGCTCACGGGCTTGGCGGGAACGCCGGCCTGGTCCACGGCGATGACCTCGTCGTTGGTGAGCAGCTTGGTGCCGTAGTCGTCGAGCTGCGTGAGGTCGTCACCCAGGTAGAGCGGCGCCGACTCGATCGCCCACAGCGTCATGTAGCTCTGGCGCTCGGCCTCGGTGATGCCGTCCATCTTGCCGCTGCCGACGTCGAGGGAGTCGAGGTTGTTCCAGTGGCCCGGGCCGGCGTCGGGGATGTACTGCACGACGTCGTTCCAGCGGCCCTTCACCGAGTTGTTCCAGGTGACGAGGGTGTCGCAGTAGCACTCGACGTCGGTGTCGATGCGCCAGCCGTTGGAGTTGGCCTTCCAGGTGTCGATCTGGTTGTGCGACA
The DNA here is from genome assembly GCF_030285625.1 of Amycolatopsis sp. 2-15. NCBI lineage: Bacteria > Bacillati > Actinomycetota > Actinomycetes > Pseudonocardiales > Pseudonocardiaceae > Amycolatopsis > Amycolatopsis carbonis. The sequence continues at coordinate 211,033 of NZ_CP127294.1, forward strand.
GGGACCACGACAGCACGAACTGCATGGACCGGCCGGTCTTCTTCAGCGCGGCGGACCAGGCCTTCACGTCGGGGGTGTTGTCGTGCGCCGCGTCCCCCTTGAACGAACCCGGGCCGACGCCGTCGAGCTTGAGGAAGTCGACGCCGAAGCCGGCGAGCACGTCGGCCTCGGACTGGATGTAGGCCTGGGCGCAGGGGCTGGCGAAGTTGATCTGGTACGACTGGTTGTCCCAGCCGCTGGTCTGGCGCAGGTCGGGGTAGACCAGGTCGCGCGTGTGGCAGTCGGTGGTGCCGAAGATCGGCGAGTTGCCGTCGTTGTAGGCCTTGAGGTCCAGGCCGACCGCGAGGTAGGAGCCGAGCTTGAGGCCCTTCTTGTGCACGTAGTCCGCAACGTACTTCATGCCGTCGGGGAATTTCTTCGCGTCGACGACGGGGCGGCCGTACTGGTCGAAGGAGCCGACCCAGCCGGCGTCGATGTTCACGTACTCGTAGCCGTGCTGCTTGAACTTCGCCGCCAGGATGTCGGCCTGCTGCAGCACGTGTGCTTCGTTGAGCCAGCTGCCACCGCCGGTCGGGTTCACGCCGGGGTAGTTCGTGGACTCGAGGCTCCAGCTGCTCCAGCCCAGGTATGGCTTTTGGGCGATCTGGGTGCCGGTGCTGTTCTGGGTGGGAGCCGCGGGTGCGGCGGAGGCGGGGATCTGGATCGCCGAAAGCGTCAGCACCGAGGCCGCGATCCCGGTGAGCACGGCGAATTTCCGTGTCCCGGTTCTGCCCGATGTTGGCATGACCACTCCTTCGAGGTCGGACCTTGGCACCGGACGGCCCGCGCGCCGCCCGGCGTTCCTGCTGACTTCAGCCACTTCGGGGTGGGCTTCAGTCACTGAGCGCGCCCAGACATCGGAGGTCCTGGCGCGAAAAGTCACTCGTTGACGGCGTTCTTCGCGAAGCGCTGACCGGCCGGGGGCGGCGACAGATCGCCGTCCCGCATGCCGGGACCACGACCTTTCGCCTCGCTGCCACCACAGACACCTCTTCCGGATCGCGAATCCTATAGGATATGTGAAACGAAATTCTTACCTCGCGCTTCGGTGGTGTCAACGAGGTCGCGGACAAAGATCTGACGAATAGGGCCCGGAGTCCAGTGGGCGCGAACACGGGCAGAATTAATTCGGCAACTGACGGTGAGAGCCGCAGGTGAGAGCACCCGGGGTTGGGCGCTTCGTAGTCACGATCGTTATCTGTCGGTGGCGGCGGATAACGTCGGCCGGGTGCTGAAAACCCTTGCCGTGGAGAACTACCGGTCGTTGCGTGATCTGGTGCTGCCGCTGTCGGAGCTGACCGTGGTGACCGGCGCGAACGGCAGCGGGAAGTCGAGCCTCTACCGCGCCCTGCGCTTGCTGGCCGACGCCGCGCACAACGGCGCCGTCGCCGCTTTGGCCCGCGAAGGCGGCTTACCGTCCACGCTGTGGGCCGGCCCGGAGGCGATCGGTCGCGCGGTCCGTTCCGGGCGCTCTCCCGTGCAGGGCACGCGCCGCACCCAGCCGGTCGGCCTGCGGCTGGGGTTCTCCGGCGACGAGTTCGGCTACGCCCTGGACCTGGGCTTGCCGAGACCCGGCCCGTCGATGTTCTCCCTCGACCCGGAGTTCAAACGCGAATGCGTGTGGTCCGGCCCGGTGTTTTCTTCACGCACCCTCCTCGCCGACCGCGCCGGCCCCACCCTGCGCCTTCGCGACGCCACCGGCGCGTGGCCCTCCGAACCGCAGCCCATCGGACTCACGGACAGCATGCTCAGCTCCTTCCCCGCTCCGGAACTCCTCGTGCTGCGCGAACGCATCCGCGCATGGCGCTTCTACGACCACTTCCGCACCGACGCCACCGCCCCGGCCCGCGAATCCCGCATCGGCACCCGCACCCCCGTCCTCGACCACGACGGCGCCGACCTCGCGGCGGCACTGCGCACGATCCAGGAGTTCGGCGACGCGGCCGCGTTGGAGTCGGCGGTTCAGGACGCCTTTCCGCGCGCCACAGTGGACATCACGTCGGCCGACGGGCGCTTCGAGCTGCGTTTTCAGCAACACGGGTTGCTTCGGCCACTCACGGCGGCCGAGCTTTCGGACGGGACGTTGCGGTATCTGCTGTGGGTCGCCGCGTTGCTGAGCCCGCGGCCGCCGGAACTGCTGGTGCTGAACGAACCCGAGACAAGCCTGCACCCGGAACTCCTCCCGGCGCTCGCGGCGCTGATCACCCGGGCGGCGCGCCGGACCCAGCTGGTGGTGGTGTCGCACTCGCAGCCTCTGGTGCGCGCCTTGGACTCCACGGGCGCCGCTCTGCTGGAACTGGAGAAGGACTTCGGCGCGACTGTCCTTTCCGGACAGGGGCGGTTGGATCGGCCTTCGTGGCACTGGCCGAAGCGGTGATACGGCGACCGAGGAAAGCCCACACGGCAACGATCTCCGGTTCTTCGCGCTCGGCTGTCCCCGAGCGATGAAAATCGGTTGCCCCCCGACCTACCCGGGGTCAGGCTTCCCGACATGACCGCAACCACCGCACCGCACGCCACGCCGATCGCCGCCGTTCGGGTGCGGCGTGGGCAGCAGTGCGCGCCACGGGGGTGTGATCGGGCACGGTCGTGACGGCGGCGGTGGTCGCCGGGGCGCTCGCGGGGTACGGGATCGCCGTGCCGGTAGGGGCGGTCGGGGCGGTGCTGGTGGGGCTGGCGGCGCGGACGTCGGTGCGGGTCGCCGCGGCGGGGGCGCTCGGGGTGGCCAGTGCGGATGGGGTCTATGCCGTCGTCGCGGTGAGCGGTGGGGCGGCGCTCGCGCCGGCGCTGGCGCCGGTCGCGGGGCCGTTGCGGTGGGCGTCGGTGGTGGCGCTCGTGGCGCTCGCGACGCACACCGCGGTAGGCGGGTGGCGGAGGTACCGCACCGGCGAAACGCCCGAAGCCGAGGCCGCGCCGCCAGGACCAGTGCGCGCGTACGTGAGTTTCCTCGGCCTCACCCTGCTGAATCCGGCGACGATCGTGTACTTCACCGCCCTCGTGGTCGGCGGTACGGCGTCGGGCGCGGTGTTCGCGCTGGCCGCGTTCGTCGCGTCGGCGAGCTGGCAGCTGCTGCTCGCGGGTGGCGGCGTGGTGCTGGGCCGTGTGCTCGCCGGCCGTCGTGGGCGGTTGGGGACGACGCTGGTGTCGAGCGCCGTGATCGTCGTGTTGGCCGTTCGGCTGGTCTTGCCGGACTGAGCGATTTACATCGGCGGGCGCGCCCGGTAGAGATGATCATCAAGTGACCCGGAGGTTCCGACGATGGTGCGTCCTGCCGTAGTTCTCGCGGTGCTGTTGTTCGGGCTTTCCGGCGTGCCCCCCGTCGCGCAGCCGCAGTGGCACCGAGAGACGCCACCGTTGAGTACACCGTGGACGGACGCCGTCTCCCCCACCAACGCCTTGCCCGAGTACCCGCGCCCGCAGCTCACCCGCGACGCGTGGCAGAACCTCAACGGCGTCTGGGAATTCGAACCGGCCCACACCGTCGAGCCACCCTTCGGACGGCAGCTGAGGGAACAGATCCTCGTCCCCTACCCCGTCGAATCGTCACTGTCCGGCATCATGCGCCACGAGACCCGCATGTGGTACCGCCGCACCTTCGACATCCCCGAATCCTGGCGCTCCCGACGGACTGTGCTGCACTTCCAGGCCGTCGACCACGACGCCACCGTCTACGTCAACGGCCACGAAGTCACCCACCACACCGGCGGCTACGACTCCTTCACCGCCGACATCACCGACGCCCTGACCACCGGCCCGCAGGAACTCGTCGTCGGCGTCACGGACCCGACCGGAAACGGGCAACCGCTCGGCAAACAACGCGCGCCAGGCGCCGGAGTCTTCTACACCCCGTCGTCCGGAATCTGGCAGACGGTGTGGCTCGAACCCGTGGCGCCGGTGCACATCACCCGCGTGGACACCACTTCGAACCCTGCAACCGGCGAGGTCACCCTCACCGTCCAAGGCGCCGACGGCACGCCCTTCCGAGTCACCGCCTCCGACCACGGCCACGTCGTCGCCCAGGCCGAAGGCACCGCCGGCCACCCCCTCACGTTCACCGTCGGCCACCCCCACCTGTGGTCGCCCGACGACCCGTTCCTCTACGACCTGCGCGTCACACTGTCCACAGGGGACACCGTCGGCTCCTACTTCGGCCTCCGCTCGATCGCGGTCGAAAACCACCGCCTCCTCCTCAACGGCAAGCCGTTCGTCCAGCTCGGCCCGCTCGACCAGGGCTTCTGGCCCGACGGCCTCTACACCGCCCCCACCGACGCCGCCCTGGAATTCGATCTGCAGCAGGAAAAGGCCCTCGGCTTCACCATGGTCCGCAAGCACCTGAAGGTCGAACCCGACCGCTGGTACTACCACGCCGACCGCCTCGGCCTCCTCGTCTGGCAGGACATGCCGGCGATGCCGGAGAACGTCACCCCGACGCCCCAGGCCCGCGCGAACTTCGAGACCGAGCTGCACCACGTGATCGACCAGCACCGCTCGTTCCCGTCCATCGTCACGTGGGTCCCCTTCAACGAGGGCTGGGGCGACTTCGACGTCGCCCGCGTCGCCGACGAGATCGCCGCCTGGGACCCCACGCGCCTCGTCGACGCCGAGTCCGGCGTCAACTGCTGCCGCTCCCAACCCGACACCGGCCACGGTGACCTCCTCGACGACCACACCTACCCCGGCCCCGGCACCCCACCGCCGGACCCGGTCCGCGCCACCGTCGACGGGGAGTACGGCGGCCTGGGCCTGAGGGTCCGCGGCCACGAGTTCGACCCGTCAGGCAGCTTCGCCTACGAACTGGAACCCGACAGCGCCGCCTTGACCAGGCGTTACGTCGAGCTTCAGCAGCAGCTCGCCACAGTGGTCCGCCGCGGCCTGTCCGCCGCCGTCTACACGCAGCTCACCGACGTCGAGAAGGAAGTCAACGGCTTCCTCACCTACGACCGCCGCGTCCGTAAGCTCGACTTCGCGGTGGCCCGGCGGGCGAACCTCGCCGTGCGATCCGCCGCGCGGTGACCCCCGATCCCATACGGTCGGAGCATGACCGAAGAAGAGCGTTACGCACTCGGCCTCGAGACCATGAACGCCGTGAACGACGGCAGTGCCCAGAAGGTGCTGGACGGGCTGGGCGACGTCGCGCCCGAGCTGGCGCGGCAGATCGTGTCGTGGGGGTTCGGAGAGATCTACTCTCGGCCGGCGCTCGGGCCGCGTGACCGGCAGCTGCTGACGATCGGCATGCTGACCGTGATGGGCGGCTGCGAGCCGCAGTCGGAGCTGCACGTCGGGACTGCGCTGAACGTCGGCCTGACACCCGCGGAGATCGTCGAGGCACTGCTGCAGTCGGCGGGGTACTGCGGGTTCCCGAAGGCGCTCAACGCGACCGCCGTGGCGAAGAAGGTCTTCGGCGAGCGTGGGCTGCTGCCGGTGCGTGAGGCGTGAAGGTCGTCCTGTTCGGGGCGACCGGGATGGTCGGCCAAGGTTCGCTGCGGGAGTGTCTGCTGGACGACCGCGTGGAGCGGGTGCTCACCGTCGGGCGAACGGCGACCGGCACCGAGCACCCGAAGGTGACCGAGCTGGTGCCCGACGACCTCGGCGACCTGAGTCCACACGCTGAGCAGCTCGCGGAGTATGACGCGTGCTTCTTCTGCCTCGGCGTCTCGTCGGCCGGGATGCCGGCGGAAGAGTACGAGCGGATCACCTACCAGCTCACGCTTTCGGTCGCCCGCACCTACTCGACGGCGCGGCCGGACGCGACCTTTATCTACGTGTCGGGCGCCGGCACCGACAGCACGGAACGCGGCCGCGTGCGGTGGGCGCGGGTCAAGGGCGCGACGGAAAACGCCCTGGCACGGCTGCCGCTCGACGCCTACGCGTTCCGGCCCGGGTTCATCCAGCCGCAGCACGGCATCACGTCGAAAACGCCCCTGTACCGCGGGATCTACCGCGTCACGACGCCGATTTTCCCGCTGCTCCAGCGGTTCCCGGCGATGTTCATCACGACCGAGGTGCTCGGGCGCGCGATGATCTCGGTCGCGGCCGAGGGCTATCCCCGGCGGATCCTGGAGGCGCGTGACCTCAACGACGTCGGGCGACGAGACCGGCCAGGAGGTTCGCCAGGCCCTCGGTGAGGTTCTCCGCGAACAGGTCGGCGCCGGGCGCGACGCCCATTTCCGCGCTGGCCGTGGCGACGGCCTCGGTCGGGTTGGCGTAGGGCCACAGGCCGGCGACGATCACGAACACCGCGCCCGCGAAGTGCGCGGCGCCGGCGGACGAGAGCTCCGGGACCTCGTCGCGCACCAGCCCGGCCAGCCGGTCGATGTTCGTGGCCGCGCGCTGTTTGAAGCTGCGCGCGGTTTCCACGGAGATGTTGCGCTCCAGCACCGACGCCATGGCACTGACCAGCTCACACAGCAGCCGGTCGTCCTGCAGGGCGCGGGCGATCGTCGTGGCCACGCGTTCCTCGCGCACGAAGCCGGGGCCGTCGACCGACACGACGGTGAGCGCCCGCGCGGTGACGTCCAGCCACCGCTGCCACACCTCGTCGAGCACCTCGAGGAAGATCGCTTCGCGGCTGTCGAAGTAGTGCAGGACGTTGGACTTCGCGAGCCCGACGCGGTCGCTGAGCTCACGCAGGCTGATGTCGGCGACCGGCCGTTCGCGCAGCATCGCCGTGGCCGTCGCGAGGATCGTGGCGCGCCGGGCCTCGACCTGCTCGGGGCGGCGGGCACGCTGGAAACCGGTGCTCACGGGCCTGAGGTTAGCAGCCCAGCAGTCTGTTAACCCGTCGGGCGGCCGATAAAGAACCAGCGGCCTCTTGAACCGGACACTGGGGCCCAGCTCCTGTGAGCTCGCGGACGCCCGGCTTCCCGAACGCCCACGAGCCCAGGGTGCTGTGCCATTCGTTACTAATCCGACCACTTTCGGTCGGATTAGTAACAGCGGGTCAGGAGATGACGAGGCTGGCGATCTTGCCCTCGCGCAGGTCGATCGTCATCGTGCCGGTGCCGTTGAAGCGGTTGCTCTTCACACCGAGCGTGAGGACGTAGTTGTCCGCGCCCTTGCCGGGCTTGATGCCCTTCACGGTGAAGTTCGCCCCGACCCCGATGTTGTCGGTTTCGTTCCAGCTCAGCACGCCTTCGCGGCCGTGGAACTTGCGTCCCCAGTCCTCGAGGAACGCGTCAGAGGTGAAGGCGTCGACGAAGCTCTCGGCGTCAGCCTTGTTGGTGGCGTCCACGAACTGCTGGATCGCGGCCGGCACCTGCGGGGAGTCCGAATTGGTCATTCCCGGATTCTGCCCGGCGGGCGCCGGAAGCGCCTCCCCCTCACGGGACTTGACTCGCCGGTAGCTCCAGATCAGCAGGGCGAACAGGATGACCCCGGAGAGGATGATGCTCGACCCGGTGCTCCAGCCGCTGAACGGCAGCCAGTCGACCGTGCCCCACACGATGCCGGCGGCGAAAAGCGCCAGGCCGGCGAGCACCGAGCCCGCGATCCGCAGCGGCGTGGCCACGCTGTCCTCGGCGGCCTTCATCGCCCGCGTGCGCACCGGGTCCACGAACCGTTCCAGCGCCGGGAACTGCGAGGCCAGCACCACCAGTCCCGCGAGCACCAGCAGCAACCCGGGTCCCGGCAGCACCAGCAACGCGACCCCGACGAGGAACAGCAAGCCGCCCACCACCGCGGCGAGCGCCTGCTTCACCGGTTTGCCGAGTTCCACGCGGCCCCCTTCTGTCCGTTTCAGCCAGTGTGCCTGGCTCACGGACCGGGCGCCCGGAGAAACTCCGGATCACCCCGGGCACGCGTCCGAAGTGGACCGATCGCGGACCGGCTCGAGACCGGCTGGAGAGCCGGCGTCAGGCCTGCGTGCCGAGGTGCGCGCCGAGCTTGTCGAGCCAGTCACCCGTGCCCTGCTCGCGCCACGCCGGCTCCTCGTGTCCGTCGAGGAACGTGCCTTGTTCGGTGAGCACCAACCGGGTGCCGGTGCCGTCCGGGACCAACTCGACCGTGGTGATCGAGACCGTCGCCAGACCAGCGGGACCGCTCAGGGCCCCGGCGTAGACGATGCGTTCGCCGTCGACGATGTCGTGGTAGTCGGCCGTGAAACTGAGGTCGCCGCTGCGGTTGGTCTCCCGGCCGCCGACGCGGAAATCCAGCGAGTGGTCGGCTGCACCGAACCAGCTCGCTTTCGCGGCCGGGTCGGCCCACGCGGCGAACACACGGGCGGGCGACGCGGGGTAATGGCGTTCGAGAGTGAACGTGGAATGTTTGACGTCGGTCATGACCTGTTCCCTTTCTGTCGGTCGGCGGTCAGAAAGCCACCGAGACGGTCGAGCCGGTGTTCCCAGCCGGTGCGCTGCTCGCCCAGCCACTGTTCGGCCAGGCGCAGGCCCGCCGGCTCCAGCCGGTACGTGCGGACCCGGCCGGCCTTCTCCGAAGCCACCAGCCCGCACGACTCGAGCACCCGCAGGTGCTGCATCACGGCGGGCAGCGACATCGCAAACGGCTGCGCCAGCTCCTTCACCGCGGCCGGTCCGGTGACCAGCCGCGCCACGAGCTCGCGCCGGGTCGCGTCGGCGAGTGCCTGGAACACCCGGTCGAGCTGATGGTCAACCATGTGCTTAACCATGCGCCCGGGTCGCCCAATAGTCAAGTGGGTGCTTAACTGAAAATTCTCCGGAGCACTGTCGGTCCAGGCGGTCCCCGGTGGTCGCAGAGACGAAACACCTCGACTCCCGCGCCCGCGGCGCGGTAGGAAACCACCAGAGAGAAGGGGCGAACCGATGCGCTACCTGATGCTGATCTGCGGCACGAGCCACGACGAGTCGAAGCCGCTGCCGTCGGAGCCGATGGACACGGCCACCGAAGCGTGGGTGAAGGAGATGGACGGCCGCGGCGTGCGCCTGATGGGCCAGCGCCTGCGGCCCGCGAGCATGGCGACCACCATCCGCGTGAACGACGGCGAGGTGCTGCTGACCGACGGGCCGTTTGCCGAGACGAAGGAGCAGATCCTCGGCTTCGACCTGCTGGAGTGCGAGAACCTCGACGAGGCCCTCGAGGTCGCGGCGAAGCACCCGTCCGCGCGGTACGGGGCGATCGAGGTCCGGCCGCTGTGGCCCTTCGCCGGGGAAGAAAGCTGAACGCGAACCCCGCCGAAGCCGTCGAGGCCGCGGTCACGGCCGCCTTCCGCGAGGAGGGCGGCCGCGTGGTGGCCACGCTGATCCGGCTGACGGGCGACTGGGACCTGGCCGAGGAGTGCGTGCAGGAAGCCCTGGCCCGGGCGCTGGAACGCTGGCCGCGCGACGGCGTACCCCGCCGGCCGGCGGCGTGGCTCACCACCACCGCGCGCAACCACGCGCTGACCCGCCTCAAACGCAGCACGACGGAAGCCGCGAAGCTGCGTGAAGTCGCCACCCTGGCGCCCACGGAAGACCCCGAAGCCGACCCCAGCGGCGTGCAGGACGACCGGCTGCGGCTGATGTTCACGTGCTGCCACCCGGCGTTGCCGCTCGAAGGCCGGGTCGCGCTCACGCTGCGGACGCTCGCCGGCCTGACGACGGCGGAGATCGCGCGCGCGTTCCTCGTCAGCGAGCCGACGATGTCGCAACGGCTCGTGCGCACGAAACGCAAGATCCGTGAAGCCGGCATCCCCTACCGCGTGCCGCCCGCGCACCTGCTGCCGGAACGCACGGCGGCCGTACTCGGTGTGCTGTACCTGCTGTTCAACGAGGGTTACGCCGCGACCGCCGGCGAAGCGCCCGCGCGCCACGACCTGTGTGCCGAGGCCATCCGCCTCACCCGCACGCTGCTGGAGCTCATGCCCGCCGAGCCCGAGATCGAGGGGCTGCTGGCGTTGCTGCTGCTCCAGCACTCCCGTCGCGGCGCGCGGCTCGACGCCGACGGCGACCTTGTGACGCTGGAAGACCAGGACCGCACACGGTGGGACACGACGGCGATCGACGAAGGCCTCGCCCTCGTGGACACGGCACTGCACCGCGGCTCCCCCGGCCCGTACCAGCTCCAGGCGGCCATCGCGGCCTGCCACGCGGCCGCGCCGGCCGCGGCGGACACCGACTGGCCGCAGATCGCCGCACTGTACGGGGAACTCGCGAAGCGCGTGCCCTCGCCGGTGGTGCAGCTCAACCGCGCGGTGGCCGTGGCAATGGCCGACGGCCCGGACGACGGCCTGGCGCTGGTCGACGCGATGGCGGGCGACCTCGACGGCTACCACCTGCTGCCGGCGACGCGCGCCGATCTGCTGCGCCGCCTCGGCCGTCGCGAGGAAGCCGCGGACGCGTACCGCGCGGCACTCGCGTTGGCCGGCAATGAAGCCGACCGCCGCTTCCTGCGTCGCCGCCTGACCGAAATCTCCCCCGAAACGCCGTGAAGGGCACCTTGAGGAATCCCTCCAGGTGCCCTTCACCAACGATCGGCTAAAAACCCTCGCCGGCGAGCAACTGCTCGAACGGCAGCGACGTCAGCTCGTCCGAAGCCTTCGCCTCGGGTGCGACCGAAACCGCCGCCGCCAGCTCGCCCGCCGCACGCTCCACGCGCCGCTGCAGCGTGCCGGTCGCGCTCGCGCTGCCCCAGTCCGACGAAGCGGCGTACACGCCCGTCGCCACGGGAATCGCGCGCAGGTAAGCGAAGAGCGGGCGCAACGCGAAGTCCAGCACGAGCGAATGCCGTTCCGTGCCACCGGTCGCGGCGATCAGCACCGGCTTGCCGTCGAGCGCTTCCTTGTCCAGGACGTCGAAGAAGGACTTGAACATCCCACTGTAGGAGGCGGTGAAGACCGGCGTGACGGCGATGAGACCGTCGGCGTGCGTCACCGTGTCGATGACTTCCTTCAGCTTCGGGCTGGGGAAACCGGTGAGCAGGTTGTTGGTGACGTCCACGGCGGTGTCGCGCAGCTCGATCACCTCGACCACCGTGTCGGGACCCAGTGCGGTGCGCGTCGCGTCCGCCAGCCGGTCGGCCAGCAGCCGCGTCGACGACGGCTGGCTCAGCCCGGCGGTGACCACGGCAATGGTGCGTGCGGTCATTTCTGCCTTCTTCTCTCCGAATCGGGGTTCAGACGCGGGTTTCTTCAGTGGTTTCTTCGGCGGTTTCTTCAGCGTCGCGCGCGGCCTTCAGCGACTCGTGGGTCGGCGCGTCCGGCACGTGCGCCGGGCGCATCGACTCGAGCTCCTTGCGCAGCACCGGCACCACCTGCTCGCCGAGCAGGTCGAGCTGCTCCAGCACGGTCTTCAGCGGCAGGCCGGCGTGGTCCATGAGGAACAGCTGGCGCTGGTAGTCACCGAAGTGCTCGCGGAAGGTCAGCGTCTTGTCGATGACCTCCTGCGGGCTGCCGACGGTCAGCGGCGTCTGCGACGTGAAGTCCTCCATCGAGGGGCCGTGCCCGTACACCGGCGCGTTGTCGAAGTACGGCCGGAACTCGTTCCACGCGTCCTGCGACTTCGGCCGGATGAAGGCCTGCCCACCGAGCCCGACGATGGCCTGGTCGGCCTTGCCGTGGCCGTAGTGCTCGTAGCGCTGGCGGTAGAAGCCGATCAGCTGCTGGTAGTGCGACGTCGGCCAGAAGATGTGGTTGGCGAAGAACCCGTCGCCGTAGTACGCGGCGAGCTCCGCGATCTCCGGGCTGCGGATGGACCCGTGCCACACGAACGGGGGTACGTCGTCCAGCGGACGCGGGGTGGCGGTGAAGCCCTGCAGCGGCGTGCGGAACTTGCCTTCCCAGTCCACGACCTCTTCGCGCCAGAGGCGGCGCAGCAGCGCGTAGTTCTCGATGGTGAGCGGGATGCCCTGGCGGATGTCCTGCCCGAACCACGGGTACACCGGGCCGGTGTTGCCGCGACCCAGCATCAGGTCCACGCGGCCGTCGGCCAGGTGCTGCAGCATCGCGAAGTCCTCGGCGATCTTCACCGGGTCGCTGGTGGTGATCAGCGTCGTGGACGTCGACAGCGTGATCGTCTTCGTCTGCGCGGCGATGTAGCCGAGCATCGTCGTCGGCGACGAGGGGACGAACGGCGGGTTGTGGTGCTCACCGGTCGCGAACACGTCGAGGCCGACCTCTTCGGCCTTCAGCGCGATCCGGGCCATCGCCTTGATGCGCTCGTGCTCCGACGGCGTGGTGCCGTTGGCGGGGTCGGTCGTGACGTCACCCACCGAGAAGATTCCGAACTGCATGACCGCTCCTCAGCCGGGGTAGTTCGTGGTACTGCTTCCTTGCCTGCACAACTGCTCGCGAGAAAGAAGTATTCCATAGTGACAATGCGGGTGACCCCGCGCACTCCCCTCTCGGCACCCCTGACCCACGGGACTCTCGCCACACCGGGGCCCGAGGGCGCGGAAGCTGTCGGGGTGTGCGGATATCCTGCAGTACGGTGTCGGCTCGGGGCCTGCCCGGGACGCCATCGTCTCCAGGCACGGTCCCTGAACCACATGCGTGCCTCAACCAGCCTGAACAACGCCGTACAGCGAGCCAAGATCCGGGAGAGCGACCTCGTGACTGCTGAGACTCTGTACGGGGCCGACGACCTCACGCACCTCGAGGGCCTCGAAGCCGTCCGCAAGCGCCCCGGGATGTACATCGGCTCCACCGACAGCCGTGGCATCAACCACTTGTTCTCGGAGATCATCGACAACTCCACCGACGAGGGCGTGGCGGGCCACGCCACGCGCGTCGTCGTCACCATCCACGCCGACGGCAGCGTGCAGGTCGACGACGACGGCCGCGGCATCCCCACCGGCGTCCACGCGAAATCGGGCCTTTCCGGCGTCGAACTGGTGCTGACCCGGCTGCACGCCGGCGGCAAGTTCGGCGGTTCGGGGTACAAGACCTCCGGCGGGCTCCACGGTGTGGGCGCGTCGGCGGTCAACGCGCTGTCGCACCGCTTCGACGTCACCGTGAAGCAGGACGGCAAGGTGCACCAGATGTCGTTCGCGCACGGCGTGCCCGGCACGTTCGACGCGCCCGGCCCGAAAGCCAAGTTCACGCGCCACTCGGGGCTCAACCTCGTCGGCAAGATGAAGCGCGGCGAGCGCAGCGGCACGTCGATCCGCTACTGGTACGACGCGCGCTATTTCGAGACGGGCGCTTCGCTCGACGTCGAAGGCGTGCGCGCGAAGCTGCGCAACACGGCGTTCCTCGTGCCCGGCGTCACCTACGTGCTGCGCACGGCCATCGAGGACACCATCAACGAGGAGACCTTCCACTACCCCCACGGGCTGGTGGACATGGTCGACTTCCTCACGCCGTCGGGCGAGAAGCCGGTGTGCGGCACGCTCGTGATCACCGGCGAGGGCACGTACAAGGAGAACGCGGCCGACGCCAACGGCGTGATGCAGTCCAATGTGGAGCGTCTCGCCGAGGTCGAGGTGGCGCTGCGCTGGGGCACCGGCTACGAGCGCACGGTGGAGTGCTTCACCAACACGATCCGCAACGTGCACGGCGGCACGCACCGCCGCGGTTTCGACCGCGCCGTCACGCGCGCACTGCAGGACGCGATCGGCAAGACCCGCGGGCTGCTCAAGCCCAAGGAGGACCCGCCGACGCTCGAAGACGTGCTCGAAGGCATGACCGCCGTGATCCACGTGCGGCTGCCGGAGCCGCAGTTCACGTCGCAGACCAAGGACGAGCTGTCCACGGCCGGCATCACGCGCGTGATCCAGGGCATCGTCGACAAGCACGTGAAGGCGTGGGTCGACGACCGCAAGACCAAGTCCGAGGCGAAGGTCGTGCTGCAGAAGGTGGTCGACGCCGCGCGCGTGCGGCTCACCCAGAAGCAGCAGAAGGACGCCGCGCGACGCAAGACCGCGCTAGAGGGCGCGGCGATGCCGCCGAAGCTCGTCGACTGCCGCACCACGGGCGTCTCCCGCAGCGAGCTGTTCCTCGTCGAGGGTGACAGCGCACTCGGGTCGGCCCGCATGGCGCGCGTCTCGGAGTACCAGGCGCTGCTGCCGCTGCGGGGCAAGATCCTGAACGTGCAGAAGGCGTCGCTGGGCGACACGCTGAAGAACGCCGAGATCGCGTCGATCGTCCAGGTGCTCGGCGCCGGTACCGGCCGCACGTTCGACCTCACGACGATGCGCTACGGCCGCGTGATCCTGATGGCCGACGCCGACGTCGACGGCTCGCACATCCGCACGCTGCTGATCACGCTGTTCGCGAAGTACATGCGCCCCGTGATCGAAGACGGCCGGCTGTACGCGGCGATGCCGCCGTTGCACAAGCTCGTGACGAAGGGCCGCAACCCGGAGACGCACTTCACCTTCACGCAGCGCGAGATGGAGACGAAGTTCGCGGAGCTGGAGAAGGCGGGCAAGAGCATCGTCACGCCAGTGCCGCGGTTCAAGGGCCTCGGCGAGATGGACGCCGACGAGCTGTGGGAAACCACCATGAACCCCTCCACGCGCTCCGTCCGCCGCATCACCATGGACGACGCCGAAGCCGCCGAGAGCGCCCTGGAACTGCTCATGGGCGAAAAGGTCGAGCCCCGCCGCAACTGGCTCGTCGCCTCCTCCGACCGCGTCGACCGCGACGCCATCGACGTCTGAGTTTTCTCCAGCTACCAAGGAGTTCTACCGTGGCACGCCGCAAGGGCACCACCACCAAGGTCGATCCCAGCGCGTTCGACTCCGCCGGGGCCAACGTCTTCGACAACTCGCTCAAGACGGAGATCGAAGACTCCTACCTGGAGTACGCCTACTCGGTCATCCACTCGCGCGCGCTGCCTGACGCGCGGGACGGGTTGAAGCCGGTGCACCGGCGGATCTTGTATTCCATGAACGAGAACGGCTATCGCCCGACGCACGCGTACGTGAAGTCCTCGCGCGTCGTCGGCGACGTCATGGGCAAATACCATCCGCACGGTGACGTGGCGATTTACGACGCCATGGTACGGCTGGCACAGGACTTCTCGCTGAACGTCCCGTTGATCGACGGGCACGGCAACTTCGGGTCCCCGGACGATGGCCCGGCTGCCAGCCGATACTGCTTGACGGGCGACACCCGGATCAGGCTGGCCGACGGATCCAGCTTGCGCATCGGCGATTTGGTGAACCTGCCCGCCGATTCCGAGGCCGACGCCGACTTCGAGGTTCTCGACAAGGACGGCAAGGCGGTCCGGGTCGACAAGGTCTTCAACTCCGGCGAGCATCCGACCGTCCGGATCACGACGAAGTCCGGGTTCTCGATCCAGGGCAGCGAAAACCACCCGGTGCTGTGTCTCGAGGCACCGATGGGCGTCCCGATGTTCCAGTGGCGCCAGCTCGACGAGGTGAAGCCGGGCACGGTCGTGTGTCTCGCTCGCAACGCGTGGACCGAGGTCGTTCCGACCGCCGATGAGTACGACACCGGCGGGTTCGCCTCCACCGACGCCGAGTTCGTGCCCGAGCCGATCTGGACCAGTGGTCCAGGCGTCAAACGAGCGTTCCTGATAGCCCTCTTCGAGGGCGGCGGAGAACACCGCGAGGCCGGTGGCGCGCACACGGTCGAATACACGACCCACAGCGAGCAGCTCGCATTGGACGTTCAAGAACTACTGGCCGAGTTCGGTATCATCGCCACGCGCGAACGCGGCACCGAGGTGAGTGGCTCGGTCGAGCACCGGCTGGTCGTGTCCGGTCCGCGCGACGTCGAGGCGTTCGCCGAACGGATCGGCTTCCTGGGGGTCAAGCAGGCCGATCTGCAGGGCGCGCTGCAGCGGTCCGGCCGGCGCGCTGATCGGCTCAGCGACGACCGGGTCCCGTTCGTTGCCGACTACGTCGGCGGCGCGCTCGACGTCGATGACATGGAACGCTGGGAGACCGAGCGGCTCCGGATCATCGACCGGATCAAGAACACCGAGGTCCTCGCCACGATCCTGCCGATCATGGACTCGGGTTACCGCTTCGAGGAGATCACCGAGGTCGAGGCTTGCGACCCGGCCGAGGTCTACTCGGTGCGAGTCACCACCGAAGACCACTCGTTCCTCGCCGGCGGCTTCGTCAACCACAACACCGAAGCCCGCATGTCGCCCGAGGCAATGCAGCTCGTCGGCGAACTCGGCGAAGACACCGTCGACTTCCGGCCCAACTACGACGGTTCCCTCGAAGAACCCTCGGTGCTGCCCGCGGCGTTCCCGAACCTGCTGGTCAACGGCACGTCCGGCATCGCGGTCGGCATGGCGACCAACATGATCCCCCACAACCTCGGCGAGGTCATCGCGGCGGCGCGGTGGCTGATCACGCATCCGACGGCGACGCTCGACAAGCTGATGGAGTTCGTGCCCGGCCCCGACCTGCCGACGGGCGGCAAGCTGCTCGGCCTGGACGAGGTGCGCCGCGCGTACGAGACGGGGCGTGGCGTGGTGCGGATGCGCGCGAACGTCGAGACGGGGCCGCTGGAAGGCAGCCGCGGGCGACAGGCGATCACGGTCGTCGAGCTGCCCTACGGTGTGGGCCCCGAGAAGGTGATCGAGAAGATCACCGACGAGGTCAACAAGTCCAAGCGGCTCACGGGCATCGCCGACGTCAAGGACCTCACGGACCGCGAGAACGGCACGCGGCTCGTGATCGAGTGCAAGGTCGGCGTGAACCCGCAGGCGCTGCTGGCGGACCTGTACCGGCTGACGCCACTGGAGCAGTCGTTCGGCATCAACAACCTGGTACTCGTCGACGGTCAGCCGCAGACGCTGGGGCTCAAGGAGCTGCTGGAGGTCTTCCTCCGGCACCGCTACGACGTGGTCACGCGGCGCACGAAGTACCGGCGCCGCAAGCGCGAAGAGCGGCTGCACCTGGTCGACGGCCTGCTGATCGCGCTGCTGAACATCGACAAGGTCATCAAGCTCATCCGTGAAAGCGAGAACGCGCAGGCGGCCAAGGACGGCCTGATGACGCGCTTCAAGCTCTCGGAGATCCAGGCCACCTACATCCTGGACACGCCGCTGCGCCGGCTGACCAAGTACGACCGGCTCGAGCTGGAGTCTGAGCAGGAGCGGCTGCGCGAGGAGATCGCGGAGCTCACGAAGATCCTCGATGACGACTCCGTGCTGAAGAAGCTCGTGTCGTCGGAGCTGGCGAAGATCGCGAAGGACTTCCCGACGGAGCGGCGCACCGCGCTGATCGACGGTGACCTCAAGGAGGTGCTGGCGGCGTCGAAGCCGTCCGGGCCGCTGGAGGTCGCCGACGACCCGTGCCAGGTGATCCTGTCGGCCACCGGCCTGGTCGCGCGGACGGCGGCGGAGTCGGAGGAGTCGTCCGAGGTCAGGCGGCGCAACGGCCGCGTGAAGCACGACGCCGTGTCCGCCATCGTGCACACGACCGCGCGCGGCCAGGTGCTCCTGGTGACCAGCCGCGGGCGCGCGTTCAAGACGGACGTGCTGCCGTTGCCCGTGCTCCCGGAGCAAGCCGGCACGGTCTCGATGCGCGGCGGCATGGCGGCGCGCGAGCTGGTGCCGTTGGAGAAGGGCGAGACGGTGGTCGGCGTCGCCCCGCTGGGCGAGCAGGCGACCGGCTCGCCGGGCCTGGCGATCGGCACGCGCGCGGGCGTGGTGAAGGTGGTCGCGCCGGAGTGGCCAGTGCGGTCCGACGAGTTCGAGATCATCACACTCAAGGCCGGCGACGAGATCGTCGGCGCCACCTGGCTCACCGACGGCGAGGAAACGCTGGCGTTCATGTCGTCCGAAGCGTCGCTGCTGCGCTTCGCCGCTTCGCTGGTGCGGCCGCAGGGCCTGAAGGGCGGCGGCATGGCCGGCATCAACCTGGGCGCCGGCGCTTCGGTGGTGTTCTTCGGCGCCGTCCGCACCGATGACGACGACCACGGCGAGCCCATGGTCGTCACCGCGACGGGCCAGTCGGTGAAGGTCACGCCGTTCAGCGAGTACCCCGCGAAGGGCCGCGCCACGGGCGGCGTGCGCGCCCACCGCTTCCTCAAGGGCGAGGATTCGGTGGCCGTCGCCTGGATCGGCCCCCGCCCCGCCGCCGCCGCCCGCAACGGCGACCCCGTGGAGCTCCCCGAGGTCGACCTCCGCCGCGACGGCTCCGGCCACGCCCACCCCGGCCCGGACGTCGTGGGCCACACCATCGAGCGAGACTGATTTCCTTCCAGGCGGGGCACTTGCCAGTTGGCGGGTGCCCCGCCTTTTTATGTCCCTCGGTCGTGCGATGCGTTATATATCGCCTAACGATACATTGGGGCCATGGCCACTACGCGCGGCATGTCCGAACAGGCGTTTTTCATCCTCACCGCACTCGTCGACGCCCCTCTCCACGGGTACGGCATCGTCGGCGAGGTGAAGACCCGGTCTTCCGACCGCCTGACCCTGCGCGTGGGCACCCTGTACGGCGCCCTCGACCGGCTGACCGGCGAGCGCCTCGTGGAGCCCGACCACGACGAGGTGATCAACGGGCGGCTGCGGCGGTACTACCGGCTGACCCCGGACGGGCGGACCGCACTGGCCCTGGAAGCCGAACGCCAGGCCGCCATCGCCCGTGTGGCGCACCGGCGGTTGGGGTTGGGCTTTGCCGGGGAGGCGTCGTCGTGAACGGCCGCGCCCGAGTGGCGGGGCTGTACACGGCCGGGGCCGGGCCGGAATCGGGAACAACAAGCCTCGAACGCCCCCACTCGCCAGCCAGGGAGTGTCACGCGGCCGAAAACACGCCGTGCCCAGACAACCGGCGCCGCTGGGCAGCCAAGTACCAACGCACAGCCGAGCCCCTCAACCGAGGCGGCGCTGTGCCGAGCCCACGCGACCAAGCGACCCGATCATCGGCAAAGAGCCATCTGCGCAGCACTCCCCAACCGCCGGCCACACGACCAGCGCGAGATGGCGGCCCTCCTCGCGAACTGTTCAGCCACACCCAAAAACCAAGCGGCACAGCCGCCACCACACTCCCCAACCGCCGGCGCCGCTGGGCAGCCAAGTACCAACGCACAGCCGAGCCCCTCAACCGAGGCGGCGCTGTGCCGAGCCCACGCGACCAAGCGACCCGATCATCGGCAAAGAGCCATCTGCGCAGCACTCCCCAACCGCCGGCCACACGACCAAGCCGACCGAGTACCCAGCCCCCGCCCTGGACCTCGATCCCCAGCTTTGACGCGGTCTGGATCACCTTGTCAAGGCACGCTTTCCCGCCTTGACAAGGTGATCCAGACCGTCGTGACAATCAAAGATCGGGGTACCCACCCACTCCACCGAACGCCGGCAATGGTGTGCGCAGCACGCCGAGCCGGAACCAAAGGACCAAAAGGACCAAGGACCAAGGACCAAGCACACAGCAAGAAGGTGACGACGTGAAACCCCTCGAACTCCGGTATCGCCGGCTCACCCGGGTACTACCGGCGCATTACCGCCGGGCGTGGGAGGACGACATGGTCTCCACGTTCGTCGAATCCACAACCGCGCACTCCGACGACCCGGAGTTCGAGCTGGACTACGGCCGACCGGACGCCCGCGAGACGGCAAGCGTCCTCGCCCTGGCGGTGCGGCTCCGGTTGAGCGATCAAGGGCCACGCCGCTACGCACTCGCCGGCGAAGCCGTCCGGCGGTTGGCCTTGACTGGCACGGTGTTCCAAGCCGCATTGGCCCTGATCACCGGGATCCTCCGGCTCACGTGGCCGCCGCCACTGGTTCGAGAGGCGCCGACGGCGACCCTTGTCCTGGAGCTGTTGTGGTTGCCCGCATTGGCCGCACTACTGGCCGGCCGGAGGAAGATCGCCGGAGTGTTCGCTCTGGCGGCGACCGCAGGCACATTCCTCAGCCTTCCCAGCAGCTGGGGCGGCATCGTGCTGGAAGTCGCGACACTGGCGGCGATCGCCGCGTACCCCAAGCCCGCGACCGTCCACACACGACAGTGGCTGGCAGCGACCGGGATCACCGCCGTCGTGGCGTTTGCCGTGCAGTGGCTGGGGATCGTGAACGAGGTCGCGGTGGCCGGGGTTCTGACCGTCGCCGCCGGGCTCGTGCTGCTGACCATGACACCACCGGCGGCACGCGAAACCTGGCTGGCCGCCGCGACCATCGTCATGATCGCCGTGCTCGCCACCCTGCCAAACCTCGCCGGACACCTCGTCCCGATCGCCTGGGGAGTGATCGGAGCCCTCGCCATCACGGGCACCGCAGTGGCCATCCGAACCAGGAGGACGCACAAAGCCACCTGAGCAGTCTTCATCACACCCCGAACTCACCTCGGCCCTTTACGTGAGAGTTAAGTAAGGCTAACCTCACTCGATCACCGGATCGAGGGGGGCGGATGAGCACCGACGAGCTGACGCGCGCCCAGGCACCTGCCCGCGCCGGCAAGTTTCGACGTTGGCTGAGGCGCAAGCCCGTGCGGCGCGTGCTGGTGGTGACGCACCGGTGGACGTCGCTGGTGCTGGGGTTGTTCCTGGTGCTCGAGACGACGTCCGGGGCGATCCTGCTGTACCGCGGCGAGTACTTCCGCGCGACGCACAGCGACTTCTACCACCAGACGCCCACCGAACACCCCATCAGCCTCCAGCAGGCGCGCGACATCGTCGCCACCGCGCACCCGGAGTTCTCCCCCGCGTGGGTGAGCAACGACGGCGGTGTGATCGCAGTCGGTGACCCGGACTTCGCCGAGGCGTACGCCGTCGACCCCGGGACCGGGCGCATCAACGGGAGCGCCCGGCTCGAGAGCGGCGCGATGGGGTTCCTCGCGAACCTGCACGACTGCGGCCTGACCTGCGAGGGCTACCCGGGCTACGTGTCGTGGCTCGCGAAACCCGTGCCGACCATCGGGTTCGCCTGGCCGCCCGGCACGAACTGGGGACTGCTGCTCCTGGTTGTGCTCGGTCTGCTGATGGTGCTGCTCGCGATCACCGGCATCGTCGTGTGGTGGCCCGGCGCCCGGCGCTTCTCCCACGGCTTCCGCGTTCGCACGGGCAAAGGCCGCTTTGCGCGCGACTACGACCTGCACAACGTGATCGGCATCGTCGCGGTGCCGTTCGTGCTGATGTGGGGCGTCACCGGCGCCGCGTTCTACCTGCCGCCGGTCAAGGACGCGTGGCTCGCGGTCACCGGCGGAACGGCCGCCGACCCGCAGAAGTACTCGTTCACCGCCGACGCCGCCGCGCCCGGCACCCCGGAAATCGGCATCGACCAGGCGGCCGCCGCGGCGCTGGCCGAAACCCCCGGCGAGATCCGGTACCTGACCACGCCGCAGGACGGCTACTACAGCGTCTCCATCGCCAGCGCGGGCTACCAGCCCTACGGCGCCCGCGCGTTCTTCGGTGGCGACCACACCGTGTACGTCGACAGCCACGATGCCACGCATGTGTCCGATGTGGACATCAAGCCCGAGCCGGGTGCGAACTCGTTCTACGACACGGTTTTCGAGCCCGCCCACTTCGGCTGGCTCGTCGGCGGCTGGTGGCGGATCGTCTGGTTCGTTCTCGGCCTCGCGCCGTTGGCGTTGATGCTCACAGGGATCTCGACCTGGCTGTTCCGCTCCGGCTCGAAACGCCGCCGTCGCGAAGCCCGGGCACAGCGAGAAACACAGCGAGAAACACAGCGGGAAGCGCAGTGCCAAACCCAGCGCGAAACACCCGCGAACACAGAACCACGCCAGGCAACGGCGTGATCGAAACACTGGCCTTCGCCACCACGGTGGTCTGCGTGGCCGGCGGGCTCGCCGTGCTCGGCACCGGGCTCGCCGGCCGCTACCGCCGCGGAAAGACCCTCCGGGCACTCGCCGTCGTGGAGCTGGCCTTGATCGTCCAGGCCGTCGCCGACGTCACCGGCCTCCTCACCGGAGACCGCCCGGCCGAGCTCGGCACCCACCTCGCCTACCTCGCGACGTCTCTCGTCCTGCTCCCGGCCGCCACGGCGTGGTCCGCCAACGAGGACGGCCGCTGGGCCGCCGTCGTCATCGCCGTCGCACTCCTGGCACTCGCCGTCGTCGTGATCCGCGCCCAAACCACCTGGCGACCGGCATGAAAAGGCCGCCCCGGGGCAGGAAACCCCGAGGCGGCCCCGCGCCGGGCCCGCCGCCGCGTCAAGACAGGCCCAGCACGTACCGAAAACTCAAGCGATCTTGAACGACTGCGCCGCAGCACCGTTGCAAGCCGACTGCACGAGCCGCACGGAGTCGGCCGTCGAGCCGCCCGGCACCGTCAGGCACTTGCCGCTGTGCCGCGCGGTCAGGTGGTAGTAGCCGCCGCCCTCGGACACCGGCAGCCACTGCTGGTTCGCGCCGTTGCTGTAGGACCACAGCTGAATGCCGGCGTCGTCCGCAGTGGACACATCCTGCACGTCGAGCACCTCCGCCGCGTTGCCACGGTTGTTCACGCGCACGTACCCGTCGCTGGTCGGCTGGAACTGGTACTGCTGCGCGTTGGTGGCGTTGCAGGTGTACTGCTGCACCACGGTTCCGTTGGTCGTGCCCGCCGCGGCCGCGTCGACGCACTTGCCGGTGGCCTTGTTCACCACCGGGTACCACGCGGTGGGCGAGATCCCGTCGGCCGGCGGCGTGGTGCCGCCGTCGCCGGTGGCACCGCCGAGCCAGCGCAGGCCGTCGAGCACGAAGCGGTTCTGGTCGGGGCTCGCGAACGTCGACGACAGCGCGGTGTTCGTGTCGTAGTTCATCTTGTTGTGGCCGAAGTTGGCGTAGAGCATCTTGTAGCTCTTGTTCGTCCACATGATCGGGTAGTACCCGCCGTACCACGTCTGCGACGGGTCGTCGCCCACCGGGAACGTACCCGGGTCGAGCGAGGCCAGGATCGAGATGTTCGGGTTCTGGCGCAGGTCGCTCTGCCAGGAGTACCACTCGCTCACCGAAGACTGGATCGTCGCCGGCAGGTTCACCGTGGACGGGTGCGTGCGGTTCTCGATCTTCAGCGTCTCCCCGGTCGGGCCCCACGAGTTGGAGACGAACCGGCCGGTACCGAGGAAGTCGTTGTGGAACCAGTTCGCATACGACGGCGTGGTGTTGTCGTTGTACGCCGTGACGTGGAAGCCGAAGAACCCGCCGCCAGAGTCCATGTAGCGCTTGAACCCGTCGAACTGCGCCTGAGACTGCGGCTGGTCGTCGAGGAACATCACCACCGCGGCCTGCGAGGTGGTCAGCGAGGTGAGCTGGTTCCAGTTGTTGGTGGCTGTGAATGTGTAGCCGTTGGCCGCCGCCTGCTGCTGGAACCACGGGCGCGCTTCGTTCTCGAAGCTGATGTGCGCCGCGTCGTACGTGCCGCTGTAGAACGCGAGCACTTTGAACGGCGTCGCCGCGGCAGCGTGCGGTGTCAACGCGGGCGAACCGTATGCGAGGCCGAGACACGCGGCGAAGAACACCAGCGCTTTCCCGACCAGCCCGAACGGGCGTCGTTTGGCGAACATGGGCGATCCTTCCGGTGGGGGATGGGGAGAGGAGGAAGGGTTACTTCTGGTGCATCACCACGGGAAACGCTGGTGGTAGCGCAACCCGTAGCCGAAGGGGAACAGCGCGGGCTTTCCGTCGCCGACGTTGATCGGCTGCTGGTCGGCGCTGCGCATCCAGGTGACCGGGAGCTTGCCGGTCGGGTTGTAGTCGCCGAAGAGCACGTCGGCCACGCCCTGGCCTTCGCTGCCCGGCAGCCACGATTCGATCAGGCCGGCCCAGTCCGGCAGCTGCTTGGTGATGTCCAGCGGACGGCCCGACACGAGCACGACCACTGTCGGCACGCCCGAGTCGTGCAGCTTCTGCAGCGTCGCGAGGTCGGTGGCGTCGAGGCCCATGTCCCCCGGCCGGTCGCCCTTGGTCTCCGCGTACGGCGTCTCCCCCACCACGGCGACGGCGACGTCGTAGGACTTGTCGATCCCGCTGCCGTCCTTGCTGAACGTGACGGTGGACGAGGGCTTCACGGTCTTCTCGATGCCCTGCCGGATCGTCGTGCCCGGGATGACCGGTCCCGACGTGCCCTGCCAGCCGACGGTCCAGCCGCCGGCCTGGTTGCCCAGGTCATCGGCGTTCTTGCCCGCCACGAAGATCTTGTTGCGGCTCTTGTCGAGCGGCAACACGTTGTGTTCGTTCTTCAACAACACCTGTGACTCCCGCACCGCCTGGCGGGCGAGGTTGCGGTGTTCCTGACTTCCGATGGTGCCGAGGTAACGCCGATCGGTGAGCGGATGTTCGAAAAGCCCCAGCTGGAACTTCTTCGTGAGGATGCGGCGGTTGGCGTCGTCGATGCGTGACATCGGTACCCTGCCGTCCTGCACGAGGGTGCGCAGGGTGTCGATGAACTTCTGCCAGTCGTACGGAACCATCACCATGTCGATGCCGGCGTTGATCGACGCCTCGACCTCGTCGGGCGTGAAACCGGTCTGGCCGTCGATCTTGTCGACGCCGTTGTAGTCCGAGACGACGATGCCGTCGAACCCGAGCTCCTTCTTGAGGACGTCGGTGACGAGGTATTTGTTGGCGTGCAGCTTCACGTCGTTCCAGCTCGAGTAGCTCACCATCACCGAGCCGACGCCGCGCTTCACCGCCTCCTTGAACGGCGGCAGGTGGATCGCACGCAGCTCCTGTTCGCTGAGCTGCGTGTTGCCCTCGTTGACGCCGCCGGTGGTGCCGCCGTCGCCGACGTAGTGCTTCGCCGTCGCCAGCACCGACGCCGGCCCGCCCAGCGAACGGCCCTGCAGCCCGGTGATGATCGACGTCATCTCCGTGGCGAGCTGCGGCACCTCACCGAACGACTCGTAGGTCCGCCCCCAGCGGTCGTTTCGCGCAACGCACAGGCACGGCGCGAAGTCCCAGTCGATGCCCGTGCCGGACACCTCTTCCGCCGTGGCGCGGCCGATCTTCTCCACCAGCTTCGGATCGCGGGACGCGCCGAGCCCGATGTTGTGCGGGAACACGGTCGCGCCGTACACGCCGTTGTGGCCGTGCACCGCGTCGACGCCGTAGATCAGCGGAATGCCCAGCGGCGTCGCCAGCGCGGCCTTCTGGAAGCCGTCGTACATGTCGGCCCAGGTGGCGGGCGTGTTCGGCGTGGGCTGCGAGCTGCCACCCGACAACAGCGACCCGAGCCGCCCCGTCGTCACGTCCGCCGGTGACTTCACGCCCAGCCGTTCGGCCTGCATCATCTGCCCGAGCTTGTCGTCGAGCGTCATGCGCTTCATCAGATCCGCGACGCGCACCGAAACCGGCCGCCGCGCATCTTTGTACGCGGGCTGGTTCCCGGCCAGCGCGGGCGCGTGCGCGCTCACCGTCAGCGCCGCCGCCAGCACCCCCAACGTGATCGAACGACCGACGCGCATCCGGCTACTCCTCGTCGAGAGACCAAACTTCACGCCTTGAATTAATACACAGGTTTCACGAGTGGTCCAGACCTTGCGGACAAACCGGTTGCCGGTGACCGGGACCGCCGAAAGGGCGAACAATACGGCTGTACCGGGTTAATCTGGGCCTCGGCCTGGGGAGGGACCATGACTCGCAAATTCATCGCACCCGCGCTCATCGTGCTCGCCGTGCTGGTGATCGGCGCTGTCGTTTACACCTTTTCGCGAACGACGGCGACGGCACCCGCTGCTTCGACTGCCCCGCAGAATTGGATCACGGTCGCCGCACCGGTCGACGGCATCCGCCCCGGCCCGGACCCCGCCTCGGTGCTGATCCACGTGATGCTTCCCGGCGGCGGGCCCGGCTGCTCGCGTTCACCGCGCGTCGAGACGATGTCCGAAACACCGGACGAGCTGGCCACCACCATCCACGCCAACGTTTTCTTCGACTCGTCGAATTCGGCCTACGGCGGTTCCCCACCAAACAACCCGCGGAGATCCCGTTCACCGCGGCGGCCCCGATCGGCAATCGCGCGCTGGTACTGAACACCGAGCCCTGGCACCGCACCGGCGCCACCTTCGCCCGCTGCGACGAGTTCCTCGGCTGCACACCGCCCGCCGATCACTGTGCCGACGCGTGGGTCGACCGGACGGTGTTCGACCTGGACGTGCCGGTGAAACACCTGCACGGGGTGCGCGACGTGCCCGCGTGCGACGGGCGGTGGCTGGTACTCGACCTCAACCGGCACGTCGGAGACTGCCCGGCCGGGGACACGAGCTGCGTCCCGGCGGCCGGGCCGGTGCAGCGCGTCGTCTACTCGTGGGATCCGCGCGGCTGGAAGCAGGAGAACGGCACGAAAACCGGGACCTGCGACGAAATCCGCGCCGCGCGGCCGGAGTTTCCCCAGGCGTTGTGCGCGAAGTTGCCGGCGCGGGGTTAGTCGGACCAAGGCGACGCGTTGTCGAAATACGCGTCGTCCTCGGCGGAGGATCGTGCGGAAGGGCGTCGGGTGGGCCGGGCAAACCGCTCAGAGCGGAGGCGCTGGAACTCCTCCACCGTCATGCCCGGGTCGTCGTCCGGGGAGCGCGCCGGGGCGGGTTGGCCGGAGAGCTGTTCGATCAGCAGCGTCACGTCTTCGCCCAGCTGGAGCGCGACTTTGTTGTAGCAGTCCTGCGTGGCCTCGACCATCGCCAGCTGCGTGACCTCGAGGATCAAGGCGGCCAGCCGCAACGGGTCCGCGTCGATCACCGACGGCGCCAGCCACAGCCGGCGCAACGCACCCAGGGCGTCGACGGTGACCTCCACCGTGCCGTCGAGGGCGTGGGCCGAGCCGCGGGCGTCGGCCATCAGGGTGGCGACCTGGGACAGCGCGGCCTCCCGGGCGCGGGCCTGCTCGATCAGCTCACGAGTACTGGGCATCGGGATCATCCTCGGCCAACCGTTCGTATCCCAGCGCCGCCAGCTGTTCCTGGTCGAGCACCGGCGAAAGGACCTCGTTCATCCGGTCGCCCGCGCGTCGGGTGGCGCGGTTCGAAAGCTCCATGATCAACGAAGCCAGCGCGTCCGAGCCGGACCGCAAGGCACTCCGTGAAATGGCCAGCCCCACCAGTAAACCGCCAGGCGCCACCGAAACGGCGACCCCGTGCGACTCCGCCTTGCCCACCACCGGGCCTGACCGCGCGAACCGCGCGGACGCTTCCGCACCGGCGCGCGCGGAAGCGTCCGCGATGCGCGCGGCTTCCAGACCGACATCGAACTCAGCCACGAAAATCCTCACCCCGTCGGCCGGTAGAAACCGATGAACTGCTGACCCGCGTTCGTCGTGCGGATCTTGCTGACCTGCACCGGATCACCCGCCTCGACCATCTGCCCGTCGCCGATCACCATGGCGACGTGGCCGGACCACACCACGAGGTCGCCGGGCAGCAGCTGGTCGATCGACGGCACTTCCGCGCCCACGGTCTGCTGCCGGGCCGTGCGCGGCAGCTGCAAACCCGCGTCCTGGTACGACGTCATGGTCAACCCGCTGCAGTCCAGCCCCTGCCCGCGCGCGGTGCCGCCCCACACGTACGGCACGCCGAGCTGCGACAACGCGGCGCGCACGGCCTTCGCGGCCGTCTCGTTCGGCGCCTTCACCGTCCGCCCACCGGGCAGGTTGATGTCGACGCCCGTGCCCGGCTGCGGCGGGATCGCCACCGGCAGGCGGGGCTTCCCGACGAACCCACTGCCACCGCCGTCGCCCCCACCGCCGCCAGTGTGCGCGCCGTTGCTGTTGAACGACTGCGGCACGTGCGTCGACGACGCCGAACTGGTCGTGGTCGCGTCGGAACCACCCAGCTGCCGGCCCAGCGAGGTCAGCTGGGTGATCGTCTGCTCCGAGAACGTGGCCGCCTGCCCGGTGAGCTGCCCGATCTTCGTCTGCAGCTGCAGCAGGATCTGCCGGGCCGCGGCCGCGCGGCTCTCCGGCGGCTGGATGCCGTTCACGGCCTGCAGCGCCTTCATCGACGCCGCGATCTCGCGCACGATCTGGTCACGTACCTGGTCGTTGCGGATCTCGCCGACGTGCAGCGTCTCCGCCGCCGCGGCCACGGCCTTCTCGATCTCGGCACTCTCGTCGAGCAGGTCCTGGATCTCCTTCTCCAGGCGCTGCGACGTCGCGGCCGCGCGATCGGCGGTGTAACCGGACGCGGAATCAGCGAGCTGAGAGCGCTGCGAGCCGGCTTGATCACGCACCTGGCCGACGGACGTCCGCAGCGCCACGTGCCCGTCACGCGCGCCGTTGACGGCACCCGGGTCGTGCTTGAGCTTGGCCGCGAACTGGTTCGTGGTGTCCAGCCCGCCGCGCACGACCTGCTCGACCTCGGCCGTCACCGAAGCCTGCGGAGCGCGTCGCCGTGCTCCTCCTCCACCGCGGCGAAGTTGCCCTGCGTGCGCCGCGCGGCCTCGCCGACCTGGTGCCACCCGCCGCCGAGGGCGTGCAGCCGCTCCTGCAGCGAACGCATGCGCGCGCCATACGCGCCGGAGAAGCCGGACTCGTGGCCCATGTCGGAAAAGCCGACCGTCATGTGCGGGGCGAGGTGCCGCGAGCCCGCCTGCCGGACGTCGTCGCCGAGTGGGTCGACCTGGCGCGCGTACGTCTCGTAAGCGCCGTCGTCGGCGTGAAAACCAGAATGAAAACCGGACACAACCCGCCCCTCCCCTGAGCCGAGAGGGCCAGGTTAACGGACGGGTTGTGCCCGGACAGGCGAAATGACCGGATCAGGTGGTCAGCTGCCGGTGCCGTTCAGCACGCCGGTGAGCCAGTCGCCCTGGGTCGAGATGGCCTTGCCGTTGACCGCGACGGTCGGCGTACCGAAGCCGTGCGCGCCGTTCGGGAAGTCCTGGGCCAGGTTGGGGTCGTTCTCCGTCTGCTGGAAAGCGGCCTGGATCTGCTTGTCGTAGGTCCCGGCGTTCACCGTCTGGTCGAACTTCGGGTCGGTGATGCCCAGGTCGTGGCCGAGCTTGATCAGCTGCGCCTTGTCGTAGCCGCGGCCGCCCTCTTCCGGCTGGCTCTTGAACAGCGCGTCGTGGAACGCGGTGAACTTCTGCGACGAGACGGCGGCCAGCGCCGCGTTGGCCGAGTCGAGCGAGTAGCCCGGCGGGTCCGAGTTCTCGTTGAGCAGCGTCACCATGTGGTACTTCACGGTCAGCTGGCCGCTGTTGACCGCCTGCTCCATCTTCGGACCGTAGGAGTCCTGCAGCTGCTTGCAGTACGGGCACAGGAAGTCGGCGTACAGGTCGATGGTCTTGGGCGCACCGGGCTTGCCGACGGAGACGACCACGCCGTCGAGCTTCTCGACCACGCCGGGGCCGAGCGTCGTGGACGTGGTCGGCGCGATGGCCGTGCCTTCGGTGGAGTTCTTGCTCGAGTTGATCCACACGACTCCGCCGATCACCACCGCGGCGACCACCACGACCGCCACGACGATGGCGATGATCTTGTTGCGTTCGCTCGAGGCACCCCTCGCCTGTGCGACCGACTTCGCGGCCTGCGCCTGGCGTTGGCGCTTCCGCGCTGCTTCACCCACGGTTCCTATTTCCCTTCAACGATGCCCGCGTGGTTCGCGAGCGTCGCGGAGCTCCCGGTCTCCGCAGAATCCTCCACAGCGGAATCCTCCACCGCCGGGCGCCGCCGGCCCCAGCCGAGCCAGCCGTCGACCGAGAAGAACGAGCGCGGACGCACCATCAGCCACACGGCGAGTATCGCGAACCCGGTGTCACGCAGGATCTCCTGCGGGTACTCGGTCTGGCCCGCGGCCACGTGCCCGCCGCCGCCGAAGCAGCCGCAGTCGATGCTCAGCCCGCGCGCCCACGACTGCGCGATGCCCGCCACGAGCACGGCCAGCATGAGCAGCGCCGCGGTCGCGACCCAGCGCGTGGCCAGCCCGAACAGCAGCAGCAGGCCCAGCACCAGCTCGACCAGCGGCAACGCGGTCGCGACCGGCCGGACCAGCGCGCTCGGCAGCACATCGTAGGCCTGCACGGCGATGAACGTCTGCCCCGGCGAGGCCAGTTTTATGGCGCCCGAAACGAGCCACACGGCCGCGAGCCCGAGGCGGGCGAGGGTGCCGATGGTGTCGAGCGCGGGTTGGGGCAGTCGTCGCACACGCTTAGGCTAGCCGCCAGACCTGAGAACTTCGTGAGTTGTCAACACCCACCGACGGGAGGCGAGCATGCGAGTTCGCGCGGTGGTCACCGCCCTGTTTCTGCTGGTCACGTGCGTGGCCTGCGGTCCGGGGACGGTTTCGCCCGGCGATTCGCTCGTCAAACGCGCGCGTGACGGTGACCACCTCACGATCGGGATCCGCTTCGACCAACCCGGCCTCTCACAGCGCACGATCGACGGCCGGTTCGTGGGCTTCGACGTGGACGTCGCCGAGTTCGTCGCCGGTGAGCTGGGCGTGGACCCGGCCCACATCACGTGGCACGAGACCACGCCGGCCACGCGCGAGTCCGACCTCACCTCCGGCAGCGTCGACCTCGTGGTGGCCACGTACTCGATCACCGACAAGCGCAAGCAGCTCGTGTCGTTCGCCGGGCCGTATTTCGTGACCGGCCAGGACCTGCTGGTGCGGCTCACGTCGTCGGACATCACCGGCCCGGAGAGCCTCAACGGCCGACGGCTGTGCTCGGTCACCGGCTCGACCCCGGCGCAGCAGGTGCGGGACAAGTTCGCGCAGGCCGTGCAGCTCGTCGAGTACCCGCGTTACCCCGACTGCGTCACGGCCTTGCTCGCCGGCCAGGTCGACGCCGTGACCACCGACGCGGTGATCCTCGCCGGCTACGTCGCGCAGGACCCCGAGCTGCTGCGCGTGGTCGGGCACCCGTTCTCGACCGAGCGCTACGGCGTCGGCCTGCGCAAGGGCGACACCGAGGGCCAGCACGCCGTGGACGACGCCATCCGCAAGATGGTCTCGGACGGCGACTGGCTGCGGTCGCTGCAGGCCAACATCGGCCCGTCGAACTACCCGCTGCCGAAGCCGCCGGAGATCACCGAGCAGTGAACCGCCTGGAAAACCTGCCCGACCTGCCCGTTCGCGCGGTGCTGCCCGACGTGCTGGCGGCGCTCGCGGACCACGGCACCGCCGTGCTGGTCGCGCCGCCCGGCACCGGCAAGACCACGCTCGTGCCGCTCGCGCTGGAGAACGGCGGCGGCCGCGTCGTGGTCGCCGAACCGCGCCGCCTGGCCGCCCGCGCCGCGGCTTCGCGGATGGCCGCGCTGCTGGGTGAACCGGTGGGCGAGACGGTCGGGTACTCCGTGCGCGGCGATCGGAAGGTGTCACCGCGCACGCGGATCGAGGTGGTGACGTCGGGCCTGCTCGTGCGGCGCGTGCAGAACGACCCCGAGCTGGCCGGCGTGTCGACGGTGCTGCTCGACGAGTGCCACGAACGCCACCTCGACGCCGACCTGCTGCTCGCCCTCCTGCTCGACGTCCGCGCCGGTCTGCGCGAAGACCTGCGGCTGCTCGCGACCTCGGCGACCGTCGCCGCCGGACGGCTCGCCGAGCTGCTCGGCGACGCGCCGGTGGTCACCGCGCACGCCCGCACCTACCCCGTCGAGCTCACCTACCGCGCGCCCGCCCGCGGCGCGCGGATCGAGGCGACGGTCGCGTCGACGATCCGGCTGGCACTGTCCGAAGGGGACGGTGACGTACTCGCGTTCCTGCCCGGAGCCGGGGAAATCGCCCGCACGACCGCGCACCTGGGCTCACTCGACGCCGACGTGCTACCGCTACACGGCCGCCTCACCGCCGCCCGCCAGGACGACGCACTGCGGCCCCGCGACCGCAGGCGCGTGGTGCTGGCCACGGCCGTCGCGGAGTCGAGCCTCACCGTGCCCGGCGTGCGGTCCGTTGTGGACTCCGGGCTCGCCCGCGTGCCGCGAGTGGACCACCGGCGCGGCCTGGCCGGGCTGGCGACCGTGCGCGTGTCCGCGGCTGTCGCCGAGCAACGCGCCGGCCGCGCGGGCCGCGAAGCGCCGGGCCGCGCGTATCGCTGCTGGCCGGAGCACGAGCAGGCGACGCTGCCCGCATACCCCGAGCCCGAGATCCGCACGGCCGAGCTCGCGCGGTTCGCGCTGGAGCTCGCGTGCTGGTCCACGCCGGACGGCAGCGGGCTGGCGTGGTGGGATCCGCCGGGCGAGGGCGCGCTGGCCGCCGCGCGCACGTTGCTGGTCACGCTGGGTGCGACGACCGCGGACGGCACCATCACCTCGCGCGGACGCCGGATGGCCGACCTCGGCCTGCACCCGCGCCTCGCCCGTGCGCTGCTCGACGGTTCCGCCGCGGTGGGTGTGCGCGCGGCAGCCGAGGTCGTGGCGCTGCTCGACGCGGGGGCGCAGCTCACCGACGTCGAGGCCGAGCTGCGCCGCCTGCGCAGCGGCACGGACGACGCGGCGCGGCGGTGGAAAACGGAGGTCCGGCGGCTCTCGGGTTTGGTGAAATCCCCCGGCAGCGTGGGCAAGCCCGACGCCGCGTTGGTCGTCGCCCTGGCCCATCCCGAACGGCTCGCGAGGCGTCGGACGGGCAGCGCGCCCGTGTACCTCATGGCCGGCGGCACCGCGGCGGAACTCCCCACGGGCAGTGGCCTCGGCGATGCCCAGTGGCTGGCCGTCGGCGAGGCGACGCGCGACCCCGGCCGCGTGCAGGGCACGATCCGGCTCGCCGCCGTCGCCGACGAAACCCTGGCCGTACGCGCGGCGCCCGCACTGGTGTCCGAAGTGGACGAGGTCGCGTGGGACGGCGACGTGGTGGCCCGGCACGTGCGCCGCCTCGGCGCGATCGTGCTCGCCGAACGTCCGCTGCGCTCACCGCAACCTGCACTCGTGCACGAAGCCCTGGTCACCGGCCTGCGCGCCGAAGGCCTGGGCCTGCTGCGCTGGAGCGAAGACGGCCGGCGCCTGCGCGAGCGGATGGCGTTCCTGCACCGCGTACTCGGCGCACCGTGGCCGGCCGTGGACGACGACACTCTGCTGTCCGAAGTGGACACCTGGCTCGACTTCTCCCGCGCCCGCCGCCGCGCCGACCTCGCCACGGTCGACGCCGGCAGTGCTCTGCGCGGCCTCCTGCCGTGGCCCGAAGCCGCGCGGCTGAACGAGCTGGCGCCCGACCGCCTCGAAGTCCCGTCGGGCTCGCATCACCGCGTCGACTACACCGCCGACCAGCCCGTGCTCGCGGTGAAGCTGCAGGAAACGTTCGGCTGGACCGCCACCCCGACCGTCGCCGACGGCCGCGTCCCCGTGCTGCTGCACCTGCTCTCCCCGCCGGCCGGCCCGCCGCCGTGACGGCCGACCTCGAGTCGTTCTGGCGCACCGGGTACGCGGCCGTGCGCGCCGACCTGCGCGGCCGTTACCCGAAGCACCCGTGGCCGGAGGACCCCGCGACGGCCAAGCCGACGCGCCACACCACCCGCCGGGCACGCTGACCCCTGTCGAAGGTCGGGGGTCGCGCGAGCCGGAAGTCCGATGCCCGCGGTGCCCTTCGAATCGCAGACTTCCTACCCAAGGGATCGAACCCATGGGAGGGCACATGATCACGCTTCGCGGACTGACGAAGCGCTACGGGGAGAAGACGGTCGTCGACGGGCTCACGTGCGTCGTCGCACCCGGCAGCGTCACGGGGTTCCTCGGGCCGAACGGATCGGGCAAGTCGACGACCATGCGCCTGACGGTGGGCCTCGACCGGCCCACGGCGGGCAGCGTGCTGGTGAACGGCAAGCCGTACGCCGAGCTCAAGCACCCGCTGCGCGAGGTCGGCGCGCTGCTCGAAGCGAAGGCACTGCACCCGGGCCGAAGCGCCGGGCGGCACCTGCTCGCGATGGCGCGCAGCAACGGCATTCCTGCGGCGCGCGTCGAGGAGGTGCTGGCGACGGTCGGGCTCACCGACGTCGCCGGCAAGCGGGCGGGCCAGTTCTCGCTCGGTATGGGGCAGCGGCTGGGGATCGCGGGCGCGCTGCTCGGCGACCCCGGCGTGCTGATGTTCGACGAGCCGGTGAACGGCCTCGACCCCGACGGCGTGCGCTGGGTGCGCCAGCTCATGCGCTCGCTCGCCGAGGAGGGCCGCACGGTGTTCGTGTCGAGCCACCTGATGAGCGAGATGCAGCTGACGGCCGACCACCTCGTGGTGATCGGCAAGGGAAAACTGCTCGCCGACGCACCCGTCGACGAGTTCATCGCCGGCAACTCGCTCAGCTCGGTCTCGGTGCGGGTGCCGACGCCGGTCGAGCGCGACACGCTCGCGCGGCACCTGCTCACGCGGGGTGCCGCGGTGGAACCCGGCGCGGCCGACGAGCTGGTGGTGACCGGCGCCGGTGTCGGCGAAGTCGGCGATCTCGCCCACGAGCTCGGTGTGCGGCTGCACGGCCTCGGCGAGCGGACGGCTTCGCTGGAGCAGGCGTACATGGAACTGACCGCTTCGTCGGTGGAATACGGGGTGACGGCATGACGACCACGCAGGTACGCGCGGGGGGCGGGCTTTCGGGGGCCGTCGCGTCGGAGTGGACGAAGTTCTGGTCGGTGCGCAGCACGTGGTGGAGCCTCGCGGGCGGCGTGCTGCTGATGTTGCTCTACAGCGGCGTTTCCGGGCTGTCGCAACGGTTCGGCGACAGCGAGCCACCGCAGGGCCCGCACGACATCGTGGTCAACGGCTCGATCTACCTCACCGAGTTCTGCGTGATCGCGGTGGCCACGCTGTTCGTCACGAGCGAGTACGCCAGCGGCAGCATCCGCTCGACGCTGCAGTGGGTGCCGGTGCGCTCGACCTTGGCGCTGGCGAAGGCGGCCGTGCTGGTGCCGGTGCTGTTCGCGTACGGCGTGGTGGTGGCGCTGCTCGGCATGGCGACCGCGGCGGTCCTGATGCCGGGTGCGGCGCTCACGACGACGTTCGGCGACGGGTTCGCGGCGGCCGCGGGATTGGGGGCGTACTTCGCGCTGCTGGGGGTGCTGTGCGCGGGCATCGGGTTCGCGCTGCGCAGCGCGGCGGGGACGATCGTGGTGACGATGGTGCTGCTGCTGCCGTTGCCGATGCTGCTTTCGGCTTATGTGGCGCCCGAGATCATGAACTACTTCCCGGCGTTCGCGGGGCTCAACGGGATGGTGCCCGCGGGGGAGACGAACCCGTTGCTGGGCGGGGTTTCGCCGTATTCGCCCTGGGTGGGGGTGCTGATCTGCCTGGTGTGGGCGGCGGCCGGGTTGTTCCTCGGCACTTCGGTGCTGAAGCGGCGGGACGCCTGATCGGATTCGGTGAAGGGCCCTCGTTCTCGGGGGCCCTTCACTGCGCGCTGGGGATGCCGAGTCCGTTGAGGACAGCGCGGGCGCCTTCGGCGAGCTCTTCCTTGTCCGGGGGATTTGTCGACCCGGTGCCGGCGAGGGCGTCGAAGATCGAGCCGTCGAGCCAGTTGAGGAGCACGCGGGCGTGGCGCTGCGGGTTCGTGGAGCCGGCGGCGCCGAGAAGCGCGACGCAGAGCTCGCGGATTTCGAGGCCGCCGGAGTCGTAGGCCGCGCGCAGCTCCGGGCGGCGGGTGGCTTCGAGGGCGAACTCGTAACGGGCGAGCATGCGGGAGCGGCCGACGGTGATGGCGGCGTGGACTGTCGAGGCGAGGACCTCGGCGATGTCCTTCGCGGCCGGGTCGATGTCCGACTGGTCGAGCTCCACCATCCGTTTGATCGCGAGCTCCAGCAGCGCGGCGCGCGTGCGCGCGTAGTACGACGTCGAGCCCGCCGGAAGCCCCGCGGCCCGGTCGACGGCGCGGTGGGTGAGCCCGCGCATGCCGTCGGCCGCGATCACCTCGATGGCCGCGTCGCCGATCGCCGAAATCCTGTCCACGATCATCACACTACAGGTGTAGAGTCCTCTACAAACGTAGAGGAGGCGGTCATGGAGCCACGGCACGCAGTCGTGATCGGCGGGGGCATCGTGGGGCTGAGCGCGGCCGTGGGGCTGCACCGCACCGGCTGGCAGGTGACGGTGTACGAGCGGGCGCCGGAGTTCTCGGCCATCGGCGCCGGGATCTCGATCTGGCCCAACGCGCAGCGGGCACTGGCGGAGCTGGGCGTGGACGCGCCGCTGCAGCCCCAGCGCGACGGCACCCTGTTCGACCCGCACGGCCGCCGGCTCGCGACGTGGGGCCAGGACGCGTACGTGCAGCGCTACGGCCTGCCGCTCGCCGCGATCCACCGCGCGGACCTGATCGAGGCGTTGTGCGCCGAGCTGCCTTCGTCGAGCCTGCACACGGGCGTCAACGTGCTGTCGGGGACCCCG
This sequence comes from Amycolatopsis sp. 2-15, assembly GCF_030285625.1. Classification (NCBI taxonomy): domain Bacteria; kingdom Bacillati; phylum Actinomycetota; class Actinomycetes; order Pseudonocardiales; family Pseudonocardiaceae; genus Amycolatopsis; species Amycolatopsis carbonis. The sequence continues at coordinate 247,113 of NZ_CP127294.1, forward strand.
GACGGCCTGGTGACGCACGTTTCCGGCGCGGTACGCGCGGACCTGGTGGTCGCCGCCGACGGCATCCACAGCCCGATCCGCACCTCGCTGTACCCGCGGTCGCGCGTGGCCTACAGCCGCGGCACGGCCTTCCGCGGCGTCGCCGAGCTGCCCGGCACCGAGCTGAGCCTGCAGTGGGGCCGCGGCACCGAAATCGGCGTCCTCCCCCTGCACGACGGCCGCGTCTACTGGTGGATCGCCGAGGCTCGTCCCGAAGGCGTCCGCCACGCCGACCCGCGCGCCTACCTGCTTTCGCGCTACGGCTCGTGGCGCACCCTGATCACCTCCTCACCCGAGGTCCTGCACCACGACCTGCGCCACCTGGCCGCCCCGCTGCCCTCCTACGCCCACCACCACCTCGCCCTCCTCGGCGACGCCGCCCACGCCATGCCGCCGTACCTGGGCCAGGGCGGCTGCCAGGGCATCGAGGACGCGGTCGTGCTGGCGGCCTGCCTGGCCGACACTTCCGACGTGGCTGCCGGCCTGCGCGAGTACGACGCGTTACGCCGCCCGCGAAGCCAGCGCGTCTGGCGGACGTCGATCCGCGCGGGCTCACTGGGGCCGCTGCTGCGCAACCCCGTCGGCGCCGCCGTGCGCACCGCGGTGCTGCGACTGGCCTCGCCGTCGGCGATGGCTCGCGCGGAGAGCTGGATCAACGACTGGAAGCCGCCACGCCTGCCCCGGCCCGCGGATCTTTCGTAGGCGCTGTTACTCCGCTTCTCCCCGACCAGCCCGGCTTCGTACGCCTGGGGCCGCCGCCTCACCGATGGGCGGGCCGCCTCCAGCCGCACCACCGCTCACGCCCCGGCGGCGCTCGCCCAGGCGGATCGGCTCCTCTGCCCGCCCCGGCGGAGTACGTTGCGGCGCCTCATCCCTCATTGCCGCGACCCGCCCGCACGGCCGGCGCCGGACTACTCCGCTTCTCCCCCGACCAACCCGGCCTCGTAAGCCGTGATCGCCGCCTGGACGCGGTTGCGGGCGCCCAGGCGGGTGAGGATGGTGCTGACGTGGGCTTTGACCGTGCCTTCGACGACGAACATCCGCGAACCGATGTCGGCGTTGGACAGTCCGGTCGCCAGCAGCGTGAGGACTTCGCGTTCGCGGGCCGTCAGAGCCGCGATGCGGTCGCGCGCCGCGGCGCCGCGGGTGAGGGCGCCGCCGGAGAGGCGGGCGATGACGCGGGACGCGACTTTCGGGGAGAGGAACGCGGCGCCGTCCGCGACGGCGTGGATGCCGGACAGCAGTTCGCGTGGGTCGCCGGCCTTCAGCAGGAACCCGCTGGCGCCGAAGCCCAGGGCGCGTTCGATGTAGGCGTCTTCGCCGAACGTCGTCAGGATGATCACGCCGGCGTCCGGCAGCACGCGGCGGATCTCGGCACCCGCGGCGAGGCCGTCGAGGACCGGCATGCGGATGTCGAGCAACACCACGTCGGGCCGGGTGGCCAGAGCCTGGGCCACGGCTTCGCGGCCGTCGGCGGCTTCCGCGACGACCTCGATGCCCGCGTCGGCCGCCAGGATCGCCGCGACGCCCGCGCGGATCATGGCCTCGTCGTCGGCCAGTAGCACCCGGATCACGGTTCGTCCTCACTGTAGAGATCCTTCGTCACGAGCCGGTCGCCCTCGAAGCAGAGCCGGATCGCGGCGTAGCGCACATTCCACCAGCTGCGCGAAGTGCCGTAGTACTCGCACGTGCTCCCTGCGGGCTTCGGCGGCTCGCCGTACTGCGGTTTCGACAGCCGTTGCTGCGAAGGCAGCAGCGGTGCGATCGATTCTCGCGTCGCCCCCAGCCGGATCTGCTGGTAGACCCCCATCGACACCTGCGAGCCGTACCACTGCACGAGGAACGCCACCCCGCTGCCGCCGATCACCACGCCGAACAAACCCAGCGGGATCACGATCGCCTGCACCAGGCTGCGCCGCACGTCGCGCCGCGCCAGCTCCCACTCGCGCGCCGACTCGGACTGCCCGACGTCGGCGTCGGCCTCGGAAGCGGGCCCCGGATCGGCGTCGTGCGGCAGCGTGGCCACGACCTCGAAGCCACCGCCCGCATCGGGTCCCGCCCGCAGCGCGCCCCCGACCAGCCGGACGCGCTCGCGCAGCCCGATCAGCCCGCGTTTGCCCGACGCCCCCGGCAACGGACCCGCGGGCGGCCGCGCGTTCACCACCCGGATCTCCGTGCTCGCCGGCGAGCACAGCACCCGCACGGTCACGGCCGCGCCCGGCGCGTGCTTCGCGACGTTCGTCACCGCCTCCTGCACCACGCGGTACGCCGCACGGGCGACCATCGGCGGCGTCGCCTCGAGACTGTCCACTTGCGACTCGATCAGCAGCCCCGACGCGCGGGCCCGCTCCAGCAGCTCCCCCAGGTCACCCTGCACGGGCTCGATCGGCGCCGCGTCCTCGCGCAGCACGCCGATGATCTGGCGCAGCCGCTCGATCGCCGTCGCGGCGTTGGCGCGCAGGTCGCCCGCCGCGGCGCGCTGCGTGTCGTCGAGACCGCCGGCGACTTCGAGAGCCGCGGCGCGCACGGCGATCAAGCTCAGCTCGTGGCCGAGGGAATCGTGCATGTCGCTGGCGATCCGCGCGCGCTCACGCAGCCGGGCCTGGTCGGCGACGAGCTGCTGGCGGCTCTCCATCCCCTCCGCCCGCCGCCACCCCGCGCGCGCCAGCTCGCGCCGCAGTCGCACGTGGCGACCCAACAGCCACGGCGCGACGCCCGCGAACGCGAGCACCCCGAGCATCGCGCCCCACGCCCCGAACCCGGCCGAGGGCAGCACGAACGCGACGGGCAGCCCGGCCAGCGCGATCGCCGAGCACGTGAGCACGGCCACGCGCACCTGCGTCATCCGCAGGCCGGCCAGGTACCCCACGGTGACCATGAGGAAGACCTCCCACACGGCCACGCGCCCGCCCCAGCCGAACGCCACCACCACGGCCGTGGCCATCGTGACGATCAGCGACACCGTCGGCAGCCGGCGCCACGCGGCGACCGACACCGTGGTGGCGGCCAGCCCGAAGATCAGTTCCGCCGGGTTGGGGTTGTTCGAAGCGTCGATCGCGACGACGCCGGACAGGAAGATCCAGAGCAGGACGTCGAGCACCACCCGCCACCTGCGCCTGGTCACCTCCTTCATGGGCGCTGACGCTACAAGGCCCGCGGCAGCGGTCACCACTGTCGAAAGTCAACCGCTGAGGCATGATGGCTCACCATGGCTGAGCGCACACTCGCCGAGCAGCTCGGCGGCCCCCTGCCCGAGGGCATCCAAGCCCTGCCCGAAGACGCGCGGCAGGACCTCGCCGCCGCGTTGCGCGACGCGCGGCACCGGCAGGCCAAAGCCCTCGCCCAGGCGGGTGAGGACGGGCTGAAGTACGTGCCGGCGCTCCTGCGCGGCGCCGTCCGCAAGGCGGTCGGGCTGTGAATCCGGAGATCCTCAAGCTCGCGCGCGTGCTCGACGTCGAGCCCGAACGGCTGGCCTACCTCGCCGACGTGGACGTCGCCGACCTGCAGCTGTTCCGCGAACAGGTCACGACCACGCTGTTCGACGCGAACCTCGTGGTGCTCGAACGCATGGCGCTGGCCAGCCGGCTGCTGCCCGCGCCCGTGGTCGCGAAGATCGCCGAAAAGGTGTTCGGACCACTGCTGTGCGCGCGGATCGCCGGGCTGGTGGACGTCTCGCGCGGCGTGGACGTCGCGAAGCGGCTGCCGCCGAAGTTCCTCGCGTCGGTGGCGGCGGAGCTGGACCCGCGGCGCGCGACGTCGATCATCACGCGCATCCCGCTCGACACCGTGGTCGCGGTGGCCGCGGAGCTCACCCGGCGGGAGGACTGGATCACGCTCGGGCGGTTCGTCGGGCACCTGCCGGACCCGACCGTGCGGCGCAGCCTCGCCGTGCTCGAAGACGCCGCGCTGCTGCGCACTGCCTACGTGCTGGACGACAAAACGCGCATCGACCACGTGATGGGCCTGCTGCCCGAGGGCCGGCTACCACGGCTGATCCGCGCGGCCGGCGCCGACGAATCGCTGTGGGAACCGGCGCTCGACGTGTTGGCCAACATGGGAAAAGCTCGCCGAGAAGCGGTGTTGCCACTGCTCGACGAGCTTCCGGGCGAACTACGCGGCCGCGCTCAGGCCGCGATCAAGTAGATCCCGTACGCGACCACCGCCGCGCAGACGGCGAAGCACACGATGGAACCCGTGAACGCCGCGGCACCGGAGCCGCCTTGTTCCCGGGCGGTTTCGCGCGCCGAAAGCCCGCGGATGCCGTAGGCGAACAGCACCGTGAGCACGACAGCCGCGACCAGTGCGACGACGAAGACGGTGCCGAGGGCACCCCAGTCGATGTCCATGTCCGCTCCCTCAGGCCGCGACCGGAGTGGCCTTGACGGCGTCCGGCTCGTCGTTGATGGTCTTGGCGCTCACCGGGTTGCGGCGCGACGCGAGCCAGATGCCCAGCGCCACGAGCACCCCGACGGCGCCGATGAGGATCGTGCCCCAGCTGCCGCGGGTCGAGACCGCCGCCGCGATGGCGCCGACGATGGCGGCCGCCGGCAGCGTGAGCACCCAGGCGATGACCATCTTGCCCGCGACGCCCCAGCGGACCTCCGCGAGCTTGCGGCCGAGGCCCGAGCCGATGATGCCGCCCGAGGTGACGTGGGTCGTCGACAGCGCGAAGCCGAGGTGCGACGACGCCAGGATCACGGCCGCGGAGCTGGTCTCCGCGGCGAAGCCCTGCGGCGTCTGGATCTCGGTGAGCTTCTTGCCCATGGTCTGGATGATGCGCCAGCCGCCGAGGTACGTACCGGCCGCGATCGCGAGGCCGCAGGCCCCGATGACCCACAGCGGCGGGTTCGAACCCGGCGCGAGCGTGCCGCCTGCGATGAGCGTCAGCGTGATGACACCCATGGTCTTCTGCGCGTCGTTGGTGCCGTGGGCGAGCGAGACGAGGCTGGCCGAGAGGACCTGGCCGGTCTTGAAACCCTTGCCCACCACGCGTTCCTTGGCCCTCTCCGTGATGCGGTAGGTCAGGAACGTGCCGACGAGCGCCACGACCCCGGCCACGATCGGCGACGCGACCGCAGGGATCAGCACCTTCTCGACGACCTTGCCGAAGTGCACGGCATCCGCGCCCGACGCGATCCACGTCGCGCCGATCAGACCGCCGAACAACGCGTGCGAGGAGCTCGAGGGCAGGCCGACGAGCCACGTGACGAGATTCCAGATGATGGCGCCGACCAGTCCCGCGAAAATCACCACCGGAGTGACCTTCGTGTCGTCGACGATGCCGCCGGAAATCGTTTTTGCGACCTCGATCGACAGGAACGCCCCGACCAAGTTCAGCACGGCCGAAATGGCGACGGCGATTCTGGGCTCGAGGGCTCCCGTGGCAATGGAAGTGGCCATGGCGTTGGCCGTGTCGTGGAACCCGTTGGTGAAGTCGAAGGCGAGTGCCGCGACGATCACCACCAGGACAATGAGGGAAAAGTCCATGGGCGTTTCTCCAGCTCGGTGGTCGTGCTGTTTAGAAGCTACCCATCAACCGAGCGACACCTAATCTCGTACGAGTGGCCTCTGGTTGAACTCTGCGTAAACGAGGGCGCGGCCGGGCAGGTCCAATTCCCGCATTCACCTGGTGATCAACTGGCCGACTAGCCAGGTGGAGTGAATCCATGTTTGCACCTTTAATCCTTTATGTCGAAATTAGGCGCTTTGGGGTGGTGTCAGCCCTACCACGAATACTCCGGTACAGCCCAGTGCTTCGGCGGCGGCCGGCTGCGACGGTGGTGGTTCCACGGCGAGAGGGGCCGATCGGATGACCGCCACCGCAAGCGTTTCCACTTCGACGCAACGCCACCTCGGTTGGGCGTTGGCCGCCACCGTCGCGTCCGGCGTGCTGATCCACTTCGGGCTGGGGTTCGAACCAGTCGCCGTGCTCGCGTGGCTGGCCCCGCTGCCCGTGCTCCTGCTCGCGCCGCGCACGGACGCGGGCGTGGCGAGTGCGGCGGCGTTCCTCGCCTACCTGGGCGGGAGCGCCGGCAGCTGGAATTACTTCCTGAACTCGCAGGCGGTGCCGGTGCCGGGCGCGCTCGCGATCCTGCTGGGATCGCCGGTGCTGTTCGCGGCGACGGTGGCACTCTTCCGGCGGCTTGTCCGGGTGGGCCGGCCCGTGCTCGCGACCGTCGCGACGCCCGCGCTCTGGACGGGCGTGCTGTACGGCTTCTCGCTCGCCAGCCCGTTCGGCGTGATGGGGACGTTCATGACCAGCCAGGGCGACCACCCCGACGTACTGCGCCTCGCGTCGGTGGTCGGCGGCTGGGGTGTCGAATACCTCGTGCTGCTGGCCCCGGTCGCGCTCGCCGCCGTGCTCGCGCCCAGCGTGCGAACGTCGGCCCGCGTCGGCGTCAGCGTGGTGACCGCCGCGGCGGTGGGCGGAGCTTTGGCGTTCGGCGTGACACCTGCTGCCGCCTCGGCCGGCCACGTGCGCGTCACCGTTGTCGCCCGCAGCGAGCCCGCATGGGCCCCGGATCCGGACTCTGTTTCCGGCCAACGGATTCTTCGGTCCTATGTAGACGCTCTCACCGAACTGCCGCCCGACGTGCGCATCGCCGTGCTCCCGGAAGCCGCTTTCGGCACCGACCGCGCCCACCTGGCGAGGCTCACCGGGCCGTTGGCCGACGTCGCCCGCGCCAAGAACCTCCACATCGTCACCGGCGCGATCGTGAAGGACCCCAGCCACAACTCCTACAACACGGCCCTCGACGTGCCCCCGGCAGGCCCGACCGTCGAATACCGCAAGTGGCGCAACGGTGGCTCCACCGTCACCTCCGGCCACGACCTCGCCCACCTCGAGGGACAGCCCATCGGCCTGGCGGTCTGCCTGGACGTCAACGGCCCGTCGCCCACCCGCGACTACGCCCGCGCCGGCACCGGCCTGCTGCTGATCCCCGCCTCCGACAAAGATGCCGACGGATGGCAGCACAGCCGCACCGCCCTGCTCCGCGGCGTCGAGCACGGCGTGTCCGTGGCCTGGAGCGCCGCGCGCGGCAACTCGATCCTGAGCGACCCCCGCGGCCACGTCCTCGCCCAGGCGCGCACCGGCCCGGCCCCGATGGCCGTCGCCGTCGCCGACGTCCCCCTCGGCACGGGCGACACGCTCTACAGCCGTTTCGGTGACTGGTTCGCCTGGCTCTGCTGCCTCGCCGCCGTGGCCGGACTCGCCTTCACCCGCGGCCGCACCGCTCGCCGTTGAGGGCAGCGACCGTGCCCCGGCTCGCACCGGCGTTCCATGATCATCGGGGCTTACGGTGGGAGCCGTGAACTACCAGGGCACCCGCGTCACCCGCGCCACGCACCTCCACTCCACGCACCCCCGCTCCACGCCTGTGCGAGCGCCCTGGTGAGCCGGCTGCGCGAGGTGACCCTGCGGGCCGGCGACCACCAGCACACGGCCCTCGCCGCCGGACCGGCGGACGGCGAGCCCGTCCTGCTGCTCCACGGCTGGCCCGAGTTCGCCGACTCCTGGACCGCCGAACTCCAGGCCCTCGGCGACGCCGGCTACCACGCCGTGGCGGTCGACCAGCGCGGTTACGCCCGCGAGGCCCGTCCGACCGGTGTCGAGCACTACTCCATCGACGCCCTCATGGCCGACGCACTGTCCTTTGCGGACACGCTCACCACCGGCACCGCGGCTCCGAGGCGCTTCCACCTCGTCGCCCACGACTGGGGCGGCATGATGGCCTGGGTGTTCGCCACGCGGCACCCCGAGCGGCTCAAGTCGCTGACCGTGCTTTCGACCCCGCACCCCGCCGCGCTGAAGCAGGCGGCGAAGGACGAGGAGCAGCAGAACCTCGACCTCGACTACGTCCGCTTCTTCCGCGCGCCCGGCGGTGTCGCCGAGGCGTCGATGCTGGCGGACGGCGCCGCCCGCCTGCGCGCGGCCTACGCGGGCCGTATCCCGGAGCACCAGGTCGAGCGCAACGTCGCGCGCCTGACCGAGCCGGGCGCCCTCACGGCGACGCTCAACTGGTACCGCGGCGCCACCGACGACGAGTTCACCGCCCCGGCCGGCCACATCACCGTGCCGACGCTCTACGTGTGGGGCGCCCAGGACACCAAGCTCGGCCGCACGGCCGCCACGAACACCGCGGAGTTCGTGGACGCCACCTACCGCTTCGAGATCTTCGAGGACGCCGGCCACTGGCTGCCGGAGGAGGCGGCCGACCGCGTCAACCCGCTCCTGCTCGCGCACTTGTCAGCGCACCGCTGAGGCCTTCACCCCATCCGCTCACCCCGCCGCCACACCGCGTGCGTGAGCGGCACACCCGGCCGGTAGGCCAGGTGTGTCGCCGAAGGCGCATCGAGCACGTGCACGTCGGCCCGCGCGCCCGGCCGCAGGTAGCCGACGTCGTCGCGCCGCAGCGCCCGCGCGCCCCCGGCCGTCGCCGACCACACGGCTTCCGCCACCGTCATCCGCATCTGCAGCACGGCCGTGGTCACGCAGAACGCCATCGACGTGGTGTACGAGCTGCCCGGATTCGCGTTGCTGGCCAGCGCGACCGTCGCGCCCGCGTCGAGCAGCCGCCGCGCCGGAGCCAGCGGTTGCCTTGTCGACAGATCGCACGCCGGCAGCAGCGTCGCCACCGTGTCCGACGCCGCCAGCGCCTCGACGTCCTCGTCGCTCAGATACGTGCAATGGTCGACGCTCGCCGCGCCCAGCTCCACCGCGAGCCGCACGCCGGGACCCTCGCCGAGCTGGTTGCCGTGCACCCGCACCCCCAGGCCACGCTCCGCCGCCGCCTTGAGCACCCGCGCCGACTGGGCCTCGTCGAACGCCCCCGTCTCGCAGAACACGTCGGCCCACCGCACGTGGGGCACCACCGCGTCGAGCATCTCGCCGCACACCAGGTCCACATAGGACTCCGGGTCGGCGCCCGGCGGCACGAGGTGCGCGCCGAGGTAGGTGACCTCGTCGGCCACCGTCGCCGCGATCCGCGCCGAGCGCGCTTCGTCGGCCACAGTCAGCCCGTATCCGGTCTTGGTCTCCAGGCAGGTGGTGCCCTGCGCGGCCGCCTCCTCGACGTGCCGGCGCAGGTTCGCCGCCAGCTGCTCGTCGGAAGCCTCCCGCGTCGCCCCGACCGTGACGGCGATTCCGCCCGCGGTGTAAGGCTTTCCGGCCATCCGTGCTTCGAACTCGGCCGTGCGGTCACCCGCGAACACCAAGTGCGTGTGGCTGTCGACCCAGCCGGGCAGCACCGCGCGCCCCTCGACGTCCACGCGCTCGTCGGCCGCCGGCGCCTGCGCGGCCGGCCCGGCCCACGCGACGACACCGCCGTCGAGCACCAGCGCCGCATCGTGCAGCCGGCCCAGCTCGGGGTCGTTGGTGGTGAGCTCGCCGATTCCCGTGATCAGAATTGCCACAGCGCCTCGATCTCCTCGGCCAGTACGGCTTCCGGTCGCTCCACGAGCAGGTGCGCGCCGTCGCGCACCACGTCACGACCCGCCACCACGACGCGTCGCACGTCCGCGGCACCCGCCGCGAACACCACTCCCGACGGCTCGATCCCCGCCGTCCGCACGGAATCCAGCGCCACCGTCACCAGGTCCGCCCCGGCGCCGACGGCCAGCCGGCCCACCTCCGGCCACCCGACGGACGCGTGATCGGCCCCCACCGCCAGCAGCTCCTCGGCGGTGAAGCGGCCGCGTTCCTCGCTGGCCAGACGGTCGTCCAGCTCCAGCGCGCGCGTCTCTTCGAACGCGTCGACCACCGCGTTGCTGTCGCTGCCGACACCCAGCCGCACGCCCGCGTCGAGCAGCTGCCGCGCCGGACCGATGCCATCTCCGAGGTCGCGCTCGGTCGTCGGGCAGAAGCACGCCGCCGACCGCGCGTCACCCAGCCACTTCACGTCCTGGTCGGTCAGGTGCGTCGCGTGGACCGCGACCAACCGCTCACCCAGCACGCCGTGCGCCTGCAGCAACCCGGTCGGCGTCCAGCCGTACGCCGCCTCGCACTGCTCGTTCTCCGCGCGCTGTTCGGACAGGTGGATGTGCAGCGGCCGATCACCGGGCACACCCTGGTTCACGGTCGACAAATCGTCCGCCGGCACCGCCCGCACGGAATGGATGGCCCCGCCGACGCGGAACAGCTCGTCCTCGGCCAGAGATGCCACGCGCGAAGCCCACTTCTCGGCCGAACCGTCGGAGAACCGCTGCTGCACCTCGTCCGGCGGCACGCCGATCCCGCCCGCGAGGTAACACGTGTCCAGCAGGGTCAGCCGGATCCCCGCGTCCCGGGCGGCTTGCCGCAACGCGTCGCCCATCGCGTTCGGCTCCGCGTACGGCTTCCCACCCGGCGCGTGGTGCAGGTAGTGGAACTCGCCGACGCTCGTGTAGCCGCCGAGCACCATCTCCGCGTAGACCCCGCGCGCGAGCCGGTAGTACGCGTCCGGGTCGAGCCGCGCCGCCAGCGAGTACATCCGCTCGCGCCACGTCCAGAACGTGCCACGCTCGTGGTGCGTCCGGCCCCGCAGCGCGCGGTGGAACGCGTGCGAGTGCCCGTTGGCGAACCCCGGCAGCGTGAGCCCGGTGAGGACGGTCCCCGACTTCGGCGCGCCCGTCGTGACCGACGTGATCCGCCCGTCGCGCACCACGAGCAGCACGGCCTCGGCGATCCCGTCGGGCAGCCAGGCCCGTTCACACCAGTACGTGGTCATGCCGCCAGCCGCTCCAGCACCTCGGCCAGCGCCCGCGCGCCGGCCTCCACGTCGGCGGCCTCGGCGAACTCCTCCGGCGAGTGACTGATGCCGGTGGGGTTGCGCACGTACAGCATCCCGGCGGGCACGAACCCGGCCAGGATCGCGGCGTCATGGCCCGCCCCGGTCGGCAGCTCGGGCACCTCGCCGAGCCACTCCCCCAAGTCACGCCGCAGTTTTTCGTCGAACACCACATCGTCGGAGTACGACTCGCGCGTGACGGTCAGCGAGCAGCCCTCCGCCTCCGCGGCGGTGCGGGCCGCCTGCGAAATATCCTCGACGAGCTCCGGCGTCACCGGGCCGGGCACTCGCGCGTCGAGCCATAGGTCCACAGTGGACGCGATGACGTTGGTGCCACCCGGCGTCGGCACGAGCCGCCCGACGGTCGCCCGCGCGTCCGCCCGCGTCGTCGCCAGCCGCCGCACGGCCACCACGGTCTCGGCCGCGGGCAGCATCGGGTCCACGCGGTCTGCGATCAGCGTCGCGCCGGCGTGGTTTCCCTGACCGGAGAACGAGAACCGCCACCGCCCGTGGGCGATCACCGTGCTACCGATCGCCACGGCCGAACCGAGGTCGATCAGGCCGCGACCCTGTTCCACGTGCAGCTCCAGGAACCGGCCGATGAGCCCCAGCCGCTCGGGCTCCGCGCCGATCCGATCGACGTCCAGACCGGACTTCGCGGCCGCCTCCCAGAACGTGACGCCGTCCGGGTCACGCAGCGCGCGCGCCCTGTCCGCGTCGATCGTGCCGGTCATCAGCCGCGAGCCGAGGCAGGGCACGCCGAACCGGCCGCCCTCCTCCTCTGCGAACACGACCACGGCGAACGGCTTGGCCGGCCGGAACCCCTTGGCCTGCAACGCCTCCACGGCCGCCAGCGCGCTCGTCACACCGAGCGGGCCGTCGAACGCGCCGCCGCCCGGCACCGAGTCGAGGTGGCTGCCGGTCACCACGGCGTCCGGCCCCGGCGCGCCCCACCAGGCCCAGAGGTTGCCGTTGCGGTCGGTCTCGACGTCCAGGCCCAGCCGCTGCGCGCGTTCGACGAACCACGTGCGCAGGTCGTGTTCCGGCGCGTCGAACGCGTGCCGCGAGTAACCGCCGCGCTTCGCGTCGCGCCCGACGTCGGCGATCTCGCCGAGCAGTCCCGTCGTGCTATTCATGCCGCCTCCACGGGAAGAAGTACGTCGGCGGTCACGCGTTGTCCCGCATGGGAATGCGCACACCACGCTCGTCGGCGACCTCGGCCGCGTCGTCGTAACCGGCGTCGACGTGGCGGATCACTCCCATGCCCGGGTCGTTCTTCAGCACGCGCTCGAGCTTCTGCGCGGCCAGCGCCGTGCCGTCGGCGACGCTGACCTGGCCCGCGTGGATCGAGCGGCCCATGCCGACGCCACCACCGTGGTGGATCGACACCCAGCTCGCGCCCGACGCGGTGTTGACCAGCGCGTTGAGCAGCGGCCAGTCGGCGATCGCGTCGGAGCCGTCGGCCATGGCCTCGGTCTCGCGGTACGGCGAGGCGACGCTGCCGGAGTCGAGGTGGTCACGCCCGATCACCACGGGCGCCTTGAGCTCACCGCTCGCCACCATCTCGTTGAACCGCAGTCCTGCGAGGTGGCGCTCGCCGTAGCCGAGCCAGCAGATCCGCGCCGGCAGGCCCTGGAACGCCACGCGCTCGCCGGCCATCTTGATCCAGCGCGCCAGGGACTCGTTCTCCGGGAACAGTTCCAGCATCGCGCGGTCGGTGGCCGCGATGTCCTCGGGGTCACCCGAGAGCGCCGCCCAGCGGAACGGGCCGTTGCCCTCGCAGAACAGCGGGCGGATATAGGCAGGCACGAAGCCGGGGAAGTCGAACGCGCGCTCGCAGCCGCCGAGCTTCGCCTCGCCGCGCAGGGAGTTGCCGTAGTCGAAGACCTCGGCGCCGGCGTCGAGGAAGCCGAGCATGGCGTTCACGTGGTCGGCCATGGACTCGCGCGAGCGGTCGGTGAACTCGTCGGGCTTCTTGGCCGCGTAGTCCTGCCAGTCGTCCACGCTGACGCCCTTGGGCAGGTACGACAGCGGGTCGTGTGCCGACGTCTGGTCGGTCACGATGTCGACCTCGACACCGCGGCGCAGCAGCTCCGGCAGCACCTCCGCGGCGTTGCCGACCACGGCCACCGACAGCGGCCGCCGCTCCTTCTTCGCGGTGGTGACGCGCTTGATGGCGTCGTTGAGGTCGTCGGCCACCTCGTCGAGATAACGCGTCTCGACGCGGCGGTGCGCGCGCTGCGGATCGCATTCGATCACGAGCGCTACGCCGTCGTTCATGGTCACCGCAAGCGGCTGCGCGCCACCCATGCCGCCGAGCCCGGCGGTCACGGTGAGCGTGCCGCGCAGAGTGCCACCGAACTTCTTCTTCGCGACGGCGGCGAACGTCTCGTAGGTGCCCTGCAGGATGCCCTGCGTGCCGATGTAGATCCAGGAACCGGCCGTCATCTGGCCGTACATCGTGAGACCCTGCTGCTCCAGGCGGCGGAACTCGGGCCAGGTCGCCCAGTCGCCCACCAGGTTCGAGTTCGCGATCAGCACGCGCGGCGCCCACTCGTGCGTGCGGAACACGCCGACCGGCTTGCCCGACTGCACGAGCAGCGTCTCGTCATTGTCCAAAATGGTCAGTTCGCGCGTGATCGCGTCGAAGCTCGGCCAGTTGCGGGCGGCCTTGCCAGTGCCGCCGTAGACGACCAGGTCCTCGGGACGCTCGGCGACCTCGGGGTCGAGGTTGTTGTGGAACATCCGCAGCGCGGCTTCGGTCTGCCACGACTTCGCGGTGAGCTGGGTGCCGCGAGCGGCACGGACGGTGCGAGACATTCTCAGACCTCCAGACGGGCGGCGGCCAGGACGGCGCCGGAACGGACGAGTTCTTCGGCGGCCGCGATCTCGGGCGCCAGGTGCCGGTCGGGGCCCGGGCCCTCGACCTTCGTGCGGAGCAGGTCGCGCACCGCGCCGGTGACGGGCGACGGTTCGAGCGGAGCGCGGAAGTCGAGCGCACGGGCGGCGGTGAGCAGCTCGATCGCCAGCACCGTGTTCAGGCCTTCGACAGCCTTGCGCAGCTTGCGCGCCGCGGACCAGCCCATGGAGACGTGGTCCTCCTGCATCGCGCTGCTCGGGATGGAGTCGACCGACGCCGGCACCGCGAGCCGCTTCAGCTCGCTGACCACCGCGGCCTGCGTGTACTGCGCGATCATGTGCCCGGAGTCCACACCCGGGTCGTGCGCGAGGAACGGCGGCAGGCCGGCCGAGCGCGCTTTGTCGAGCATCCGGTCGGTGCGCCGCTCGGCGATGCTGGCGACGTCGGCGACCGGGATCGCGAGGAAGTCGAGCACGTAGGCCACGGGCGCGCCGTGGAAGTTGCCGTTGGACTCGACGCGGCCGTCGGCCAGCACCACGGGATTGTCCACGGCGGACCGCAGCTCGCGGTCAGCCACGAGCTCGGCGTGCGTGAGCGTGTCGCGCGCGGCGCCGTGGACCTGTGGGGCGCAGCGCAGCGAGTACGCGTCCTGCACGCGGTTGCAGTCGGGCCCGCGGTGGCTTTCGACGATCTTCGAGCCCTGCAGCGCCGCGAACATCCGCGCGGCGCTGGCGGCCTGGCCGGGGTGCGGCCGCAGCGCCTGCAGGTCGGCGGCGAAGGCCCGGTCGGTGCCCAGCAGCGCCTCGACGCTCATCGCCGCGGTGAGGTCCGCAACGTCCAGCAGGTTGTGCAGGTCGGCGGCCGCGAGCAGCAACATGCCGAGCATGCCGTCGGTGCCGTTGGTGAGCGCGAGACCTTCCTTTTCCGCAAGCACGACGGGCGTGATGCCGGCCGCGCGCAGGGCGTCGGCGGCGGGTTTGCGCTCACCCTCGTGGTCCACTTCGCCTTCGCCCATCAGCGCGAGCGCGATCGCCGCCAGCGGCGCAAGGTCACCCGAGCAGCCGAGCGAGCCGAACTCGTGGACAACCGGCGTGATCCCTGCGTTGAGCAGGCCCGCAAGCGCTTGCGCCGTCTCCGGCCGCACGCCGGTGTAGCCGCTCGCGAGCGTCCGCAAGCGCAGCACCATCAGCGAGCGCACGACCTCCGCCTCCACCGCCGGCCCCGCGCCCGCGGCGTGCGAGCGGATGAGGCTCCGTTGCAGCGCGGTGCGGCTCTCCACGGGGATGTGGCGCGTCGCGAGCGCGCCGAAGCCCGTCGAGACGCCATACGTGGGCGAGGTCGCGTGCGCGAGGTCCTCGATGTGCTGGCGGGTGGCGGCGAGGTTCTTCTCGGCCGCCTCGGTGAGCCCGACGTGCGCGTGTTGGCGGACGACGTCGACGACGTCGGACGCGGTCATCGGCTTCGAGCCCAAGAGCACTGGTTCCGGCATGTCAGCCATTGAAACAACGATCAGCGCCCGGGCGGGAGAGCGGAGTTGGCGGTAGCGTCTGGTATCCAAGACACAGCGAGGTTGGAGCTTCGCTGCGTGGCACGAGTGTCCCGCTCGTGCACTCGTTCGGAAGGTGGGTCCAGTGGAAACGTCTTCGCTCGGTGACTCCGGGGTCGAGGTCACCGGGTTCGTCTACGGCGCCGGTTCCATCGGAGGCATCGGTGGCGCGGCGGCCACCCGGGGGTTGGGAATCGACACCGCGGACGGGCTGCGCCGGCTCAGCGAGGCCTACGACCTGGGGATTCGCACCATCGACACCGCCGACAGCTACGGCGGTGGCGAGAGCGAGCGCACGGCCGGGCGCTGGCTGGCCGAGCAGCCGCGGGACGACGTGGTCGTGCTGACCAAGGTGGGCGGCCGGGTGCGGCCCGATCAGACGGACGTCGACCTGTCCGGGCCGCACGTCGAACGGCAGCTGGCGGAGAGCATCCGGCGCCTGGGCCGCGTTGACCTCTACCTGTCCCACGCGCCCGATCCGCGAACGCCGATCGAGGAGACGCTCACCGCGTTCGCCGCCGCGCGGGAAGCGGGGCTGATCCGCGATTACGGCGTGAGCAACGTCGATGCGGCGCTGCTGGACGCCATCCTGGACATCGCCGCGAAGAGGTCACTGCCTCGCCCGGTGTGCGTCCAGAATGGACTCAGCCTGCTCAATCGCGCGGACGAACGCGACCTGCTGCCGCTGGCCGCCGCGGAGGGCATCGGGTACCTGGCCTACTCACCCCTCGCGGGCGGCGTGCTCTCCGACCGGTATCTCGACGGAGCCGCGCCCGCACCCGGGAGTCGCATCGCCCTCGCCGGAGACCGGTACTACTCGGGCATGCACTCGGCGGAAAATCTCACCCGGGTCGCAGCGCTGCGGGACCTCGCCCGGCAGAACGAAATCAGCACGGCCGGGTTGGCGCTCGCCTGGCTGCTTGCGCATCCGGCGGTGACGGCGCCGGTCGTCTCGCCCAGCACCGACACCCAGTGGGAGGCGGTCCGCGAGGCCGCCGGCGCGGACCTCGACGACACCGTGTTCGCCGCGGTCTCGGCCGTCTTCAGCTGACACCCGCACCCGTGGCGGAAGGAGCGAGGTGAGCAGTTCGGACGTGCCCGCCCTGCGCAACGGTCTCGCCGTGCTGCAGCTACTCGCGAGCCACGCCGGTCCGGTGTCCGCCGCGACCGTCGCCAGGGACCTGCATCTCCCGCGGTCGACGACGTACCACCTGCTCAACGAGCTCGTCGCCGCCGGTTTCGTCGCCCACCTGCCGGCCGAACGCCGCTACGGCCTCGGGATCGCCGCGTTCGAGCTCGGGTCGGCGTACCTGCGCCACGACCCGCTCGAACGGCTGGCCGCGCCGCTGCTGCGCAAGCTCGTGGACCGCGTCGGCCACACCGCGCACCTGGGTGTGCTGCACGGGAACGAGTCGCTGTACCTGATCAAGGAGCGACCGGCGCGGCCGGAAACGCTGGTCACCGACGTCGGCGTGCGGCTGCCCGGGCAGCTCACGGCGTCGGGCCGGGCGATCCTGAACCACCTGCCGGCCGCCCACGTCCGGGCGCTGTTCCCGATGGCGGCGTCGTTCGTGCTCCGGACCCGGCGTGGGCCGGATTCGCTCGCCGCGCTGCGCCGGACGTTGGCAGCGGAACGGCGACTGGGCTGGGCGGTCGAGGACGGTCACGTGACGGACGGCTTCGCCTCTGTCGCAGCGCCCGTGTTCGACCACGGGGCGCGGCCGATGGCGTCGATTTCCGTGACACTGCGGCATCTTTGCCCTGACGACGGGCCGTGCGGCGAGACGTTTCCGGAGTTCGCGGCTGCGGTTGCCGAGACGGCCGCGGAGCTGACGAGCCGGATCGGCGGCACCGTTCCGCAGTGAAAAGGCCCGCTTCGCCACTCGTGGAATCCAAAGCGTGGAATCCAAGGAGCGGCGAAGCGGGCCTTGTGACAGTGGATCAGCGGTGCGAAGAGATCACCATCGCCGAGGTGCCACCCCGGCGGACGGGTTCACCGGCCGCCAGGATCTTCCCACCGGGCTTGAACTCCAGCCCGGCCGCGACACCGATGGAACTGACCTGGCTGAAGCTCTGCCCCAGCGCTTCGAGCCCCTTCGTGGTGGGCAACGCGAGGAACGCCGGCTCCGCGTCGGACGTCTTCGCGTTGCGCTGCGACGCACGCGGCGCGGCGATCGCGTCCGGCAGGCTCATGCCCAGGTCGAGGCGGTTGACCAGGACTTGCAGCACGGTCGTGATGATCGTGGCGCCGCCCGGGGAACCGACGGCGAGCACGGGCTTGCCGTCCTTGAGCACGATCGTCGGGGACATGCTGGAGCGCGGGCGCTTGCCGCCGGCCGGCAGGTTCGGGTCGGCCGCGGTGCCCTGGGTGGGGGTGAAGTTGAAGTCCGTGAGCTCGTTGTTGAGCAGGAAGCCGCGACCGGAGACCGTGATGCCGCTGCCGGCGAGCTGCTCGATCGTGTTGGTGTAGGAGACGACGTTGCCCCACTTGTCGCTGACGACGAAGTGGTTCGTGTGCTGCTCGTTGCTGTCGGACGAAGCGGCGGGCGCGGTGGCGCAGCCGCCCTTGTGGGAGTACGGGTCGCCGGGCGCGACGGGGCTCTGACCGGCCTTGTTCGGGTCGATCTGGCACGCGCGAGTGGCCGCGAACTGCTTCGACAGGAGCTGCTGCTGCGGGACCTTCACGTACCGGGAGTCGCCGATGTAGCGGTTGCGGTCGGCGAACGCGAGGCGGCTGGCCTCCAGGTAGTGGTGCAGCGCCTGCGTGCGGTCCATCTTGGACAGGTTGTAGTTGCCCAGGATGTTCAGCGACTCCCCGACGGTGATGCCGCCGCTGGACGACGGGGCCATGCCGTAGACGTCGTAGCCGCGGTAGTTCACGCGCGTCGGCGAACCGTCGAGCGCGCGGTAGGCGCGCAGGTCCGACAGCTGCATCGGGCCGGACATCGGCTTGATCGGCGCGCCCTTGGCGACCGGCGGGTTCTGCACGGTCTTCACGAGGTCGCGGCCGACGGAACCACCGTAGAACGCGCCGATGCCCTGGCGGCTGATCTGGCGATAGGTGTCGGCGAGGTCCGGGTTTCGGAACACGGAGCCGACCTTCGGCGCCTCACCGCCCGGCAGGAACAGCTTCGCGCTGGGCGCGAAGTGCGACAGCTTGTCCTTGAGCGAGGCCGTCTCGCTGGCGAACTCCTGGTTCACGACGAAACCGCGGTCGGCGACCTGCACGGCGGGCTTGAGGTTGTCGGCGAGGCTGAACTTGCCCCAGCGCTGCAGCGCGCGCTGCCACGTGGCGAGCATGCCGGGTACGCCGACGGACCGGCCGCTCTCGACGGCGGTCTCGAAGTCGTAGGCCTTGCCGGTGGCCGGGTCGACGAACATGTCGGACCCGTCGGCGGTCGGCGTGGTCTCGCGGCCGTCGATGGTCGAGACGCGCTTGGTCTTGGCGTCGTAGTAGACGAAGTAACCGCCACCACCGGGCCCGGCGACGTACGGATCGGTCACCCCGAGCGTCGACGCCACCGCGACCGCGGCGTCGGCCGCCGTGCCGCCTTTACGCAGGACGTCGATGCCCGCCTGCGTGGACTCGACGGTGTCCGAGACAACCGCCCCGCCGTACCCCTCGGCGACCGGCTGCTTGCCCCCTTGCTGGGGCTGGGCCTCGGCCGCGGGCACCGCGACCCCCGCGGCAACCCCCACGGCCAGCAACACGGTGAGTGTTCGACGTCTACGCATGGCACTCCCTTCCTCAGGCCGGCAACGGCCTTCCGGGACCCCCGACGAGGTACGGACCACACCACGCACTCGCCGGTGAGCTTCGTGGTCGGAGGTTTACCACCGACTCGTTCGAGCAGGAAGTCACCTTAAGCCGGATTTAGGGTGGGTGCACCCGAACGTCCGCCCCGCCCCCTCACCGAACGGCGGCTCCCGTGCCGTCGGGCATGCCGGAGGGGTCGTGCCGGCCGACCACCGCGTGTTCGAACAAACCGACGCCGGTGCGGCCGTAGGAGGTGCGCAGGGTCGAGAGCAGCTGGGTGTGCAGCGTCGTGCGGTCGGTGGGGTCGAGGTCGGCCAGGTGCCAGGTCTCGTGGCTGACCACCAGGCCGCCGTGCCAGGTGCCGAAGGCGTGGTCCGGGTGGGAGTACCCCAGGCCCTTCATCAGGAACGGCCGGCGGGGCTCCACGTCGATCTCGCGGGAGACGCCGCCGCGGGGACCCAGGCGGAGGGTGGCGTGCTCGGGCCAGCGGGTGCCGGGGCGGTAGCGGATCGCGGCGTCGACGTCCGAGGTGCGGTGGACCTCGCCGGAGCGTGCGACGACGGTGCCCCACGTGCCGTGGCGGTTGTGCGTTACAACGCGAAGGGCAAAACCTCAGTACCATCGGCCACCACCACACCCCCGCCGCCTATTTCATGGCCCCCAAACCACCGCCAAATAGCCCACAACGAACCCACAACAGCACCCCTCGACCCGCCAGCCCCCACCACCCGAGCCCCTCACCACCGCTACGACCGGGGCCCGCCCACCCGACGCAACACACACGGGGGTCCAGGGGACGCAGCCCCTGGCAGGGGTTTGGGGGTCCGACCCCCAAGAGACACAACGAAGAGAGCCCCGTTTGCGCATTCGGCAAACAGCGCCCCCACGCTCGCCACCCGCACCCGGCAACGCCACCCAGCCACAACGACGGGGGTCCGGGGGCTCGCCCCCGGGCGGGGTCTGGGGGTCGCACCCCCAGCAAACACCCGACACAAGAAAACCGGCTCACGCTCTGTGTGAGCATGAGCCGGCCATTCTTGTGGAGGTGCCGGGAATTGAACCCGGGTCCTCTAGCGTCTTGACAGGGCTTCTCCGTGTGCAGTCCACTCTGTCTCTACTTGGCCCCTTCAGTCACGTGAACAAGCTGAAGTGACGAGCCCAGCCACTGTTTGCTTCCCAACCAGGCCCCGTGGCCGGGACTGGCGGTAAGCCTCCTAGCTGATGCCGGCTACCGGGTCGGAGGCGATCCCGGGCCGACAGACTCACTCTGCTACTTAGGCAGCAAGAGCGAAGTCGCGCTGGCTATTGGCCTTGGCGCTTATAGGTTTGCGATGACGCTTGCGGTGGTCTCTCGCCTGCACCGACACGCTTCCCCTGACTCAACGTCCAGAGTCGAAACCGTTCACCCCCTTGTAGGTGCTACATAACCTGACCATCATAACGCGTGCGGCAACCTGGTTGATTCCCGGAGGCGCGCCGAGGCACGAGGACCCGGGGTGAGGCTGGCCCTACCCGCAACATGCCCGCGCGCCCCATTCAGGCGAACGCCTTCCGAAGCGATGCTGAGCAGGTCGTTCGCTTGGAGAAGGAGCCCCGCCATGGTCACCGTGTCCGCCGCGAGGAGGCGCCACCCGCCGTTGGGTCGGGCGCTGGCGTTTCTGCTGCTCAACCTGCCCCTGGGCATCGTCTCGTTCGTCCTCATCACGGTGCTGCTCTCGGCCGGCGCCGGGACGCTCGTCGTGTGGCTGGGGGTGCCGCTGCTGGGGCTGCTCGTCCTCCTGGCCCGCGGGGCGGGGCGGATGGAGCGCGCGCGGGTGTTTTCGCTGCTCGACACATACGTGGACAGCCCGTATCTGCCGTTGCCACCCACCGGGCAGCGCGCTCGCTGGACCACGCGGCTGAAAGACGGCGCCACGTGGCGCGACCTGTCGTACTTCTTCCTGCTCTTCCCGATCGGTCTCGTCGAGTTCGTGCTGGTCGTGACGTTCTGGGCGACGAGCCTGGGCCTGGTCGCGCTGCCGATCTACTACCGCTTCCTGCCCGAGGGCGCCTGGTACTTGCCGGGATACGATGTGCGGTGGCTCACCGTCGACTCGACGGTGAGCGCGCTGCCCTGGGCGGCGCTGGGGGTGCTGTTCGTCGCCCTGTCCGTGGCGCTGACCAGGGGCCTGGCGGCGCTGCACGGCGGGCTCGCCGTGGCTCTGCTGCGGCCGACCGTGTCCCAGCGCCGTTGCATGGAGCGCTCGTGGCAGGAACTCGACGAGACGAGCACGGTGACCGGATGACCACGGAGCAGCAGCTGCCGGAGCATCCCCGGCCGAATCCCGCGCGCACGATCGTCTACATGATCACGAGTTTCGTGTTCCGCCTGGTCCAGTTCGTGCTCATCGTGGTGGGCGCGACGGTGGGCGTCGGCACGGTCGTGGTCTGGGTCGGGTTCCCGATCCTGCTCGCGACCACGGCGTTCGTCCGCTGGTCGGGTGACGCCGAGCGCCGGTGGGCGCGCACGATGCTGCGGACGCCGCTCACGAAGGTCGAGCGGCTGCCGCTCGAGGGCCAGTCGCTGACGCGCCGCTGGCTCACCCGCCTCACCGACCCGACGACGTGGCGTGACCTCGCGTACCTGATGATCGCGTTTCCGCTGGCCATCGCGGAGCTGCCGGTGGCGATCGCGTCGATCGTGCTGCTGCCGATGGCGATCTGGGTGACGCCGTGGCTCGGCTGGCTCCACGGCAACCTCGCCCTGTCGCTCCTGGGCCCGAACCGCACGAAGAAGCTCGAAGCGAAGGCCGAGCACCTGCAGGCGTCGCGGGCCCGTGGTGTCGACGCGGCGGAGGCCGAGCGCCGGCGCATCGAGCGCGATCTGCACGACGGCGCCCAGCAGCGGCTCGTCGCCGTCGCCATGAGCCTCGGGCGCGCGAAGTCGAAGTTCGACAACGACCCCGCCGCCGTGCGCGACCTCATCGACGAGGCCCACGCCGACGCCAAGCTCGCCGTCTCCGAGCTGCGCGACCTCGCGCGCGGCATCTACCCCGCCGTCCTCGGCGACCGCGGCCTCGACGCCGCGCTTTCGGCCCAGGCCGCGAAGTCGCCGATCCCGGTCGACGTGAGCGTGAACGTCGAGCCCCGCCCGCCGGCCGCGGTGGAGACCACGGCGTACTTCATCGTCGGCGAGACGCTCACCAACATCGCCAAGCACTCCGGCGCCACCGAGGCGATCGTGAAGGTGTGGCGCAGCGAGACGCACGTGATCGTCGAGATCACCGACAACGGGCACGGCGGCGCCGAGGTGCGTCCGGGCGGCGGCCTCGCCGGCCTGGCCGACCGCGCCGCGACCATCGACGGCGTGATCACCGTGGTCAGCCCCGTCGGCGGACCGACCGTGATCCGGGCGGACCTGCCGTGCCAATGGTGACCCGTTCGTGAGTGAATAGCCCGGAGCTTTTCTCTCACGAGCCTGGGGGCCTGATGCGAGTAGTGATCGCCGAAGATGCCGTGCTGCTGCGGGCGGGGGTCACGCGCCTGCTCGCCGACGAGGGCATCGAGACCGTCGCCGCCGTCGACAACGGTGACGACCTGCTCGGCGCCGTCACCGAACACCGGCCCGACCTCGCGATCGTCGACGTGCGCATGCCACCGACGTTCACCGACGAAGGCCTGCGCGCCGCCCTCGCCGCGCGCGCCGCCGTGCCCGGCCTGCCCGTGCTGGTGCTTTCGCAGTACGTGGAGGAGAGCTACGCGGTGGAGCTGCTCTCCGGCGGCGCAGGCGGGGTCGGTTACCTGCTCAAGGAACGCGTCGCCGATGTCGCCGACTTCCTCGACGCCGTGCGCCGCGTCGCCAATGGCGGCACGGCGATCGACCCGGACGTGATCGCGCAGCTGATGGCCCGCGGGCGCCGCAACCCGCTCGACGCGCTGACCGCGCGCGAATCGGAAGTGCTGGGCCTGATGGCGCAAGGGTTGTCGAACACGGCGATCGCCAACCGGCTCGTGGTGTCGCACGGTGCCGTCGAAAAGCACATCGGCAACATCTTCTCCAAGCTCGGTCTCGAAGCCAGCTCGGAAGAACACCGGCGCGTACGAGCGGTCCTGACGTACCTGGGCCGCTGACGGCCGTCACCCGTATTGGCGGCAGCATGCGCGTGCGGGCCTCGCTTACCATGGACCAATGTCTGGTGAGGAGTTCCCGGTGACCGACCGCAGCGTCCGCTTCTTCGGCGGCCCGCTCGACGGCCGTGTCCAGGAGCTCACCGAGGAAGAACCGGTGCCGGGCACGATCGTGCGCCACATCCACCTCCACGGCGGCCCGAAGATCGAGACGCTGTACGAGCTCGGCATGACCGAGCACGGCTGGGAGTACCGCGTGAGCGCCACCACGCTCTCGGAACCCTCGCACTCCGAACCGGAGCCCGACGGCCTGAGGTAGGGACAACCCCCGTAGCGACCACGGGCTGGCCGGAGGTCGAACTCGGCGGCTCACCCCGCTGTCCGAAAAGCCCGCGGCGACCAGCCTTAGAGGCATGACGACGAGCCTGCTGCGGGTCAGCACACCGGTCGCTTCCGGCGGCCGCGACAAGTTCCTCGACGTGGTCCGGGCAGGCGCGATCCTGGCCGTGATCACGCAGCACTGGGTGATGCCGGTGCTCTCCTACTCCCAAGGCACGCTGGCGACGGGCAACGCGCTCGCGACGCCCGGCTGGTGGGTCGTGACGTGGCTTTCGCAAGTGATGCCACTGGTGTTCTTCGCCGGCGCCGCGGCGAACCTGATCTCCTTGCGCCGCGCGGAATCCTCCCGCGCGTGGCTCGCCGCGCGCGTCCGGAGGCTGCTGGTGCCGGTGCTTCCGCTGCTGGCCGTTTGGCTCGTGGTGCCGGATCTGCTGCAGGGCATGGGAATTCCGGCGCAGCCGCTGCAGGTGGCGAGCTCGATCGCCGCGCAGCTGCTGTGGTTCCTGTCCGTCTACCTGCTCACGGTGCTGCTCACGCCGCTGATGGTCGCGGCGCACCGCCGCTGGGGCCTGTGGGTGCCGCTGGTGATGGCCGTGGCGGGCGCGCTCGTCGACGTCGCGCGGTTCGCCGACCTCGGTCTGATCGGCTACGTCAACGCGGTGTTCGTGTGGGTGGCCGTGCACCAGCTCGGTTTCGCTTACGTGGAAGGCCGGCTGGGCGAGCTGACCCGGCGCGGCGCGCTCGCGTTGTCCGCCGCCGGGTTCGGGGTCACGGCGCTGCTGGTCGCGTTCGGTCCCTACCCGGCCAGCATGATCGGCATGCCGGGCGCCCCGGTGTCGAACATGAGCCCGCCCACCGTGTTGCTGCTGTTCCTGGCCGTGGGTCAGCTCGGTCTGCTGCTCGCGTTCCGCCCTCAGCTCAACGCGCTGGCCGCGCGGCCGGGCGTCGGCAGCGCGCTGAGCTGGATCGGCGCGCGGTTCATGAGCGTGTACCTCTGGCACATGCCGGCCCTGATCGTGGTCTCCGGCGTGACGGTGCTCGGCCTCGGTTACGCGACTCCGGCGCCCGGTTCGGTGCTGTGGCTCGTGATGGCGCCCGCGTGGTTCGCGCTGTGTGCGGCCGTGCTGCTGGTGCTGCTGCGGCTGTTCTCCCGCTTCGAGACGCAGCGCGACGACGTGGTGATCACCGCGCGGACGCCGCAGCTCGTGCTGGCCGGGCTGCTCGCGTCCGGCGGCCTGCTCGGGCTCGCCGCGCACGGCTTCCAGCCGCTGAGCGAAGGCTTCGCCCACGGCCCGATCCCCTGGGTCGTGCTCTTCGCCGCCGGGTTCGCGCTGGCCGGCCGCCGGCTGTCGCTGACGCCGCTGCTCGGCCGGGCCGTCGCGATCACGGAGGCGGCGAAGGTCAAACGCTGAGCAGCTTCGCGGGGGTGTCGTGCAGCACGGCCCGCAGGAACGGCTCGCCAAGGCGATCGTCGGCCGCCCAGCCGGCGATCGCCTGCAGCTGCGTGGCGTAGGAGTACGGGATGTTCGGGAAGTCGGTGCCCAGCACCACGCGGTCGGCGAACTCGACCAGCCGGTCGGTCCAGTCGGCCGGCAGCGGCGACATCTTCTGCGCGAACGGCACGCCGACCATGGTCGTGTCGATGTGCACACGAGGGAAGCGCGCCATCAGCTCGAACGCGCTGGTGAACTCGGGCATCGCCGCGTGGGCCAGCACGGCCGTGAGGTTCGGGTGCCGTTCGAGGACCTCGGCGAACACGTTCAGGCCGGTGAAGTCGCCGCGCAGGGGACCGTGTCCACAGTGGACGACCACGGGCACACCCGCGTCGGCCAGCGAACCCCACACCGGCTTCAGCAGGTCGTCTCGCGGGTCGTACGCACCGACCTGCACGTGGGCCTTGAAACACCGCGCGCCGGCCCGCAGGGTGGCGTCCACTGAGGACACGGCGGCCGGCTCGGGGTAGAACGTGCCCGTGGGCACGGCTTCCGGCACCTGCTCGGCGAACTCCAGCACCCACGAGGTGAGCCACTCCGCCATACCCGGCTTGTGCGGGTACACCAGCGGCGCGAACTGCTTCACACCCAGCTCGCGCAGGGTCTGCACGCGCTCCTGCTCCGCCGTTCGGTAGTGCACCGGCCATTCGGTGCCGTAGTGCGCCTGCGCCTGGTCGAAGTAGGCCCAGACCTTGTCCATCACGGACTTCGGCAGGAAGTGCACGTGGATATCGATGAGCCCGTCGAGACCGAGGGCAGCGGTCCACCGAGCGACGTCGGCGTCCGAGGCGGGACCGAGCGTCACTCCGTGAACCGGCCCTTCAGCGCGCGGCCCATGGCCTTGCTGATGTCGCGTTCGGCATCGCGCTTGGCCAGCGTCTGGCGCTTGTCGTAGGCCTTCTTGCCCTTGGCCAGCGCGATCTCGACCTTGACCTTGCCGTCTTTGAAGTACATCGACAGCGGAACGAGCGACAGGCCGCTCTCCTTCGTCTTGCCGATCAGCTTCTCGATCTCACTGCGGTGCAGCAGCAGCTTGCGCGTGCGCCGCGGCGTGTGGTTGGTCCAGGTGCCCTGCGTGTACTCGGGGATGTGCACATTGCGCAGCCACACCTCACCGTCGTCGACGGTCGCGAACGCGTCGGCGAGCGAGGCCTTGCCCTCCCGAAGGCTCTTCACCTCCGTGCCCTGGAGCACCAGTCCTGCTTCGTAGGTGTCCAGGATGGCGTAGTCGTGCCGAGCCTTGCGGTTCGACGCGATGACCTTCTGTCCACGTTCCTTGGGCATGATGTCAACTCTACGTGGTTTTCCCCGCGGGAGCCGACAGGGTTTCCCCGCGCTGCTCCCCTGGTCAGGGCACTGAAGCGCCGAACCCTGCCACTGACCCCGGCCGGACCGGGCGGCGCTCACGCCACCGAACGCGAAGCGCCCGGCCTGGCTGCTCATTTTGCACGACGGCACCACCGCCCCGCACCCGAAGGTGCGGCAGCGCGGCTCGGGTCAGCGTGACGGCCCGAAGACAAGATGTTGCGCGAACTCCTGCAGCGCGCCGTCACCACGCTCGCCGAAGGCGACTGAACTTTGGTGACAGTGACGCGGCCCACATCCTGAGCCCGGCTTCACCGTTCTGCTGTGGCCGGGCGTACGCGCTGCCGGCACCGTCCCAGGTGGACGAACTCGGCGCCGTACCGGCCGCCGCGCCCTGAAAACGACAACGCCGCGGGGGCAGGACCGAAGTCCTGCCCCCGCGGCGTCGCAGCGAAGCTAGTGGCGGACGTACAGCCGGAGCGTGACGTACCCGGTGATCGCCGAGATCACGACCGAAACGGCCAGCAGTATCGGCGCCACGGGGAACAGCAGCTCCAGCGTGGTGATCTGGGGGAAGACCTCACCAGTCAGCACCGAGTCGAGGAACGTGAGCTTGGCAGCCAGCAGGAACAGGATGCCGAGCACCGCACCGACCACACCGGCGACCACCGCCTCCAGGAGGAACGGCAGCTGTGTGTACCACCGGGTCGCGCCGACCAGCCGCATGATGCCGACCTCCGTGCGCCGCGTGAACGCCGACACCTGGATGGTGTTCGCGATCAGCAGCAGCGCCGCGATGGCCATGATGAGGGCGATCCCGAACGCGATGTTGCGGACGCCGTTGAACACGTTGAACACACGGTCGAGGAACTTCTTCTGGTCGTCGACCTTGCGCACGCCGGGCTTGCCCGAGTACTCCGCGATGATCGCGGCGCTGCGGTCCGGGTCCTTCAGCTTCACCTGCAGCGACGCCGGCAGCGCCTCCGGTCCGGTGAGCTCCAGCAGCTCGGGCTGGCTCGCGAAGATCTTCTTGAACCGCTCGTAGGCCGCGTCGCGGTTCTCGTAGACCACGGACTCGACGCCGGGGTTGTTCTGCAGCGACTCGCGTAGCTGGCTGCACAGCGGCTGCGAGCAGTTCTTGTCATTGGCGCTGATGTCCTCGACGAGACTGACCTGGACCTCGACCTCGGCGAGGAAGTTCGCCTTCATCTTGTCGATCGTCCGCACGGCCAGGAGGCCACCGCCGAGCATGGCGAGGGAGACCGCCGTGGTGAGGATCATCGCGATGGTCATCGTGACGTTCCGGCGCAAACCGGTGAGGACCTCGCTGAAGACGAAACTGGCACGCATCGCAGGTGTCTGTCCCTTGTTGGGTCGGGGCTGTCGGGGAAGGCGGGCGGCGGGTCGCTCAGCGACCGATGCCGTACACCCCACGGGCGTCGTCGCGGATCACGCGGCCGAGCTGCAGCTCGACGACCCGGCGCCGCATCGAGTCCACGATGGAGTGGTCGTGGGTGGCCATCAGCACGGTCGTACCCGTGCGGTTGATGCGCTCCAGCAGCAGCATGATGTCCTGGCTCGTGTCGGGGTCCAGGTTCCCGGTCGGCTCGTCGGCCAGCAGCACCAGCGGCCGGTTCACGAACGCGCGCGCGATCGCCACACGCTGCTGCTCGCCACCGGAGAGCTCGTTGGGCAGCCGGTCGGCCTTGCCCTCCAGGCCCACGAGCTCCAGCACCTCCGGCACGACCTTCTTGATGGTCAGGCGCGGCTTGCCGATCACCTCGAGCGCGAACGCCACGTTCTCGGCCACCGTCTTGTTGGCCAGCAGCCGGAAGTCCTGGAAGACGCAGCCGATCGTCTGGCGCAGGCGGGGGACCCTGCGCCGCGCGAGCTTGGCGACGTCGAAGTTGGACACCATCACGCGGCCCTTGCTCGGGACCTCTTCGCGCAGCAGCAGACGCAGGAACGTCGACTTCCCGGAACCCGAAGGGCCGATGAGGAAGACGAACTCACCCTTGTCGATCTCGACCGACACCCGTTCGAGGGCAGGACGGGTCGAGGTCTTGTAGACCTTGGAAACCTCTTCGAGCCGGATCACGGTTCGGCATACTACCCATGGGCCTCGTTAAGCCCGGGTTGCCCGTGCCCCCGAAACGAGCAAGGGACCCCTGCCGTCGCCAAGCGTGGCATTTGCCGCGCCGGACGGTAGCGGAAGTCCCTTGCCCCGGAATCGGTTCCGGGTGTCGACAGTGGATCCCGTCGCCTGTTCTGGATCAGGCGACAGTGGACTCCAGGCAGCCGCGCGGTTACGCGACGGCGGCCTGCTTGCGCCAGCGGATGCCGGCCTCGAGGAAGCCGTCGATCTCGCCGTCGAGCACGGCGCTCGGGTTGCCGACCTCGAAGTCGGTGCGCAGGTCCTTGACCATCTGGTACGGGTGCAGCACGTAAGAGCGCATCTGGTTGCCCCAGCTGGAGCCGCCGTCCTTGAGGGCGTCCATTTCGGCCCGCTCCTCTTCCTTCTTGCGCAGCATCAGCCGCGCCTGCAGGACCTTCAGCGCCGCGGCCTTGTTCTGCAGCTGCGACTTCTCGTTCTGGCAGGAGACGACGATGCCGGTCGGCAGGTGCGTGATGCGCACCGCGGAGTCGGTGGTGTTCACGCTCTGTCCACCGGGGCCCGACGAGCGGTACACGTCGACGCGGATGTCCTTCTCCGCGATGTCGACGTGGTCGACTTCCTCGACCTCCGGCAGCACCTCGACGTGGGCGAAGGACGTCTGGCGGCGGCTCTGGTTGTCGAACGGCGAGATCCGCACCAGGCGGTGGGTGCCCTGCTCGACCGAGAGGGTGCCGTAGACGTAGGGGGCGCTCACCTTGAACGTCGCGGACTTGATGCCCGCCTCTTCGGCGTAGGAGATGTCGTAGACGTCGGTGGGGTAGCCGTGGCGCTCAGCCCAGCGCAGGTACATGCGCAGCAGCATCTCGGCCCAGTCGGCCGCGTCGACGCCGCCGGCTTCCGCGCGGATGGTGACGACGGCGTTGCGGTCGTCGTACTCACCGGACAGCAGCGTGCGGACCTCGAGCGCGTCGACGTCCTTGCCGAGGTCGGTGAGGTCGCCCTCCGCCTCCTGCATGCTGCCGGGGTCGCCCTCGGCCTCGGCCAGCTCGTAGAGCACGCCCAGGTCGTCGAGGCGCGACCGCAGGTCGGACACGCGGCGCAGCTCGCTCTGGCGGTGCGAGAGCTGGCTGGTGACCTTCTGCGCCTCCTCCGGGTTGTCCCAGAGGGTGGGGCTGGAGGCCTGGCTCTCGAGCTCCGCGACCTGCGCACGCAGCGCATCGAGGTCCATCACCGACTCGATCTGCGTCAGCTTGCCGGTCAGGTCCTTGAGGGCCGCATCGAACTCATCACTCACGTTTACCAAGGTTACGGCAAAACCCACGACCGGTTGCGAACCGGTCGTGGGCTGTGGCGTGGGTCAGGCCGACGGGATGGCGTCGAGCAGCTTCAGGGCGGCCTTGGCCTGCGCCTGAGCGAACTCGGCGACGGCCTTGGCGTAGGGGCCGTCGGCCGCCTTGGTGGCCGCCTTGGCCTCGTCGAGCTGCACCTGGTAGGTGCCGCGGGCGGTCTCGAGCAGAGCGGTGCGCTGCTTCGCCGTGAGCGAACCGGCGTGCACGAGCCGCAGGATGAGCGGGCTGCGCAGGTGGTCGGGACCGGCCTCGGACGTGAGCCACGTCTTGAAGGCCTTCTTGCCGGCCGCGGTCAGCACGTACTGCTGGCTCGAGCGCGGACCCTGCTTGCCCAGCCGGACGAGGCCCTCCTTGGACAACGCCGGGAGCTCGCGGTAGACCTGGCTGCGGGTGACACTGAAGAAGGCGCCGAAGCGCTCGTCGGCTCCCGCGACCAGCTGCCCGCCCGTGGCGGGACCGTCGTGGAGGAGACCGAGCAGAGCGGCGGCTGTTGCATTCAATTCGGACACACCTCTACGTTCCCACTTCTTCGGCGGTATGTCCACAGTGGTCTCGGGATCTGTCCATTGTGGCTAGTGTTATCCCCTCGTTCGGCCCAATCCGGAGGCAGGTCCACTGTGGACCTGGACACGCTCCGCAACCGCGAGGGCCTCCCGTACGACGCAAAACGACCAAGGGCTCCGAGCGCAACCACCACCCGAGCGAACCAGCAGGTCAGGACACGAAAAAGCCCGGTCTGCGCTATGCGCAAACCGGGCTTTTCGACAGTAGCGGGGACAGGATTTGAACCTGCGACCTCTGGGTTATGAGCCCAGCGAGCTACCGAGCTGCTCCACCCCGCGTCGTTGTGTTCATAAGATTACACGGGGGGTTAAGTGGTTTTCAGGCACCCCCACTTAAGGACTTTGCGGTGCCTCCACCTGCGGTGATGACCCGTCGAGCCACTGGCGGACGCCGGCGAGCACGATGGCCAGCCCGTCGGAAAATCCGGCTTCGGGGTCGGCCAGCACGGCCGCGCCCGCGTCTTCCGGTCCGTAGCGCTCGTCGCGTTGACCGCGGACCGGATACACGGCCTGCTCTTCGATGGTGAAGCCGATCACGAAGCTGTAAACGGCGAAGTGCGCCCGGGCGGCGCGCACCGGGTCGAGCCCCGCGTCGATCCGCTCCTGCAGCGGCGGCGGGCCGACCAGGCTCGTGTCGGTGAGGAACGTGCCGGAGAAGACTTTCGCGCCGTCGCGGTAGGTCAGCAGGGCGTCGCGCAAGCTTCTGGCCTGGTGCTCGAGGCGCTGCCAGTCGTCGAGCCCATGCGACGGCACGCGCTCGGCCGCGGCGTCGGCGAGCATCTGCGTGGCCATCTCGTCGAGCAGCTCCTGCTTGTTCTTGACGTGCCAGTAGAGCGCGGGCGCCTTCACGCCGAGGTCGCCGGCGATCAGGCGCAGCGTCAGCCCGTTGAGGCCCACCTCGTTGAGCAGGCGCAGTCCCGAGCGCGCGATGTCCCGCTTGGTCAGGGCCACGGGTTACCTCCTTGACAATTTAACGATGTTAAGGACACCCTGGCGTCGGGTCAATTTAACAACGTTAAGGAGTGGTCATGAACGAGCTGCACGCCGATGTCGTGGTCGCCGGGGCCGGCCCGACGGGCCTGATGCTGGCGGCCGAACTGCGCCTGGCCGGCGTCGACGCCGTGGTGATCGAGCGGCTGTCCGAGCGCACCGGCCTGTCGAAGGCGCTGAACCTGCAGCCCCGCACGGCGGAGATGCTGGACCTGCGCGGACTCCTGCCGAGAGCGGAGGAACGCGCGTTCGCCACCGTCCAGGAGGGACACTTCGCGGCCGTCCCGATCAGCTACGCCGGGTGGGACACGCGGCGCCCGTACCAGCTGGGTATCCCGCAGGCGCAGGTCGAGGAGCTGCTGGAAGAGCGCTTCGCGGAGCTCGGTGGCAAGGTGCTGCGCGGGCACGAGCTGGTGGGGCTGTCGCAGGATGCGGCGGGCGTTCGCGTGGTCACGCCGGAGCTCGTCCTGAGCTGCCGTTACCTGGTGGGCTGCGACGGCGGCCGCAGCACCGTCCGCAAGCTGCTGGACGTGCCCTTCGAAGGCGAGGACGGCGCCGGCTACGGCGTGGTCGCCGACGTCGTCGTCGACCGCATCCCCGACCGCGCGGCCGGCACGTGGACCTCGATGCGCGGGATGGTCCAGTCCGCCGGTGAGACGGGCTTCTGCGGCCTCATCCCGCTCGCCGAGCCGCTCCTGTACCGCCTGACCTTCGGCGACCGCGCCCGGCGGCCCGCGACGTTCGGCTCACCGGTCACGGAGGCCGAGGTGCACACGGCCTTCGCCGCGACCTACGGCCCCGCGGTGATCAAGGAAATCCGCTGGATGTCCCGCTTCTCCGACGCGTCCCGCCTGGCGGCGCACTACCGCGTCGGCCACGTCCTCCTCGCCGGCGACGCCGCCCACATCCACTTCCCAGCCGGCGGCCAGGGCCTCAACCTGGGCGTGCAGGACGCCGCCAACCTGGGCTGGAAGCTCGCCGCGGCCCTCAACGGCTTCGCCGACGTGCTCGACACCTATGAGCCCGAACGCCGCGCCGTCGGTGCCGCCGTGCTCGACAACGTCGCGGCCCAGAACGGCCTCATCCCGCAAACCCGCGCCGGCCGCGCCCTGCGCGCGCTCTTCACCACCCTCGCCGACCTGCCCGAGGTGTCCCACCACCTGTCCGGCCTGGTCTCCGGCCTCGCCGTCCGCTACCCCGCACCCCCACACGCCCACCCCCTCACCGGCGCCCGCCTCGCCGACTTCCGCCTCCCCGACGGGTCCTGGGCCAGCACCCTCTTCCACCGGGGCCACCACGTCCTGCTCACCACCCCGGGCGCCGACCTGTCGGGCCTGCCCCCGGTTCCGGGCCCACTGTCCACAACGGACCTCCCGGCCCTGCCCCTCGCCCCGGCCGCCTTGATCCGCCCGGACGGTTACTTCGCCTGGTTGCCCGTCACCTGACTGCGACCGGCAACGTTCGCAGGCCCCGCAACGTCACCGTCTCCGCCCACTCCGGCTCGCCGGCCAGCCGCAGCCCCGGCGCCCGACGTGCGAGCTCCCGCAAAACCGTCCGCCCCTGCAGCCTCGCCAGCGGAGCGCCCAGGCAGAAGTGAATCCCGCGGCCGAAGGCCAAATACCGTGCCGGCGCGCGGGTGATGTCGAACCGGTCCGGCTCCTCGCACACCCGCGGATCCCGGTTCGCCGCGCCCACCAACACCAGCACCGTCGTCCCCGCCGCCAGCTCCACGCCGCCCAGAGTCGTGTCCGTCAATGTTGTCCGCATCGTCAGTTGAATCGGCGAGTCGTACCGCAGAATCTCCTCGACGGCCCCTTCGGCCAACGCTGCGCCGCGCACCTGATCTCGAGCCAGAGCCGCGTACTGCTCCTGATTCCGCAGCAACGCCAACACTCCGTTGCCGATCAAGTTCGTCGTCGTCTCGTGCCCTGCCACGAGCAACAACGTCAGCGTGACCAGCAACTCCCCTTCATTGAGCCGTTCCCCCTCATCCGACACCGCAACGAGCGCCGACAACAGGTCGTCCGCCGGAGCCCTTCGCCGCTCAGCCGCCAGCTCCCTGAAGTACCCCACGAACTCCCGCCGCGCCCCCGCCGCCGCCTCCGCAACCCCAGGCCCCAGCAAGAACCCGGGCTCCGCCGCCCGCGCCATCGCCCCCGACCACGCCCCGAACCGCTCCCGATCCGCGACCGGCACTCCCAGCAGCTCCGCGATCACCGTCACCGGCAACGGCACCGCCAGCTCCTCCATCAGGTCGCTCTCGCCGGCCTCCACCACCCGCTCGACGAACTCCCCCACCAACTCCTCCACGCGCGGCACCAGCCCCGCCACCGTCCGCGCCGTGAACGCCAACCCCCGCAGCCGCGTGTGATCCGGCGGATTCAAGAACGCGAACGCCCGCACCACGCGCCCTTCCCATCCACCGGCAGATCCGCGTCCCCACCGCCCACCACCTCGGGCTCCGGGTGCCCGAACTCCGCCCCCGTCACCACCCGCTCGGCCTCCCCGAACCCGAGCACCGCCACAACCCCTTCCCCCACCCGCACCACAGGCGCCCTCCGCCGCCATTCCCCATACGCCCCATACGGATCCGCCCTCCTCACGGCCCCGACCAGCTCCCCCAACGCCACCCCCGCCGACCCCACACCTTCACCCATCCCCGCACCCTGTTCCGCCCACCACCGCCCCCGCCCTTCCACACGCGGCCCGCCCCAACCGGCAACGTACGGAACGCTGGCAAACCCCCGCCGCCGCCTGCCCCCCATACCGAAAGCGCCGGGTAACGCACCCTCGCTGGCTGCCGAAATTCCACAGCCCGGCCACGGGCCCGTGCCGTCAGGCACCGAACTGTGCACACGGGAAAGAAAAGCCACTCGCTCAACCTGAACCCACAACCCCCGGCCGCCGCCACGGCACCTCACCACCCAAGGCAACTCACCGACAAGCCCAAAACGGCCCAGCCACCAACGGCCCCAAACCCCACCCACCACGGCACCAACCGCCACCTCACCACCCAAGGCAACCTCACCGGGGGGCCAGGGGGGCGAAGCCCTCCCTGGCGGGGGTCCGGGGGTCCGACCCCCGGAGCAAACGCGAAAGAGGCCCGGCTTGCGATTTCCGCAAGCACGGGCCTCCTACCTCTGTAGCGGGGACAGGATTTGAACCTGCGACCTCTGGGTTATGAGCCCAGCGAGCT
Source organism: Amycolatopsis sp. 2-15 (assembly GCF_030285625.1). Taxonomy (NCBI): domain Bacteria; kingdom Bacillati; phylum Actinomycetota; class Actinomycetes; order Pseudonocardiales; family Pseudonocardiaceae; genus Amycolatopsis; species Amycolatopsis carbonis. The sequence continues at coordinate 281,539 of NZ_CP127294.1, forward strand.
ACCGAGCTGCTCCACCCCGCGTCGTGACACCTACCTTACGCCTGGGTTTCGGCCGGGTGCAAAGCAGGTGCCACTACCGTGTGCGAGGTCACCCGCCGGGTTGCTGCGGGGCGCCACTGCCGGACGGCGGGGTGGCGGCTTTGGCGGTCTCGTAGGCCTTTGCCGCGGCGTCGAGGGCCTGGAGAGCGGTGCCTTGGTCGGCGAAGTTGCCCGACTGTTGTGCGGCCTTCAGCTTCGCCAGCGCCGACTGGATGTCGGTCACCGCCTTGTCCAGCGCCGGGTTCGAGCCGCCCGAGTTGGCCGGCGGGGTGGTCGGCGTGGTCGGCGACGTGGATGACGTCGGCGGGGTCGACGAGGACGGTGGTGCCCCTTCGGAAGGGGTGGTCGCCGCGGCGCCGGTGCCCTTGCCGAACACCTGGTCCAGTGCCTCGTTGAGCGTCGGCGCGTAGCCGACCTTCGAGCCGAACGACACCAGGATGCGGGCGAGCTGGGGGTAGCTCGTCTGGTTGCGCTGTCTGATGTAGACAGGTTCGACGTAGAGGAATCCGTCGGCGACCGGCAGCGTGATCATGTTGCCGTAGATCGGGATCACGTTGGGATTGTTGAGCAGCGTCCTATCCTGCGCGACTTGTTGGTCGCTCTGGAATCTGTTCTGCACCTGCACCGGCCCGTCCACTTGGTTCGCACCAGTGATCGTGGGTAGTCGGAGCACGCGGATGGTGCCGTAGTCCTGGGGATCGGACGACACCGACATCCACGACGCGAGGTATTGCCGTTGCAGACCGGTGAGCCCGCTGGTCAGCTGGAACGTCGGGGTGCCTTCGCCCGCCGCGTCGGCGAGCACGTAGTAGCCGGGTTGGTTGGCGACGTTCGCTGCCACCGTGGTCGCGCTGCCGTCTTCCGTCGGGTCCTGCGGGACGCTCCAGAACGACTGCTGCGCGTAGAACTGCTGCGGGTTGTCCACGTGGTACCGGGCGAGCAGCTCACGCTGGACCTTGAACAGGTCCTCGGGGTAGCGGAAGTGCGCACGCAGGTCCGGCGGGATCTCCGCGCTCGGCTTCACCAGGCCCGGGAACACCTTCTCCCATGCGTTCAGCACGGGTTCCTTGTCGTCGATCGAGTACAGGGTGACCGTGCCGTCGAACGCGTCGACGGTCGCCTTCACCGAGTTGCGGATGTAGTTGATCGAGTTGTTGGCCTGGCGCGTGACGCCGTTGAGCGAGTCGTTGGTGGCGTCGCCGAGCTGCGTCTGCTGCGCGTACGGGTAGTTGTTGAGCGTGGTGTACCCGTCGACGATCCACACGATCTTGCCGTTGACAACCGCCGGGTACGGGTCGCCGTCGAGCGTCAGCCACGGCGCGACCTTGCTGACCCGGTCGCGCGGGGTGCGGTTGTACATGATCTTCGAGCCGTCGCCGATGGCGTCGGAGAAGAGGATGTTGCGCTCGCCGTAATTGGCCGCGAAGGCGAGCCGGTTGAACCAGTTGTCGAGCGGAACGCCACCCGTGCCGTTGTAGTAGTAGTTCTTCTGGTCCGGGGAGTCGGACTCGCCCGGGGCCTTGCCGGGGGTGCCGCCGACGATCGCGTAGTCGTTCTGGTCGGCCAGCTCACCGTAGTAGATGCGCGGCTGGTCGACCTTGATGCCGGGCTTGCCACCGATCGCGCCGGCGCCGGTGGGGTTCTTCGTGTCGCTGGTGCCGATGACGGGGTAGCCGGCTGTGCTCGTGTCGGACACGTCCGTGACGGCGCGGTTGATGGTGTTGGCCGGCGCGGCGACGAAGCCGTTGCCGTGGGTGTACACGAGGTGCTTGGTGATCCAGTTGGTCTGGTTTCCCGTGAGCCCGTCGGTCTTGATCTCCTTGGCGGCCACGATGAAGTCCTGCGTGGTGCCGTTGACGGTGTAGCGGTCGATGTCGAGCTTCTCCGGGAAGCCGTAGTAGTTCTGACCACCGGCAAGCTGGGTGTAGGTGGCGGACAGCACGTTCGGATCGAGCAACCGGATGTTGGACACGGTGCCCGAATCGGCCTTCACCTGGTCCTGGCTCGCCTGGTTGCTGCCTGTGTAGTCCTCGTATTTCACGTTCTGCAGCCCGAACGCCGCGCGCGTCGCGTCCATGTTGCGCTGGATCGACGTGGCTTCCTTGTCGTTCGCGTTCGGCTTCACCGAGAACTGGTCGAGGATCGCGGGCCACGCGACACCGACCAGCACGCCGGACAGGATCAGCAGCACGAGCGCGATCGCCGGCAGTTGCAGGTTGCGCAGGAACGCGCCCGCGAAGAACGCGATCGCGCAGATCACCGAGATGCACAGCAGGATCAGCTTCGCCGGCAGCACCGCGTTGAGGTCGGTGTAGGTGGCGCCGTTGAACAGCGGCATGTCGCGATCGGACAGCAGCAGGTTGTACCGGTCGAAGAAGTACTCGACCGCCTTCAGCAGCACGAAGATGCCGACGGTGATGGCGAGCTGCGCACGCGTGGGGCCCGCCAGCTGTCCGCCGCGGCCGGCGAGGCGGATGCCGCCGAAGATGTAGTGGGCGATCAGCGCGCCGAAGAACGAGACCACGACCGTGACGAACAGCCAGCCGAGCAGCCAGTTCACGAACGGCAGGGTGAACGCGTAGAAGCCGATGTCGAGCCCGAACTGCGGGTCCTTCTGGCCGAACGACGTGCCGTTGAGGAACAGCTGGATCGTCTGCCAGTCGCCCATCGCGGACGCGCCGGAGATGAGGCCGGTGATCAGCGGGATGCCGATGCCGAACAGCCGGATGCGGCTCACGATCATCGAGCGGTAGCGCGAGAGCGGGTCGTCGCTGCCCGAGACGGGCACGAACACCGGACGCGTGCGATAAGCGATCATGAGGCTGACCGCGAGCGAACCGCCCACGAGCAACCCGACGGCCACGAAGAGGACTATCCGCGTGAGGATTTCCGTGGTGAACACCGAGCGCGCGTGGACCTCGCCGAACCACAGCCAGTCGACGTAGGTGTCCAGCAGCCTGACACCCAGCAGCAGCGCCAGCACGATCACCGCGGCGATGATGAGGAGGATCCGGCTGCGGCGGGACAGCTTCAGGCTCACGGGGGGCCGAGTCGCCACGGCATCGCTCCTGTCTTCGTGAACACGTTCGCGGGGACAGCGGCGTCCCCTGACGGTCTAACTCTACGGATGGGTTCCCGAGTTCCCGGGACCGCCCGAATCGGACGTCGCACGACGGCGCGGGGACCGGCCTGCGACGATGTCGCCATGCAGCCGAGTGAGCCGCCCGCCGCCAACCCCGTCGCCGGCCTGGCCCGGGAAGTCGAAGAATTCGTCGCGTCCGGGGGCTGGGACCAGCCGCCGCAGCTGTTCGCGCTGGTGCCCACCGCGGCCCTGCTCGACGAGCAGCCCGAGCTGGCAGGCCAGCTCGACCGCGCGAACCCGCTGACGCCCGTGGCGCAAGAAGCGTTGCCGGAAGGTGACCTCGCCGAGTCGCTCGGCCGGATCGCCTGGCCCGAGATCGTGGTGGGCTGCGCGCTCGCCCAGGAGATCATCGTGCTGCCGCCCGACGTCGAGGCGGAGCTCGAAGGTGTCGCGGAGGCGGACGCCGAACGCCTGCGCCGCGCGGCGGCCGACCACCCGCGGCGCACGGAGGCGCGGCTCGTGGCGGCGGTGCTGCGCGAAGGCGACGTCGCTTGCGTGATGCGCTTGCGCGGGACGCGGCCCGACGCTTCATCGGCCGAAGTGGACGCCGTCGACGAGATCGTGGAGAGCCCCGACCTCGCGCCGAACCTGCTCGATGCTTTGAAGACGACCTTCCTGCCCTGAGCCCTGCCCTGAGCCCCGTCGAGCCGGGGGCCTCCGTGTGGGGGCCTCCGGTTCAGGACGGGTGCTGGCACGTCTTCTTCCTCAGCAGTGCGCCGTGGGCCGGCCGGCCTTGAGGTTCTGCAGCTGGGTGATCGCGTCGTCCAGAGTGGACACCTTGATCAGGTTGAGCCCGTCCGGGACGGCCGACTTCGCCTCGGCGCAGTTGTGTTCGGGCACGAGGAATTCGGTGGCCCCGGCGTCTCGCGCGCCCACGACCTTGAACGAGATGCCGCCGATCGGGCCGACCTCGCCCGTCTCGGAGATCTCACCGGTGCCCGCGATGTGCCGGCCGCCGGCCAGGTTGTTGTCCGGCTTCCCGGGCGGGGTGAGCCGGTCGATGATCGCCAGCGTGAACATCAGGCCGGCCGAGGGGCCGCCGACGTCCTGCAGTGAGATGTTGACGTTGAACGGCGCGATCGCGTGGTCGACGGCCGTGAGGCCCATGAAGCCCTGCGTGCGGTCGTCGCGCTTGGCCAGCGTGATCGGCACGGTGCGTTCGGGCTGGCCGTCGGCCTGGAAGGTGATCTGCACCGTCTGGCCGGGCTTGGTGCTGGTGAGGGCCTTGGCGACGTCGGCGGCTTCGGTGACCTTCGTGCCGTTGACGGTGACGAGCTTGTCGCCCGGCGCGAGCACGTGGTCGGCGGGGCTGCCGGACACGATCTCCTTGGCGAGGACCTCCACGGGGTAGCCGAGGTGGCGCAGGGCGGCGACCTGGGCATTGCTCTGGGAGTCCTGCAGCTGCTGGATGTTCTCCTGCTTGACCTGCTCGTTGGTCTCGCCCGGGCGGTAGTACTCCTCGCGCGGCGCGAGCGCGTAGCGGCCGCTGGCCCAGAGGCCGAGCGCGGTGAAGAGGTTGATCCCGTCGTTGAGCGACACGGTGGTCATGCGCAGCTCGCCGTTGGTCTGGTACGTCTCGTGGCCCTTGACCTGGACGACCTCGTTGCCCGCGGCGTCACGACCGAGCGTGTCGTACGTCGGGCCCGGACTGATGGCCACGTACGGCACCTGGACCAGGAAACCGATTACGACGAACACCAGGAACAGCGCGCCGCTGACCAGCAGGGTCCAGCCGCGGCGCGTCAGGCGGCGCTCGTCGCGCGCCGGTTCCCTCGACGGCTCGGTCCGGCTGCTCGCGGTCGCGGTCTCCTCGTCGGGTTTGGTCACGAGCGACAGCGTACGGTGACCGTGTTCGCTTCCCGGTGAAGGCCATGGTTGACGCGCTGGGAGAGGCCCTACCCGCGTACGGTGGACGTATGAGCAAACCCCCGTTCGGTTTCGGACCTCCCGATCCCGACAAACGAGGCGACGGAGACCCTTCGGAGCAGCCGTCGGGCGCGGAGGCGTTCAACCAGCTCGGTCAGATGCTGAGCCAGCTGGGCCAGATGCTCAGCCAGGCGGGCTCATCGAGCGGGCCAGTGAACTACGACCTGGCGAAACAGATCGCACTCCAGAACCTGAGCGGCAGCGACGACGGCAAGATCGGCTTCGCGTCGGGCACCGGAGACTCGTCCACGGCCGTGCGCGACGCCGCGCACCTGGCGGAGCTGTGGCTCGACGCGGCGACGATCCTGCCCGCCGGCGCGAACACCACCGTCGCGTGGTCCGCGCGCACGTGGGTAGAGAAGACGCTGCCGACGTGGCAGCGGCTCTGCGACCCGGTCGCGCAGCAGGTGTCCGGCGCGTGGATGCAGGCGCTGCCCGAGGAGGCCAAGCAGGCCGCCGGGCCGCTGCTTTCCATGATGGGGCAGATGGGCGGGATGGCCTTCGGCTCCCAGCTCGGCAACGCGCTCGCGCAGCTGGCCCAGGAGGTGCTGACGTCCACGGAGGTCGGCCTTCCGCTGGGCCCGGCCAACACGTCGGCGCTGCTGCCCGCGAACATCGAGAAGTTCACCGAGGGGCTCGAGGTCCCCAGCAGCGAGGTGCTCGTGTTCCTCGCCGCGCGCGAGGCCGCGCACCAGCGCCTGTTCGCCCACGTGCCGTGGCTGCGGCAGCGGCTGCTGGCGACCGTGGAGGAGTTCGCGCGCGGGATCACCGTCGACACGTCCGCGCTGGAGTCGCTGGCCGGCCAGATCGACCCGTCGAACCCGGCGAGCATCGAAGAGGCCATGTCGTCCGGGCTGCTGGAGCCGAAGACCACACCCGAGCAGGAGTCGGCCCTGAAGCGGCTCGAAACCCTGCTCGCCCTGGTCGAGGGCTGGGTGGACGTCGTGGTCGCCGAGGCCATCGGCGACCGCCTGCCGGGCGCCGACGCGCTGCGCGAGACGCTGCGCCGCCGCCGCGCCACGGGCGGCCCCGCCGAGCAGACCTTCGCGACCCTCGTGGGCCTCGAACTGCGACCCCGCCGCATGCGCGCCGCGTCGTCGCTGTGGAAGCTCGTGGGCGACCGCCACGGCATCGACAAGCGCGACGGCCTCTGGTCCCACCCGGACCTCATGCCGACCGCCGAGGACCTCGACGAGCCCCTGGACTTCGCCGACCGCCTCGGCGACACCCCGGTCATCGGCGAGGACTTCGATCCGATCGCGGAGCTGGAGAAGACGGAGAAACGCGAGGCGGCGGAGTCCGGCTCTGCTTCGGCGTCTTCCTCTGACTCTGGTTCGGACTCGGGCTCGGGCTCGGAATCGGGCTCGGAGGCCAAGCCGGACTCCGGCTCGGACCAGGACAAGGGCGACAACCCCACCTCCTGACCCCATTCGGTCCAGCTCCGGTCCTCCGCCGCGTTCGCGATGGAGGACCGGCTGCTTTCCAGGCTGTCAACAACTCCACGTGCCGGCCTCTCATCCCAAGGACGGCTGCCGCCCCCAGCGCCTGCCAACGCTGAGCGGAGCCTTCTCGCGCGTCCCCGCGGGGCGGCGAACCGTGCCGCCGAGCGGGCCCGATCCATTCGGCCGGCTCGACCAAGACCACCCGCAGCGGGCGGGCGGGGTCCAACGGGCAAGGCCGGTCCCAGCCGCGCCACCGGCCCGGCCTCTCGCCTGCACGACGAGACGCCGGCTGCCGGAGGAGCACCGCAGCCGACGCCCGGCCGACACAACAGCCGCTCGCTCAGGCGCCTTTGCCGTGGCGCCTGCTCAATCCGAGCCATCCTCAGGACAGCGGGTCGCCCTTGACCCCTGGCTGCTCGCCGCGAGCCTGCGTTGCACACGTCGGCAGCGATATCCGCTGCCGATCGTGCTCAGGTCCATTCGGCCGGCTCGATCAAGACCGCCCGCAGTCGGCCGACCCGATCCGTCTCCGGCTGACCAGCCCGGCGTTGCGGCGAACTCGCGATCGCGCGGGCTTGCTCCAGAGCCTTGAGCCGCAGCCTCACCGCCCGCGCGAATTCGCGGGCCGCGGCACCCCGATCTCGGGAAACCCGCCCTCAACCCCTCACCAGGGCCCAGCGCCGCTCAGTCGTCGTCCTCCTCCGAAATCCCCCACCCAGCCGCCGCCGACAGCCCCTCCAGGTACCCGATCGCGCGTTCCGTCTTCGGGTATCGGTTGACCAGCGCCCAGAATGCCGCGTCGTGCCCGGGTTCGCGCAGGTGGGCGAGCTCGTGGACCAGCACGTAGTCCAGGACCCACGGCGGCACCCGCCGCAGGCGGTCGCTGACGCGGATGGTCGCGTCGACGGGCGTGCAGGAGGCCCAGCGGGTGCGCATGGGCGGCACCCAGCGCACGCTCGCGGGTATCGCCCGTGGATCGACGTACTTCGCCGCCAGCACGGCGCAGCGTGCCAGCAGCGCGTCGTCCGAGGACTTCGGCGACGCGGGTTTCCGCGGTTCGGTGCGCTGCAGCTTGCGCTCCATCTCCGCGACCCAGTGCCTCTCTTCCGCGCGGGTCATCCGTGCCGGGATGAGCACCACAAGGGTGTCGTCTTTCCAGTACGCGGTGACCGTCCGGTGCCGACGCGCGCTGCGCCGCACCTCGACCTTGTGTTCAGGAGTGTCCGACGGGGGGTTCGTTCCGCCCCGGCCCCGCAGTGAGGGCATCCGTGCTTCGACCACCCGACAACGGTAAGGCCACCGACCGACAACTTGGGAGCGTCGAAAGGTCACAGCCCCGAGTTGTCCACAACTCGCCTTGCCTGTGGATAACTCGCCTCTGAACGCCTGCCGGCCGTCGCCGAGGTGTCAAGCTGATCATCATGAGCCTGTCGACTGTTCCCCCGCCGAACGTCCTCCTCCCCGCCTACCCGACGCTGCTCCAGGGCCTCCACGTGCTCGAACGCGGCAACGACGAAGTCCAGATCGGCCTCGACCCGCGCCACGGCGTGGTGGCCACCGGGCTGGCACCGAGCGTCATCGCGCTCGTGCGCCGGCTCGACGGCAGCCGCCGACTCGACGCGGTGCTCGCCGAGAGCGAACACCGCGACCAGCTGCGGCTTCTACTCAAACAGCTCACCGCGCTGGGCCTGGTCACGGAAGCGCCAAGTCCCGCGTCCAAGCGCGTCGAGACCGGCTTCTGGTCCCTGCGCGCCCGCCATCATCAGACCGCGCTCACCGAGCGAAGACGCCAGAGCCTGGTGACCGTCCGGGGCGACGGCCGGATCGCCGTGGCGGTCGCCGTACTGCTGGCCAACGCCGGGGTCGGGCACATCGACGTCCGCTCCGGTGGCGTCGTCACCGAAGCCGACCTCGGTTCGGGCTTCACCGCCGCCGAGCTGGGTCTTTCACGCCGCAAAGCCACCCAGAACGTGCTGGCCCGCGTCGCGCCCGAGGTGAGCACCGCCCGCAACCTGCAGCGCTCGCCGGACGTCGTGGTGCTCACCGATGCCGTCGTGCCCGCCCCGGAACTGGTGGCGGAGCTGGTCGACGACGGCGTCACCCACCTGCCGGCCCGCGTCCGCGACGGCACGATCCTCGTCGGTCCGCTCGTCGTACCGGGCCGAAGCACCTGCTTGCGCTGCTGCGACCTGAGCAAGACCGACCTCGACGACTCGTGGCCACGCGTCGCGACCCAGCTCGTGGACGTCGACCAGCGGCCCGACCTCGGGTCCGTCCAGGCGTGCGCTTCGCTGGCCGTCGCGCAGGCCCTGCGCGTGCTGTCGCCGAGCGCGGAGCCGCCACCGACGTGGAACAGCACCCTCGAGCTCGATCCGTTCGAAGGCCATCTGCGCCATCGCTACTGGGAACCGCACCCGGACTGCGATTGCGGAGCACCCGAGGCGCCACCGGAGACGTAGCCCACACCCCCTGGCAGGCTGCGGCCACCAAGGTCACCAAGGCAGAATCGGAGGGTGACCGACTCCGCAGACCGCGAATCCGCAATGCCGCGCCGAGGTGCGGCGCGCACCGCGAAACTCGCCAGCATTCCCATCGGGATAGCCGGCCGAGCCGTGGGCGGATGGGGCAAGCGCCTCGCGGGCCAGAGTGCGGAACAGGTGAGCGCGACGCTGTCGGCGAAGGCCGCGGAGCAGCTGTTCGAGGTGCTGGGCACGCTCAAGGGCGGCGCGATGAAGTTCGGCCAGGCCCTGAGCGTCTTCGAGGCCGCGGTGCCCGACGACATGGCCAAGCCCTACCGCGAAGCGCTGACCAAGCTGCAGTCCGCCGCGCCGCCGATGTCGGCGCAGCAGACGCGCCGGGTCCTGGCGCAGCAGCTCGGCCGTTCGTGGGAAGGCCGGTTCACGCACTTCGACGACGTCCCGGCGGCGTCGGCCAGCATCGGCCAGGTCCACCGCGCTACGTGGCACGACGGGCGCGAGGTCGCCGTGAAGGTCCAGTACCCGGGGGCCGACGAAGCGCTGCGCAGCGACCTGCGGCAGCTGCAGCGCTTCAGCCGGCTGTTCCAGGCGTTCGTGCCCGGCACCGACGTGAAACCGCTGATGGCGGAGCTCGCCGACCGCATGGACGAGGAGCTCGACTACCTCAACGAGGCCGACAACCAGCGCGCGTTCGTGAAGGCGTTCGAGGGCGATCCCGCGTTCCTCATCCCTCGTGTAGTGGCGAGCGCCCCGAAGGTCGTGGTGACCGAGTGGGTCACGGGCACGCCGTTGTCCAAGGTCATCGCTGGCGGCGACCAGGAGACGCGCGATCTCGCGGGCCGGCTGCTGATGGAGTTCCACTACTCGTCGCCGGCGCGGGCGCACCTGCTGCACTCCGACCCCCACCCCGGCAACTTCATGGTCACCGACGACGGCCGCCTGTGCGTGCTCGACTTCGGCGGCGTCGCGAAGCTGCCCAACGGCATCCCGCGCCACCTCGGCGAGATGACGCGTCTGGCCCTCGACGGCGAGTCCGACGACCTCATGCGGCTGCTGCGCGAGAACGGCTTCGTCCGCACCGACTCCGACCTCGCCGCCGACGAGGTGCTGGCGTACCTCGCGCCGTTCACGGAACCGCTGGCCACGCCGACGTTCCACTTCACCCGCCGTTGGATGCAGCGCCAGGCCGGTCGCGTCGGCGACACCCGCGGCAGCGACTTCCGCGTCGGCCGGTCGCTGAACCTGCCGCCGGAGTACCTGATGATCCACCGCGTCACGGCGGGGTCCACGGGCATCCTCTGCCAGCTCGACGCGGAGGTCCCGGCGCGCGGCATCGTGGAGCGCTGGCAGCCCGGTTTCGCCCGCTGAGTTGTCCACAGGCCCGGCGGTGCCACGGGCCTGTTTCACGGAGTTATCCACAGATCCGGGAAGCCGGTTCCACTCGGATGGCCGAGCGGTCATCCTCGAATCATGACGACTACCGCAAGCATCCGGGACGTGGCTCACCGTGACTCCACGCCGGTCGGCGTGATCGACCTCAAGAAGCTACGCAGCGCCGGGATCTCAGCCCGAAGAGCCGCCAGGCTGGCGCGGCCGGGCGGGCCGTGGCGCCGCGTGTATCCCGGTGTGTTCGTGATCCAGGACAAACCGCCGTCCCGATTACAGCTGCTGCACGCCACGATCGCCCGCTACGGCCCCGACGCCGTCATCACGGGCACCGACGCGCTGCGCGCCCACGGCATCTCCCACCCGCTCACAGGCGAGATCCACCTGCTCCTGCCGCACTACCGTCGCCCGGGCTCCGAGCCCGGCGTCCTGACCTACCGCACGGCCCGCATGCCCGAGCCCGTGATCATCGACGGCCTCCCCTACGCCGGCGCCCCGCGCGCCGCCCTGGACCTGGCGCGCCGCGAGGCCGACCCGAAGGCCGTCGAACGCCTGACGACGCTCCCGCTGTTCTGGGGCGTGTGCGCCCGCGCCGAACTCCTGGCCGAACTCGACGCCGGCAACCAACGCGGCTCCTCGGCGGTCCGAGCCGTGCTCCGCGGGATGGACGACCGCGAAACCTTCACCGACGGCCAGGCCCTCCGCCTCCTGCGCGACACTCCCCTGCCGTCCCCCCAGTGGAACGTCACGATCTGCGACCTGCGCGGCCGCCGCATCGGCATCGCCGACGCCTGGTGGGACCAGGTCGGCCTCGCCTGGCGCTACCGCACCGGCGCCGGCCCCACTGACTTCAGCCACCTGGCGCTGACCGCCACGGGCACCGTCCTCGTGCGCTGCACGCCCCGCCAACTCAACGACACCCCGGCCGACATCACCCGGGAACTGGTCAGCGCCTACACCCAGGCCGCCCGCACACCCCGTCCGAAAGTCCGCGCGGTACACCGCCGGGAGACTGCCGCATGACGCCGGGGTGAGCACCCACGGCGAGGCCTTTCGGCCGCGCGCGGGCCGTTGCCGGAGGTTCGCACGGAGCGAGGGCCGTGCCGAACCTCTCGCCAACGCACGGGCGGGCCGGCGAGCGCAGACCGAACGTCTCCGACACGTGGCGGCGGAGCTACGAAACCGCCTCGGTCCGCGAGGTGGGTTGGATAGCGGTGAAAGCCGACCAGGCAGTCGAGCGGGAGGGCTCACACGCACGGCTGGGAAACTGCCCAACCCGCGTCAGCCTGCAATGTGGGTTGGGCAGCGGTGCAAGCGCGCCAGACAGCAGTTCAGGCCGGCAGACGATCGCGGGCCGAACGGCACGTGCTCACGCCGGCGAAACTGCCAACCCGCCTTCGCGCGCGATGCCCACGCGGAGTCAAGCACTTGGCGCGTGTTCCGTGAATGGCGAGCGAGCCGACGACTCACGCTGGCTCAACACTTCGGGCACACGGGGGTTCTGCCCGCGAGCCGGCCCGGAAGGTCCGGGTGGGTGGTGAAAAGCGCGCGGCCGACCCAGCCAACGGTCGGCCGGACAACTAGCGAAAGGGAGGTGATTCGCCCGAGGGTCACCAGTATTCGTCGGGGAGTTTGGCTTCGATGTCGCGGACGTGGTCGCGGGCGCAGGTCGTGCAGAGCCATTGGGAGCGGCCGTTGTCCTTGGTGGAGACCCAGGACAGGGCGGCGAGCGGGTCGGGCTCGGCGGAGCGGGCGCGGCCACAACGGGAGCAGGTGGGGCCCGGGGCGGTCACGAGCGACGTCCACAGTGGACGATTTTCGCGCCGGTGAGGTAGAGGTCGCGCCGGGCGGCAAGGTTATAGGGGCCGTCCGGATCGAGGAGGGAGGTGAGGGTTTCGCGGTCGTCCGGCGTGAGGTACTCGCCGCCGAACTCGAAAATGCGGGCAACGCGGTGGACGACGTACTCCGCGAGCATCGCGGGGCCCGGCGCGCGGTGGTGCACGAGCGCGCCGAACGAGTCGACGTCGGTGAGCCCGGCGCGCTCCAGCGCGGTCGACCAACCGTAGGGCATCGCGACGGCACCCTCGATGCCCTCGCGCATGCCGATGAACCACTCGGCCTGCGCGGCCAGCAACCGGTCCTCGAGCCCGGGCCTGCCGACGCCCAAATCCCAAGGCAGGCACCGGAAATCGAGCCCGCCCTCCGCGAGCGCCACCAGCCCGCCCGCCTTCGCGACCGCCGCGACCGTCCCCACGGCCTCCTGCTGGTCCGGCAAGTGATGCACCACGCGCGACGCCCACACCAGATCCGCCGCCGGCAACACCCCCGGCAGCCCGGCATCCGCGAGGTCACCCCGCACCACCCGCACCTCGACGACACCGGTGGCCGAACTGGTCGAACCACCCTCCGCGCGATCGCTCGACGTCGGTCGCCTTCCGACAGAACCAGCGCCTCCAACGCGGGCGCGCGTGGCCGGCGCATCGACCGCACTGGTATCGAAAGCCGCATTGGCGGAGCCACCGTCCGCGCGGTCATCCGACCCCGATCGGCTTCCGGTCGAGCCAGCGCCCCCAACGGCGCCGCGCGTGGCCTGCCCAGCAACCGCATCGGCAGCGTTGGAGGCGGTGTCGACGGCTGCCCGTACCGACTTCTCGGCTTCGGCGAGCAGCTCCGGTGTCGCGTCGACGAGGACGAGGGTGCCGCCGCCGTGGGTGGCCAGGCCGCGGGCGAAGTGGGTGCTCATGCCGCCAGCGCCGCAGCCGAGGTCGACGATCGTCGGTGTCGGGGGCAGGGCGGCGACCAGCCGCCGGGCGATGGCCGAAAGGGCGTCGGAGTCGAGGGTGTCGGCCGTGCGGAGCTGAGTCAGCCGATCGGCCCAGTCGATGTGGTCGTGAGTGTGAGCGGACACAACCTCATTCAACACCCGAAGCCCCACCGGAACCGAGCCGACAAACCGGCTGCCCGCCGACAAGGTCCGCAGTGACCCGGCAGCACCGCGGGGATCAGCTGAGGCGCCAAGTAATTGGCAGGCGGCCACCGGCCGATGGCGCCGACATTGCGCAGGGTCGAGCGGCCGAATCGACGAATTCCGCGGCCGGGGCCGGATCCGGCTGGGATTCGCCGCGCTGACCGCAACCGCAGCGACAGCCGCGAAGCACCGAAGCACATCGACGCCGACGCGACTGACCGCGTCCCCGATATCCGCCGAACCCGAAATGACCGGAGGGCCGGTCACCACCCCGGGGGCCGGCCCTCCACACCGACAACAAATCGAGGACTTCGAAAACCCAAAGACTGCAAGCAGTCTGGAGAAATCTCAAGGCCTCGGCGGCCCGAAACTCAGCGCCGCTGAGGCCAACCAACCTCGAACGACGCCGAGCCCCAGAGATCTCCGAACCTCAACGCCTCAGTGCCTCAAGGACTCGAAACTCTGCGCCGCAGAGGCCAACCAACCTCAACGACGCCGAGCCTCAGAGCCTGAAAGCCCCCGAAGGCAACTCAGTCCTCGAACCGCTTCGAGCGGTCCGCCGCCCAGCGGGCGAGGCGGGACCACCGGCGGGCGGCTCGGGCGCGGCGCCAGGGGCGGAGCGCTTGGGTTTCTTGGTGCAGGTCCCGTATTCGGGCCCGGGACAGTTCTTCGTGAAGCAACATTTCGCTGGTCTCCTGGGTATCGAGCTGTTTGGGTAGCGGGTGCGCGCGGTCGGGTTCGCGGGTGCGCGCTTCGTAGTCGCGGATGGTGATGAGTTCGACGGTCATGCGGCGGCGCTCCGGGCTGCGGCGGCGGGCTCGAGGGCGGCGTTCTTGCGCGGGCGGCCACGGGGCCGCTTGCGCGCGATGACGGCACCGCGCTCGAAGATCTCGCCACCCCAGACGCCCCACGGCTCGCGCCGGGCGAGGGCTCCCGCGAGGCAGGCCTCACGGACGGGGCAGTCGGCGCACAGGGCCTTGGCGCGCTCGAGCTCGGCGGGAGACTCGGCGAACCAGAGGTCGGCGTCGCGGGAACGGCAGGGCAGGTCGAGCTCAGGGGCGGCGGCCCCGTCGAGCAGGTCGCCGATACCGAGGTCGAACCCCTCGGCGAAGGCGATGGCGGACGACATTTCCGTGCTCCTTCTTGTCGTTTCGGTGTTTTTGGGACTGTCGATCGAACTGGACAACTTGTTCCTCATGGGGTTGTGCAGCCAAAAAAACACGAAGGCCGCGGATCCGGTTACCGGTTCCGCGGCCTTCGTGAGCCTCGTGTCCTGACTAGGTCAGGAACTTCGCTCCCGTATCGACAACGGAACACGGAACTGCTTGATGGTCGGCAGATCGACGTCAACCTGCGGGTACGCGCCAACGAGGGCGGCGTTGGCCAGGGTGACCTCAACCGCGGTCCACGTACGCTCGTCAATCCGACGGAATCCGCCGAAGTGGGCGCTCGTGGGCACACCGGTACCCTGGCGCGAAGCGGGGATGAGACCGCAGCCGGACAGACCGGTGCCAGGGTTCGTGTGCATCATGTTGCTGATCATTTCACCGGCACCACCTTTCGCTGTCCGGACGTTCGCCGCTCGAGGCGGCGCGCGTCATGTGGATCCCCAGACCGGGGGCTTCCCACCCGGGTAGGAGCAGATTATTGCCCCTCGCACACCGGGGCAACTTATTTTCCCGAAAACTCTCCGAAGCTACGAAGATCGCCTCCGAGCAGCGGGTTCGCCGCACCGATCAGGGTGCGGACGCGGTCAAGACCGCATCGAGGCGCGAACCACGTCGAGCACCTCCGCGCCGAAGCGTTCAAGCTTCGTCGCGCCGATGCCGGAGATCGACACGAGCGCTCCGTCGTCGGTCGGTCGCTGTTCGGCGATGGCCATGAGTGTCGCGTCGGTGAACACCACGAAGGCCGGCACCTTGAGTTCCCGGGAACGCTCGCCGCGCCACGTCTTCAGCTTCTCCAGCAGCCCTTCATCCACTGTGGACGGGCACTTCGAGCACCGCCCCAGCTTCACCTCGATCGTCTGCAGCAGCGGCCCGCCGCACAACCGGCAGCGCGCGGCCTTCGAGCCCGGCGCCGACGACGTCTGCTGCGACCGCGCGACACGGGCGGCGGGGTGGTCCTCCGGGATCAGCCCGTAGAGGAACCGGCTGCGGCGGCGGTTGCGGCGGCCACCCGGCGTGCGCGAAAGCGACCACGAGAGTGACAGGTGTTCCCGCGCCCGGGTGACGCCGACGTAGAACAGCCGCCGCTCCTCCTCGATCGCGGCCTCGTCGTCGCCCGCGTGCAGGATCGGCATCGTGCCCTCGGACAGGCCGACGAGGAACACGGCGTCCCACTCCAGGCCCTTCGCCGCGTGCAGCGACGCCAGCGTGACGCCTTCGACCGTCGGCGGGTGCTGCGCCGCCGCGCGCTGCTCCAGCTCCGCGACGAACCGCGGCAGGTCGGCGTCGGCGAAGCTCGCCGCCAGCTCCTCGGCCAGCTCCACCAACGCGAGCAGCGCGTCCCACCGCTCCTTCGCCGCCCCGCCGGCGGGCGGCTGCTCGGTGAGCCCGACGCGCGCGAGCACCGACCGCACCGCCGTCACCAGGTCGAGCGAAGTCGGATCACTCGACGCGACGCGCAGCGCCGACATCGCCTGCCGCACCTCGGCGCGCGCGAAGAACCGCTCGCCACCGCGCACGAGATACGGGATGCCAGACTCGGACAGCGCCTGCTCGTAGGCCTCCGACTGCGCGTTCACGCGGAACAGCACCGCGATCTCGCTGGCCGACACTCCCCCGTCGAGCAGCTCGCGCACGCGCCGCGCGACCGCCGCCGCTTCGGCCGACTCGTCCTCGTACTCGGCGAAGCGCGGTTCTGGCCCCGGCGGCCGCTGGCCGACGAGCTTCAGGCGAGACCCCGCCGGACGCCCGCGCGCCGCCCCGATCACCCGGTTCGCCAGCCCGACGACCTCGGGCGTCGACCGGTAGTCGCGCTCGAGCCGCACGACGGTGGCCTCGGGGAAGCGCCGTGTGAACTCCAGCAGCGGCCGCGGAGAAGCGCCGCCGAAGGAGTAGATGGTCTGGTTGGCGTCGCCGACGACGGTGAGGTCGTCGCGGCCGCCGAGCCACGCGTCGAGCAGGCGCTGCTGCAACGGCGTGACGTCCTGGTACTCGTCGACCACGAAACAGCGGTAGCGGTCGCGGAACTCGACGGCGACGGCTTCGTGTTCTTCGAGCACGGCCGTGGTGTGGAGGAGCAGGTCGTCGAAGTCGAGGACCTGCGCGGAGTTCTTGATCTCCTCGTACAGCCGGTAGACCTGCGCGACCTGCGCCACCGGGGCCGGGGTGTCGCGCTGCGTGCGCGCGGCGACGGCCGGGTAGTCGTCGGGCGACACGAGCGAGGCCTTGCTCCACTCGATCTCGCTCGAGAGGTCGCGCAGCACCTCCGTCTCCGTGCTCAGCCGCGCGCGCTGCGCGGCCTGCGCCACGAGGCGGAACTTGTTGTCGACGAGGTCCCACGGCCGGTCGCCGATCACACGCGGCCAGAAGTACCGCAGCTGCCGGCGAGCCGCGGCGTGGAAGGTGAGCGCCTGCGCGGCGTCGACGCCGAGACCGCGCAGCCGCGTGCGCATCTCGCCCGCCGCGCGCGTGGTGAAGGTGACGGCGAGTACTTGCCCGGCGGAGACGTGACCTGCGCCGACCAGGTGCGCGATGCGGTGCGTGATCGTGCGCGTCTTGCCCGTGCCGGCGCCGGCGAGAACGCAGACGGGCCCACGCGGCGCGGAGGCGGCGGCTCGTTGCTCGGGGTCCAGCCCGTCGAGCAGGCCCTGGCGACTCTTCGGAGACGATGCGCTTGCCACCCCTCGATCCTCGCAGAGGGGGCCGAGGGATTCGTGGCAGGGCACGCGGCCGTATCCTGGTCAGATGGCGGGAAAGCAGGACAAGGAAGCGGCCAAGCTGGCCAAGCAGGAGAAGCGCGCGGCCGGCAAGGCGCGGCGCGGGCAGCTCTTCGAGGCGTTCAAGATGCAACGCCGCGAAGACCCGATGCTGATTCCTTGGATGGCCGGCTCGATCGTGGTCGTCGCGGGCGTCCTGTTCGGTGTCGGGTTCATCTTCAACGTGCAGTGGGCGCTGTTGCCGCTGGGCATCGTGCTGGGCGTGCTGCTCGCGGTGATCATCTTCGGGCGCCGTGTGCAGAAGACCGTGTACACGAAGGCCGACGGCCAGCCCGGCGCCGGCGCGTGGGCGCTGGAGAACATGCGCGGCAGCTGGCGCGTGACGCCGACCGTCGCCGCGACCACGCAGCTCGACGCCGTGCACCGCGTGCTCGGCGCGCCCGGCGTGATCCTCGTGGCCGAGGGCGCGCCGCACCGCGTGAAGGCGCTGCTCTCGCAGGAGAAGAAGCGCGTGTCGCGCCTGATCGGCGACACCCCGATCTACGACTACACCATCGGCAACGGCGAGAACGAGATCCCGCTCAAGAAGCTGCAGAGCACGCTGATGAAGCTGCCGCGCAACCTCAAGCCGCCGCAGGTCGACGCGCTCGAGGCCAAGCTCGCGGCGCTCGGCAACCGCGGCGCGGCCATGCCGAAGGGCCCGATGCCCGCCGGCGCGAAGATGCGCAACGTGCAGCGGACGATCCGCCGACGCTGACCCTGGTCCACGGAAAAGGCCTCCCGACTCGTCGCCGAGTGGGAGGCCTTTTTCTTGGGACTGTGGTCAGCGCATCCGGATCACGACGGTGCCGGTCACGCGGTCGAGCCAGCTGCGGCCGTCGGTGTTGCGGACGAGGGCGGGCACGATCACGACCGTGAGCACCATCCGCACCACGGCGCGCCAGGGGCCGACCATCGTGGCGCCGTCGAGGCGCGCGACGCGGACGCCCACGGCGCCCATGCCCGGCGTGAAGCCGAAGAACATCGCCGGCACGGTCGTGATGACGGCCCAGGCGACGCCGGCCCACCAGTTGAACGTCTGCATCGCGGCGACGTCCTGCAGGTCGTAGCGCACGAACAGCGTGGTGATCAGGCCCGCGAGCACCAGGTCGATGACCAGCGCCAACAGGCGCGAACCGAACCCTGCAACGGAGCCGACGCCGGCTTCGGGCAGGCCGAACGTTTCACCGGGCCATTTCGGCGCGGTTCGGTTTTCCGAGCCCGGACCGCTGCCGGTCCCGGGGAGCCATTCGCCCGTCCATCTCGCCACCCGTCCAGGGTATGCCGGTGGCGCACACCACATCCGCCCTGGTCGGATGGCGCGTGTCACGCCACCCGTTAACGTGTGTGAAACATACGGGTGACGGTCGGGCAACACCGCACTCTTAGCGTGAGCCGAAGAGAGTACTGCCGAGCGAGCTCGATCGAAGAAGGAGTCACCGAGGGTGCCCACTACTCCAGACGACATCCAGCGCCTGATCGCCGACGAGAAGGTGGAGTCCATCGACGTCAGGTTCTGCGACCTGCCGGGCGTGATGCAGCACTTCACGGTGCCCGCGAAGGCCTTCGACCTCGAGGCCTACGAAGAGGGCCTCGCCTTCGACGGCTCGTCCGTGCGCGGCTTCCAGTCGATCCACGAGTCCGACATGATGCTGCTGCCGGACCCCGAGACCGCGCGCATCGACCCGTTCCGCAAGACCAAGACGCTCTCGCTGAACTTCTTCGTGCACGACCCGTTCACGCGTGAGGCCTACAGCCGCGACCCGCGCAACATCGCGCGCAAGGCCGAGCAGTACATCGCCGAGTACGGCGTGGCCGACAACGTGTACTTCGGCCCGGAGGCGGAGTTCTACATCTTCGACTCCGTGCGCTTCGACTCGGCCGAGCACGCGTCGTTCCACGAGATCGACTCGGTCGAGGGCTGGTGGAACACCGGCGCCGACGAGGTCGGCGGCAACCAGGGCTACAAGACGAAGTTCAAGGGCGGCTACTTCCCCGTCCCGCCGGTCGACCACTTCGCCGACCTGCGCGACGACATCGTCCGCCAGCTGCAGGGCTCCGGCTTCGAGATCGAGCGCGCGCACCACGAGGTGGGCACCGCCGGCCAGACGGAGATCAACTACAAGTTCAACACGCTGCTGCACGCTGCCGACGACCTGCAGCTGTTCAAGTACATCGTGAAGAACACCGTGTTCAACGCCGGCAAGACCGCGACGTTCATGCCGAAGCCGCTCGCCGGCGACAACGGCTCGGGCATGCACTGCCACCAGTCGCTGTGGAAGGACGGCCAGCCGCTGTTCCACGACGAGTCCGGCTACGCGGGCCTGTCCGACACGGCGCGCCACTACATCGGCGGCCTGCTCAAGCACGCGCCGAGCCTGCTGGCCTTCACGAACCCGACGGTGAACTCGTACCACCGCCTCGTGCCGGGCTTCGAGGCGCCGGTTTCGCTGGTGTACTCGCAGCGCAACCGTTCGGCGTGTGTCCGCATCCCCATCACGGGCAACAACCCGAAGGCCAAGCGCGCCGAGTTCCGCTGCCCGGACTCGTCGGGCAACCCGTACCTGGCCTTCTCCGCAATGATGATGGCCGGCCTCGACGGCATCAAGAACAAGATCGAGCCGCCGGAGCCCATCGACAAGGACCTCTACGAGCTCCCGCCCGAGGAGGCCAAGAACGTCAAGCTCGTCCCCGGCGACCTCGGCTCGGTCCTCGACACCCTGGAAGCCGACCACGACTTCCTCCTCGAGGGCGGCGTCTTCACGCCCGACGTGATCGACACCTGGATCTCCTACAAGCGCGAAAACGAAATCGACCCGCTGCGGCTGCGCCCGCACCCGTACGAGTTCGCGCTCTACTACGACGTGTGATCGGCCGGCCGTGAACTGACGGCCAGGTAAGACGCGGGACGGCGGTCGAGGGAATACCTCGGCCGTCGTCCCGATTTTTTTTGCCCGTTTACTCGGCGTCCTTCGCGAAGCACCGCGCCGACCACTGCCGTTGTTGCGGCTCGCGAGGTGCATGAGACGGCCGCCGGGGCGGAAACCCCGACGGCCGTCTGTTCACACCCCCGCCGAAAAGGCTCAGTCCACCAGCAGGTCTTCCACCATGATCGGGATGTGGCGGACGCGGACGCCGGTCGCGTTGTGGATGGCGTTGGCGATGGCGGCGGCGACGCCGACGGTGGCGATTTCGCCGATGCCGCGGGCGCCGACGGCGTTGTGGAAGGTGTCGGGGTACTGGACGAAGTGGACGTCGATGTCGGGGATGTCGGCGTTGACCGGCAGGAGGTAGCCGGCGAAGTCGGCGTTGGCGAAGCGGCCGACCCCGTCCAGCTCGAGGGCCTCGTGCAGGGCCGCGGAGACGCCCCAGATCATGCCGCCCTTGATTTGGCTGCGGGCGAGTTTGTCGTTGATGATGCGGCCGCCGTCGAAGACGCCGAGCAGGCGGGAGACGCGGGCTTCGCCGGTGAGGCGGTGGACGCGGACCTCGCAGAACTGGGCGCCGAAGGAGCTGAACGAATGCTTGGTCAGTTCCTCACCGGGGGCGGAGGAGCCGTTGGCGGACAACGATTCCCGGCCGACAGCGCGAAGCAGCTCACCGAAGGGCATGGTGTCGGTGTCGCCGTGGAGGAGGCCGTCGGCGTACGTCACGATTTGCCCTGCGAACGGGGCGCCCGGCGCGGAGGCCAGGGCCAGCAGCGCGTCGAGGACCTCGCTCGCGGCGAGCATGATCGCGGTGCCGACGCTGGCCGTCGCGGTGGAGCCGCCGGACATGCCGCCCGGGGGCAGCTTGGAGTCGCCCAGGCGAGGCGTGATCCGGGACGGCGCGAGGTCCAGCGACTCGGCGCCGACGGACGACATGACGTTGAGCAGGCCCGTGCCCGGGTCGGCGCCGCTGGTGGCGACCTCCGCGGTGCCGTCGGCGTGCAGCGTGATGCCGACCGTGGCGGGGAAGCGGAGGGCGGGGAACATCGCGGTCGCCATGCCGACGCCGACGAGCCAGTCGCCCTCGACGCGTGCGTTCGGCCGCGGAGACCAGCCGAACTCGCGCGCGCCGACGGTGAAGCATTCGTCGAGGTGCTTGCTCGACCACTGCAGGTCCTTGCCCGGCGGGGCGAGCGAGCTGTTCCGTACGCGCAGCTCGATCGGGTCCATGTCGAGCGCCAGCGCGAGCTCGTCCATCGCGCTTTCCAGCGCGAATGAGCCCGGCGCCTCCCCGGGCGCGCGCATGAACGTGGTCGGCGGGATGTTGAGCGGCACCATTTTCTGGCTGATGGACAGGTTTTTGGTGGCGTACCACTCGCGTGAGGTGCCGTGCGAGGTCGGCTCGACGAAGGAGCGGTCCATCGCCGTGCTCGACCACGAGTCGTGGCGCAGGCCGAGGATCGTGCCGTCGGCATCGGCACCGATGGTGACCTTCTGCAGCGTCGTGGCCCGGGTGGCGGTCGCGGTGAAGACCTGCTCGCGGGTCAAGGCCGCTTTCACCGGACGGCCCAGCTCCCGCGCCGCCGCTGCCGCGAGGAACGCCGGCGTCGAGGTGCGGCCCTTGCCGCCGAACGCGCCGCCGACGTAAGGGTTGATCACGTGCACGGCCGCGACGTCCAGATCCAGCGCGCCGGCGAGCTCGGTGGCGATGAGGTTGCTGCCCTGGTTGCCGGTGTAGACCGTGAGCTCGCCCTCGTCCCACACCGCGACGGCCGAGTGCGGCTCCATCGCCGCGTGGTTCTGCGTAGCGGTGCGATAAGCGTGGTCCACCACGAACGGCGCGGCGGCGAAAACGTCCTCAATGGACTCAACTTCGTCGGCCAGCACCTCGATCTGCGGCGGGTTCCCCCGCGACTCCGGCGCGTCCTCGGCCGACGCCAGGCCGTCGTCGAACGACACCAGCGCCGGCTTCTCGTCATACGTGACGCGCACCAGCATCGCCGCGTCGCGCGCCTGCTCGAACGAGTTCGCGACTACGAACCCGATCGGCTGCCCGTAGTAGTCGACGTCGGTGTTGCGCAGCGGCACCCACGTCTCGCCCATGATCGGCGACACCGGCGGCGTGCGCAGGTCCAGCCGCTCAAACGGCGTGTACACCGCGATAACGCCGGGCGCCTCCTTCGCCGCATCGGCGTCCATGGTCTCGACCTGGCCGTGGGCCACGGTGCTGACCACGACGTAGCCGTACGCCATGCCCGGCAAGTTGTGGTCCATCGCGTACTTCGCGCGCCCGGTGACCTTCAGCGGCGCATCGAGCCTGTCGCTCATCGACGGCTCCCTTCGGTCAGCTCCAGCAGCGCGCGCACGACCGTGCGCTTCACCAGCGACACCTTGAACGAGTTGAACGCCAACGGCCGCGCCCCCTCGGCGGCCAGCGAAGCCGCCTGTACGAACGACTCCTCCGTGACATCCTTGCCCCGCAACGCTTCTTCCACCGCCGTGAGCCGCCACGGAACCGTCGCCACCCCGCCGACGGCCACCCGCGCGTCGGCGATCACGCCGTCCCGCACGTCCAGAGCCACCGCCGCCGACGCCAGCGCGAACTCGTACGACTGACGGTCGCGAACCTTGACGTAGGTGGAGTTCTCGGCCCAGTCGAGCCGCGGCACGCGCACCTCGGTGATCAGCTCACCGGGGCGCAGGTCGTTCTCCACGTCCGGCGTTTCGCCCGGCGTGCGGTAGAAATCGGTGAGCTTCACCGTGCGCGTGCCGGACTTGCCCGCGAGTTCGACCTCGGCGTCGAGCGCGACCAGCGCCACCGCGACGTCGCTGGCGTGGGTGGCCACGCAGGCGTCACTCGTGCCGAGGATCGCGTGCATCCGGTTCACTCCCGCCAGCGCGGAACACCCGCTGCCCGGATCTCGCCGGTTGCACGGCATGTTGACGTCGCGGAAGTACGAGCACCGCGTGCGCTGCATGAGGTTGCCGCCGATGCTGGCCATGTTCCGCAGCTGCTGCGAAGCGCTCAGCAGTAGCGCGCGCGAGATCGCCGGGTACACGCCGGGGTGCGCGGCGACGTCACCCATCCGTTCCAGCGCCCCGAAACGCAGGCCGTCGGTGGTGTCGATGCCGCGCAGCGGGAGGTCGTTGATGTCCAGCACCCGCTGCGGGGTGAGGACGTCGAGCTTCATCAGGTCGACGAGCGTGGTGCCGCCGGCGAAGAAGGTTCCGGACGCGTCGAGCGCGTCTTCGACAGTGGTGGGCGCGGTCAGCTCAAACGGTCGCATCGGCCCTCCTCGCCTGCTCGACCGCCGCCACGATGTTCGGGTACGCCGAACAGCGGCACAGGTTGCCGGACATGAACTCGCGGACGTCCGTGACATCGTCGCGCACAGCGGCGACGGCCGACATGACCTGCCCGGACGTGCAGAAACCACACTGCAACGCGTCCTGGTCCACGAACGCCTGTTGCACGGGATGCAATTCGTCCTCAGTGGACAGACCTTCGACCGTGGTGACCGGCTTGCGCACGGTGGCGGCGAGGGTGAGGCACGAAAGCACGGGTTTACCGTCGACGTGCACGGTGCAGGCGCCGCACTGGCCGCGGTCGCAGCCCTTCTTCGGGCCGGTCACGCCCAGGCGTTCGCGCAACGCGTCGAGCAGCGTCACGCCGGGTTCTACGGCGAGCTGTTCGACTCGTCCGTTGATTTCGAGGGAGATGTCCACTCGGATCTCTTTCCCGCAGATGTGGTGGGAGAAGCCGGCCACACGGTCGGCGTAAACTAGCGGATAGTGATCCGCTAGGACTCGTGTTTCCGAGGCTATCGGATTACTATCCGCTTCGCAATGAAAGTTGCCCTGGAGTCGCTCCAGGGCTGCACTAGAGTCTTGAGCAGGGAAGACGCCGCCGGGAACGGGAGGAACGATGTCGACGGGATCGGTCAGCCCGCGACGCGCGGACACCCGGCGCAACCACGAGCGCATCCTCGCCGTCGCGGCTCAGACGCTCGCGTGCTCGGGTGAGGTCTCGTTCAACGCCATCGCGAAGCAGGCCGAAGTCGGCGTCGGCACCGTGTACCGCCACTTCCCGACCGCGGCCGACCTCATCCTCGCCGTGTACGAGCGGGAGGTGTGCCAGCTCGTCGAAGTCGTGCCGGCGCTGCTGGAGCAGCGCTCGCCGGAGCAGGCATTCCGGGTGTGGGCGAGGGAGCACCTCGCCCACTACCTGATCACCAAACGCGGCCTCGCCACGGCTCTGCGCGCGGCCTCGAGCAGCGCCCAACTGCCGGCCCACGCGTACAAATCCCTGGTCGACGCCCTCGGCACCCTGCTGAACGCCAACATAGCCGCCGGCACCATCCGCTCGGACACGTCGGTGGACACGGTAATGCGCGCCATGGCGGGCTTGCTGCTGCTCAGGCCGGACGAGGACTGGAAGGCGGCTACGGAAAACCTGGTGGACTTCGTGTGGCGCGGCATGCGAGCCGACTGACCGGCCGAGTCCGACGTCCGCGACTTCCGCCGCCTCTGCTATTCCGCCGCGCGCACAATCGACTGGCGGCCGGAAACCTCAGCGAAGCGCTCTTCAGCTACTGGGACTGACCGGCCCGCGCGATGACCACGCCGCCGGGGACGCGCGCGTCCGGGTCGAGCAGGTGTTCCGATTCGACGGTGAAACCGGCTGCCCGCAGGAAGGCCGACATGGTGGCCGGGCGGCGGCGGTGGATGTGGACGTGCATGGGGTGGCCGCCGTAGCCCGAGGTCTTGCAGGTGGTCGTGTCGCCGACGTGGAAGCCGAGCAGGACCACACCGCCGGGGCGGAGGGCGCGGTGGAAGTGAGCGAGGACGGTGGGGACGAGGGCATCCGGGATGTGGATGAGGGACCAGAAGGCGAGGACGCCGTCCACGGAAGCCGTCGTAGCGGCAGCGCCGTCATCGAGCCCACCGCGAAGGGGACGCCGGCATGGGTGCGGCGGGCGAAGGCGATCATCTCGGTGAGAGGTCGAGGCCGAAGGCGTCGACGCCGAGCGAGCGCAGGTGGGCGGTGACCCAGCCGGGGCCGCAGCCGACGTCGGCGACGCGGTCATCGGCGAGTTCGGCGAAAAGCGCCAGCACGGAACGCAACTAGGGTTCGCCGGCGAGGCGGTCGCGGAGCTGTTCGGCGTAGCTGGCGACGACGGTGTCGTACGAAGTGCGGATCTCCGAGAGCCGGGAAGTCACTGCTCCCCCGTCGAGAGGACCTTGAGGTTCAGGCCGGCGCGTTCGAAGCGGCCGCGGGGGTCGTCGACGAGGCGGCGGGCCGCCAGGTCCATCAGGCCCACCGTGCAGGTGATCTCGGCAGAGAGGGTGCCGTCGAGTTTGAGGATGCGGGAGGTCATCCAGAAGACCTTGCCGTCGCCGAAGCGGGCGTCGCAGGTGACGTCGACGGTGTCGCCGCCGCGGAGTTCGCGGCGGTAGACGATGTGGGACTCCAGCAGGACCGGCGCGAGGTTTTCCTCGCGCAGCCGCGAATCGCCCGCGGATTCGAAGAGTTCGATGCGCGAGACCTCGCCGTAGGAGTGGTAGACGGCGTGGTTGAGGTGGCCCAGCGAGTCGAGCTCGTAGTGGCGCACCTTGATGCGGGTGCGGAACGGTTCGCGATCGGTCACGCGCCCCACTCTAGGTAAAAGCTAGTTCTCGTAAAACAGCTCCTCGACCACTGCGTGGGCGCGGCGCGTGACGCGGCGGTAGCTGTCGAGGAACTCGCCCGGATCGTCGTCGACGGTGTAGCCGAACACGCGCGCCACGGCGGCCAGGTCGCGGCCCGAGCTGGGCACCTCGTCGACGGCCTTGCCGCGCACGAGCATCCCGGCGTTGCGCACGCGCGTGGCCAGCAGCCACGCCTCGCGCAGGTAATCGACCGACTCCGCGGGCGCCAGACCCGTGTCCGCGAGCGCCGTCAAAGCGTCGAGCGTCGACGCGGTCCGCAGGCTCGGCTGCTCGTGCGCGTGCTGCAGCTGCAACAGCTGCACGGTCCACTCGACGTCAGCCAGCCCACCGCGGCCAAGCTTCGTGTGACGGGTCGGGTCGGCGCCGCGGGGCAGGCGCTCGGTTTCCACGCGCGCCTTGATGCGGCGGATCTCGCGGGCCTTCGTCGCGTCCAGGCCGCCCTCGGGGTAGCGGACGGGGTCGATCATCGTGATGAACCGCTCGCCCAGCTCCTCGTCGCCGGCGATGAACCGCGCGCGCAGCAATGCCTGCGCTTCCCAGACCTCGCCCCAGCGCTGGTAGTACGCGCGGTAGGACTCCAACGTCCGGACCAGCGGCCCGCTGCGGCCCTCCGGCCGAAGGTCCGCGTCGACGACCAGCGCCGGGTCGGAACTCGGCGCGCCCAGCATCTTGCGCACGGTCTCGGCCACCGACGAAGCGAACTTCGCCGCCTCGGAGTCCGACACGCCTTCCGCGGGCTCGCAGACGAACAGCACGTCGGCGTCCGAGCCGTAGCCCAGCTCCGCGCCCCCGAGCCGGCCCATGCCGATCACCGCGACGGTCGCCGGCGTACGCCCCAGCTCCGCCTGCCGCTGCCGGTACGCGGCGGCCAGCGCACCCTGCAGCACGGCGACCCACACGCTCGACAGCGCCTCGCACACGGCCGGAACGTCCAGCAGTCCCAGCAAATCCGCACAGGCCACGCGCAACAGCTCGTGCCGCCGCAACGACCGCGCAGCCGCCACCGCCGCGTTCAACCCGGGCTGACGCCGGACGGCCGCCCGCAGCGACGTCGCCACCTCGGCCGGCTTGCGCCCCGTCAGCCGAGCCGGTTCTCCCAGCAGCTGCAGCACTTCCGGCGCACGCACGAGCAGGTCGGGCACGAGCTTCGACGTCCCCAGCAGGAACGCGAGCCGCTCCACGACCGTGCCCTCGTCACGCAGCACACGCAAGTACCAGGGCGTGTCCTCCAGCGCCTCGGACACCTTCCGGTACGAGAGCAGACCGCCGTCGGGATCCGGAGTGTCGGCGAGGAAATCGAGCAACACGGGCAGCAGCGCCTGCTGGATCGCCGCGCGGCGGGAGACGCCCGCGGTCAGCGCCTTGATGTGCTGCAGCGCGCCTTCCGGCGCCGCGTAACCCAGCGCGGCGAGCCGGCTGGCGGCCTGCTTCGTCGTGAGCCGCAGCGCTTCCGTCGGCACGTTCGCCACGGACTGCAGCAGCGGGCGGTAGAAGACCTTCTCGTGCAGCCGCCGGATCCCCTGCGCGTGGCGGCGGAACTCCGCCAGCAGCTCCTGGCCCTGGCTGCGGCCACGCACCGCGCGAATCCCGCACGCGCGCGCGAGGATGCGCAGCTCGTCGGTGTCGTTCGACTCCGGGAACAAGTGCGTGCGCCGCAGCCGGCGCAGCTGCAGCCGGTGCTCGACGGTGCGCAGGAACTCGTACGAAGTCCCCATCTCGGCCGAGTCCGCGCGCCCGACGTACCCGCCCTCACCCAGCGCCGCCAAAGCTTCCATTGTGGACGGTGAACGCAGCTCGGGATCCACCCGCCCGTGGACGAGCTGCAGCAGCTGCACGGCGAACTCGACGTCACGCAGCCCACCGCGGCCCAGCTTCAGCTCGCGCTCAGCGTGCTCCGCGGACACGTGGTCCTCCACGCGCCGGCGCATCTGCTGCACCTCGGTCACGAAGTTCTCACGATCGGCGGCCGCCCACACCATGGGCGCGACCATCTCCGCGTACTGCTGGCCCAGCCCGGCGTCACCCGCGACCGGGCGCGCCTTGAGCAGCGCCTGGAACTCCCAGGTCTTCGCCCACTTCTGGTAGTACGCCGTGTGCCCCTCCAGCGTGCGCACGAGCGCGCCGCTCTTGCCCTCCGGCCGCAGCGCCGCGTCGACCTCGAAGCACGCCTTGCCGACCACCCGCATCATCGTGCTGGCCAGCCGCGTCGCCACGCCGAGGTCGCCGGCGCCGACGAAGATCACGTCGACGTCACTCACGTAGTTGAGCTCGCGCCCGCCGGTCTTGCCCATCGCGATCACGGCCAGCTTGCCCTCGGCGCTCGCCCCGACCTCCTGCTCGGCCGACGCGAGGCCGGCCTTCAGCGCGGCCTCGGCCAGGAGCGTCAGCTGGTGGGTGATGTCCTTGAACGACGGGTGTTCGAGCCCCTCCTCGACGAGGTGCCCGAGGTCGACGGCCGCGATGCCGAGCAGCAGCCGCCGGTACGCCGTGCGCAGCGCCTGCTCGGCGGCCAGTCCGGTCACGTACGTGCCGTCGTCCTGGCGCAGGTCCTCGAGCAGCCGGTCCGCGAACTGCTCGGGCACGGTGCAGCGGTGGTCGGCGAGGCAGTGCCACTCGCCGGGGTTGGCCGCGAGGAAATCGCCGAGCGCGGTGGACGTGCCGAGCACACCGAGCAGGCGGCCGCGGAACGTCCGGTTGTCGCGCAGGGCGCCGTCCAGCTCGGGCCACGCGCCTTCGTCGGCTTCGCGGATGCGGTCGAGACTCTGCAACGCGAGGTCCTGGTCGGCGGCGCGCGAGAGGGCCGCGAGCACGTCGGCGGTGCCCTCGACCGGTCCCGCGGCGTCCCACCAGCCCGCCGCGCGCAACTGGGCGTCGGCCTTGTCGTCGGTGAAGCCGTATCGGGCCGCCGATGCGGCCGTCCGCGCGCGCTCTGCCATCTCCTTCACCGTAGCCGGATCCGCGTCGGCTGAGCAGGCAGGCACGCGTTCACTTTCAGGCGGCGAGCCGGTCGGGTTCCGTGTCGGCGGCCGAGGGCTCCGGCACCTGGAAGCTGTGCGCCGTGACGGGGCGGCGGCGCGAGAGCACGTAGATGCCGGCGCCGATGGCGATGCCCACCACCCCGACGCCGACGGTCCCCGCCGTGCCGAGCGACGCGAGCTTCCCCGCGGCTGCGCCGACAAGGGCGGCCGCGGGCAGCGTGAACAGCCAGGCCACGACCATGCGTCCCGCCATCCGCCAGCGCACAGGCGCCTCGCGCCGGCCGACACCCGAGCCGACGATCCCGCCGGAGCACACGTGCGTGGTCGAGAGCGGGAAACCGAAGTGCGACGACAGCAGGATCACCGCGGCGCTGCTCGTCTGCGCGGCGAAGCCCTGCGGGCCTTCGATGTCGGTGAGGCCCTTGCCGAGCGTGTGCGTGATGCGCCAGCCACCGAGATACGTGCCGAGCGCGAGGGCCGAGGCCGCGCTGATGATCACCCACACCGGCGGCGCCGAGCCCGCGGGCAGGCTGCCGGCGCTGACCAGCGTCAGGGTGATCACGCCCATGGTCTTCTGTGCGTCGTTGGTGCCGTGCGCGAGCGAGACCAGCGACGCCGACACGATCTGCCCGACGCGGAAGCCGCGCCCGCCACGCCTGCGGACGAAGAGCTTGTAGACCAGGTACGTGAAGCCGGCCGCGACCAGGCCGGCGATGACCGGCGACGCGGCGGCCGGCACGAGGACCTTGTCCACGATCTTGCCGAAGTGCACCGAGTCGGCACCCGCCGAAACCCAGGTGGCGCCGATGAGGCCGCCGAAAAGCGCGTGCGACGAGCTCGACGGCAGGCCGATGTACCAGGTGACGAGGTTCCAGACGATCGCCCCGATCAGCCCACCGAAGACGATGGACGGGCCGATCTTGGCGTCGTCGACGAGGCCGCTGGAGATCGTCTTGGCGACCTCCACCGACAGGAAGGCACCGGCGAGGTTCAGCACCGCCGAGATGGCTACCGCGACCCGCGGTTTGAGCGCGCCCGTGGCGATGGAGGTAGCCATCGCGTTGGCCGTGTCGTGGAAGCCGTTGGTGAAGTCGAAGACGAGAGCCGTGCCGATGACGACGACGACCACTAGCGAGGGATCCACCCCGGTCCTCCGTACCTACGGGAGCATCTCTCGCAAGGTACCTGACCGATCGAGTGAATCGTCAACGCTGCGTTAGTGATCCATGCATCATCCGTTAAGCCAGCGGCAACGTGTGTTGACTCTCCGCCGCCGCGTCGAGCTCCCCGGCGGCCAATCGAACGAACCGGTGCGCGAACGGCCGCCAGGTCTCGGCGATGTCCGCGTGCACAGAGATCAGCTTCTCCGGCGTGAGCGCCCCCGGACGGGTGAGTTCCGCCATCTCGGGCTCGTCCTCGGCCCAGCGGCGCACGACGTCCGGCGTCGTCTCGATGTGGAACTGCACGCCGTAGACGCAACGTCGCAGACGGAAGGCCTGGTTCTGGTACAGCGGCGCGGACGCGAGCAGCTCGGCGCCGGGCGGGAGGCGCTTGATCACGTCGTTGTGGAACTGGATCACGTCCGGCATCAGCGGCAGGTCGGCGAACAGCGGGTCGGTCCAGGCGGCGTCCTTCTTGGAGACCAGCGCGGGACCGACCTCGGGCCCGTCCTCGCCGACCACGACCTGGCCGCCGGTGGCCGCGGCGAGCAGCTGGGCGCCGAGGCAGATGCCGAGCGTCGGGAGCTGCTTGCCGGTGGCCTGGCTCAGCAGCTTGCGCACATCGGCGAGCCACGGGTGGCGCTCGTCGTCCAGCGCGCCCATGCCACCGCCGAGGCAGATGACGCCCGCGTAGCCGTCGAGGTCCGTGGGCAGCTCGTTCTCCGGCGGCATTCGGGCATCGAGCTCGGCGCCGGCCTCGGCCAGCCAGTCACCGAGCGGGCCGAGGGGGTCGCCCGCATCGGGTTGGATGATCAGCAGACGTGTCACTCCCCCAGGGTACGGATTGGGCTGGGGAGCGCGGCCTCGGTGGGGCAGCCGGCGTTCCTGCCCGGGCAAGGCGCAGGGGTGGCCGGGCAAGGCGCAGTCGGCAGCGGGTGAAAATACCCGGAAATAGAGTTAGGCCCCGGGAGAATCGCTTGCGCGTTCTCAACCGGGGCCTAACCCTTACTTTTAGTTCGGCGGCGTCCTACTCTCCCACAACCCTTCGGTTGCAGTACCATCGGCGCTACCAGGCTTAGCTTCCGGGTTCGGAATGGGACCGGGCGTTTCCCTGGCGCTATAACCACCGAAACACTACGAAACACGCGTGGTGTTTCAGAACCGTAGAGTGGATGCGTAACATCTTTGTAGGCAAGTCCTCGGCCTATTAGTACCAGTCAACTCAACAACACATTACTGTGCTTCCATCTCTGGCCTATCAACCCAATCGTCTCTTGGGGGCCTTAACCCACATGGGGTGGGATACCTCATCTTGGAACAGGCTTCCCGCTTAGATGCCTTCAGCGGTTATCCCTTCCGAACGTGGCCAACCAGCCATGCCCCTGGCGGGACAACTGGCACACCAGAGGTTCGTCCGTCCCGGTCCTCTCGTACTAGGGACAGCCTTCCTCAAGTATCCTACGCGCGCGGCGGATAGGGACCGAACTGTCTCACGACGTTCTAAACCCAGCTCGCGTGCCGCTTTAATGGGCGAACAGCCCAACCCTTGGGACCTACTCCGGCCCCAGGATGCGACGAGCCGACATCGAGGTGCCAAACCATGCCGTCGATATGGACTCTTGGGCAAGATCAGCCTGTTATCCCCGGGGTACCTTTTATCCGTTGAGCGACACCCCTTCCACCAGGTGGTGCCGGATCACTAGTCCCGACTTTCGTCCCTGCTCGACATGTCTGTCTCACAGTCAAGCTCCCTTGTGCACTTGCACTCAACACCTGATTGCCAACCAGGCTGAGGGAACCTTTGGGCGCCTCCGTTACTCTTTAGGAGGCAACCGCCCCAGTTAAACTACCCATCAGGCACTGTCCCTGAACCAGATCATGGCCCGAGGTTCAGATTCCCAATTCGACCAGAGTGGTATTTCAACAATGACTCCACAGTAACTAGCGTCACCGCTTCACAGTCTCCCACCTATCCTACACAAGCCGAACCGAAAACCAATACCAAACTATAGTAAAGGTCCCGGGGTCTTTCCGTCCTGCCGCGCGTAACGAGCATCTTTACTCGTAGTGCAATTTCGCCGGGCCTGTGGTTGAGACAGCCGGAAAGTCGTTACGCCATTCGTGCAGGTCGGAACTTACCCGACAAGGAATTTCGCTACCTTAGGATGGTTATAGTTACCACCGCCGTTTACTGGCGCTTAAATTCTCAGCTTCACCCCCGAAGGGATTAACCGGTCCTCTTAACGTTCCAGCACCGGGCAGGCGTCAGTCCATATACATCGTCTTGCGACTTCGCATGGACCTGTGTTTTTAGTAAACAGTCGCTTTCCGCTGGTCTCTGCGGCCACCACTCCCTAGCCTGTAAAAGGCCTCAAGAGCACTGGCCCCCCTTCTCCCGAAGTTACGGGGGCATTTTGCCGAGTTCCTTAACCACAGTTCACCCGATCGCCTTGGTATTCTCTACCTGACCACCTGTGTTGGTTTGGGGTACGGGCCGTGCATGCACTCACTAGAGGCTTTTCTCGGCAGCATAGGATCACCCTCTTCGCCTCAAACGGCTACGCATCACGTCTCAGCCTATAGCCATGCGGATTTACCTACATGACGGCCTACACGCTTACACCAGGACAACCATCGCCTGGCGGAGCTACCTTCCTGCGTCACCCCATCGCTTGACTACTACAGAATCAGATCCCACGCTCCACAACACAGCTCCATCCGAAGACTTCACCATGCGCTTTGGGTGGTTAGTATCAACTGCCTCATCATGGGCGCACATGCTCGGGTACGGGAATATCAACCCGTTGTCCATCGACTACGCCTGTCGGCCTCGCCTTAGGTCCCGACTTACCCTGGGCGGATTAGCCTGGCCCAGGAACCCTTGGTCATCCGGCGGCAGAGTTTCTCACTCTGCATTCGCTACTCATGCCTGCATTCTCACTCCCACACCCTCCACCACTGGTTTCCACCGTGGCTTCCCTGGATGCAGGACGCTCCCCTACCCATCAACACGACTACACACGCTCCTCAAGGGAACACGCGGATCTATTGTGTCAATGACACAGCTTCGGCGGTGTGCTTAAGCCCCGCTACATTGTCGGCGCAGGACCACTTGACCAGTGAGCTATTACGCACTCTTTCAAGGGTGGCTGCTTCTAAGCCAACCTCCTGGTTGTCTGGGCAATCCCACATCCTTTCCCACTGAGCACACACTTAGGGGCCTTAGCTGGTGTTCTGGGCTGTTTCCCTCTCGACGACGAAGCTTATCCCCCGCCGTCTCACTGCCACACTCTCACACCACGGTATTCGGAGTTTGGTTGATTTCGGTAACCCGGTAAGGCCCCTAGACCATCCAGTAGCTCTACCCCCGTGGTGAAACATGTGAC